>NZ_CP042913.1:1951112-2290306 GCF_008065115.1 Bythopirellula goksoeyrii | reverse complement strand
TTTGAGTCGTTCGTCGCTTCGGAAGGCATGTTTGACGAGGCGATCTTCCAGCGAATGAAAGCTGATGATCGCGAGGCGGCCTCCAGGCTTGAGGCAATCAGGAAGTGACTTCAGCGCTGATTCCAGTGAATCGAGTTCGCCGTTCACAGCGATTCTCAGCGCCTGGAACGTGCGCGTGGCAGGGTCGATCTTGGAGACATGACTGCGTGGCACACAACTTCTAACTAACTCGGCTAGTTGCTCGGCAGTTTGAATCGGTGCTTTGCGTCGAGTGGCTACTACTTTTTTGGCGATGCGTCGGCTGCAGCGTTCCTCTCCGTACCGGTAGATGATGTCAGCCAGGTGGTCTTCGCCAATGTGGGCAAGAAGTTCAGATGCAGACTCTCCTTCATCGGGATTGAAACGCAGGTCGAGCGGACCACCGGTCTGGAACGAAAAGCCGCGTTCGCCGTCGGCGAGTTGATCGCTGGAGAGACCCAGGTCGAGGAGGATGCCATCGACGACGGGGATTTCAACTTGGGCTAGGACTTCAGGAATTTCCGCGTAATTGGCCTGAACTAGCTTGATAGGCTTGCCGGCCAAGATAGTTTCTGCTCGGTCTATGGCCAGTGGATCGAGATCGACTGCTAGGACCAGTCCCTCTCCTCCGACACGCTCAGCAATGGCAGCGGTGTGCCCTCCCCCGCCTAGTGTTCCGTCTACGAAAGTCTTCCCCGCAGAGGGCTCCAACCATTCGATCACTTCGTCAAACAATACTGGGATGTGGATACTACGCTCCAAGAGAGTCGTCCTCACTCGGCGGCATTGGGATGGTAAAGTCGCATTGCTTCATCAATGCATCCAAGTCTTTCACTACCAGATTACCCCGACGAGCGTCGATGATACCTCGACGCTTGAGATTCTGGATTTGCCGATTGGCGACCACTCGCACAGTACCGATCATATTGGCCAATTCTTCGTGGGACAGATTATTGATCAGTTGTACCTCGTGATTAGCAGATTCAGGATCGACGTGACGGAGGATAAGCCTTGCCAGCCGGATTCCTGTGTCGTGCAATGTCAGATCGCTGGCGAGTTCTGACAGCATCGACATCTTACGGCCCAGATAGGGGAGAAATGTTCGGTTGAATTCTGGATGATGCGCGATCCAGTTGCGAATTTCTTCGGTAGGTGCTGAGAGAAGCGTCACATCATCCAAGGCTTCGGCAGAAAGGTTGTGTGCTTGGCGGTCTAATAAGCTGACAACATCGAATGCTTCCCCGGGGCCGAGGAGAAACAGTGTGATCTCTCTTTCGTTAGCCTCAGCACGGCTAACTAGCTTGACCCTTCCTTTGACAACGATGAAGAATGTGTCCTTTGTTTGCTGAGCTTCAAGGACCACATCCCCACGCGAATGTTCGACAGGCTCCAAATGAAGCAGGCGATCTTGCAAAAACTGATGGTCACATCCGTGAAAGAGGGGGGATTGCGACAAGACTCTGTGATATTTCTCGTAATTTGAAGAGGAGGGGAGCATGATACTATGTCGTAGAGTAAGATTATTGTCTGGGGCAAAAAACACTTGCCGGGACTTTAGCATAATCGCTCTAGGGCAGTCTTCTCAATGCTCGCGCGCAAAAAAAGGCCGACGATGCATCGCGGGGGGAGGATAGCATCGCCGGCCCAGGCAGAATTTCTAGCTTGCAGCTAGTATTAGGCTGCTTTGTTCAACTCTTCAAAACTACGTAGCGAGAGCCCATGTTCGTCCTGACGAATAGGAGAACCCCCTCTTCGTCGGTATCGGACTTCAACTCAGACATCAATTTATTCTTGCTATTGATCTGTTGGCGGTTTACATGAGTAATCACGTTTCCTGGTTCCAGGCCTTCACGTTGGGCCGGGCTGCCATCACGAACGTCAGCGATGAGAACACCCTCGATTCCTTCCAGCCCAAGTTGCGTTGCAATTTCCGGTGTCAGTTCCTGAACGGCCAAGCCAAGTTCCTCAAGCTGATCGGATTCCGCATCTTTTGGAGTTGGAGTCGCCGCACTCAGATCTTCTGGCAAAACCTCGGGACGCAGAGACAACTCGATCGACTTGCCATCTCGGATGACCTTCAACGAGTGGCTCTTCTCCATGTCTGCAGATTCGACGAGGAGTTGAAGTTCACGGGGATCGGTGATCGCTTTTCCTGAGAACTCAACTATGACGTCACCGGATTGGAGGCCTGCTTTTTCGGCTGGTGTGTCGGCATGGACTTGGTTGATCAGGACCCCGGTACGCGGACCAACATGAAACTGTTTGGCCAATTCGGCAGTTACGGGTTGGATGCCAACACCCAAGTAGGCACGGCGAACCTTTCCATCGGCCACAAGTTGTTTGCCAACCCATTTGACCATGTTCACGGGAATCGCAAATCCGATTCCGTCGTTCCCTCCCCCTGAAGAGGAAATGGCCGTGTTGATTCCGATGACCTTGCCATCCAGGTTTACAAGGGGACCGCCACTGTTGCCGGGATTGATGGCTGCATCGGTCTGCAGAAAATTCTCACGGGCGGCGATGCCAATGCCGCGATGCTTTGCACTGATGATCCCCGCAGTGACAGTGCTCTCTAGTCCAAAGGGCTGCCCCAAGGCAAGAACCCAGTCGCCGATTTCAACGACATCGCTATCGCCAAGTTTGGCAAAAGGAAAGTCCGTGTCGGATTCGATTCGCACGATCGCGATGTCGGTTTTTGGATCCGTTTTCACATCAACCGCCTTGAATTCGCGACCATCATGCAGTCGGACAATCACATGATCGGCACCATCAACAACATGGTTATTTGTCAGAATGAGTCCCGACTTGTGAATTAGCACACCCGATCCAATACCCGTTTGGCTGCGGTGTGGAACGGCTTGCTGTTGCCTGCGCCCTTCATTGAATAAGTCTTCAAACGGAGTGCCTTTGAAGGGGTTCTCGCCCTTTGGCAAGCCTTGATCTTGAGTAGCACTTTGCTCTTCTTTCCTTGACTCGATTGCGACAACCGCGTCCATGACTTCACCGGTTGCAGCCCTGAAAGCGCCAGAAAGATCGCGTGCCGCTGCAATCGCAGGGTTGACGGTGTCTGTCGCCGAAACGTTTTCAGTTGTATAGACTCCTAGCACAGCGGCAACCATGAAAAGTTTTGCCACAGTACTCGTTATGCGGGATTCTCGGATCTGTGCTATGAGATTCATCTCAACCTCCAATTGACGTTTTGTTGCAATCAACCCCCGCGGCAATTGCGGTAAGTGCTAGTACGTCGCAAAGAGAAAAAGGGTCTTGAATTTGGCCCGAGTTGCAACAAAAGTTACAGAGTCTGAACTAGACACTGCCAGAGAGGCATATGAGGAATCCTATCAATACCAATGGCACGGATAGGATATGCGAGGGTCCTAGAAAGTTGAGCTAACGAATTGCCAATCCCCCTTCCCGTCAATTCATTGAACTGAACGCGGGAGAGGGGGATTGGTGAATCATGAAACAAGAGAGCCAACTAGCTGGCACTTCCTGCCATGGCTTTCTTGATGAGGCCCACGATAGCGACGAGAACTGCCCCGCCAATTCCCGAGGTACCGGCGTTTCCAAGAATTGCGCCAGCGCCGCCGCTATTTAGAACCGATTCGAGAATTCCCATCCAGTCGGCAGCCTGACCTCCCAGCACACCGCCGACGATGCCGACGACTGTTTGCACAAGCTTTGTGAGGTTCACGTTCTTTAGCAATGCGCCGACGATATTTCCGCCGACGCCACCTCCAAGAATTTGGACAATAATTGGAATGAGTGTTTCCATAACGTTTCTGCCTTTCAATGAAAAGTTGGGGTGACCCGCTGCGATCACGACAAGGGACTCTATTTACAAGCTAACCAGCCGGGGGATTGGAATCAATCACAATCCGGCTCTTGGGCTCCGAATTTTGACTCTATTCATCTAGTCGAATGCGGGTAGACTCCGATTGGGCAACATAGTGAACTAAGCGGTCGTGAGTAGAATTCCAAGATTCCTGCTTTGCCGACCTCTTCGGAATCTTGACTTGCAAATTGGCCTACCCCGCAATGGATTGGCAGATACACTTCAGTCGACACATAAACCTTTGGCCGATGACTATGGAACCTTGGATCGATTACGAACTCCCTGCCGACCTCATTGCCCAGCAGCCACTGGCGCATCGTGCCGATGCTCGGCTGATGGTTCTTGATCGAAGTACCGATTCAATCGACCACTATCATATCCGAGATCTAGCGAACCTGCTCCATTCTGGTGATCGGCTCGTGCTGAATGACACAAAAGTAATCCCTGCTCAACTGAGGGGAATCAGGGACAGTACTGGAGGCCGCTGGCAAGGGCTTTATCTTGGCGCGAACTCTAACGGCGATTGGCGAATAGTCTGCAAGACCCGAGGCCATCTGCATCCCCCTGAGCAGATCAAGCTCGTCGATCGCGATGGAAGAACGCGCGCAACACTGTGGCTGCTCGAACAAATTGAAGAGGGACAGTGGCTGGCTCGGCCGACTGAAGATCGCCCGACTTTGGAACTACTGGAAGAATTCGGCCACGTTCCGCTGCCGCCTTATATCCGCAAGGGAAATATGGTGGACTCGGACATCGCCGATTACCAGACCGTCTTTGCGCGCAATCCGGGAGCCGTAGCAGCACCGACAGCCGGGTTGCATTTTACTCCCGATCTCTTACGGGCTCTCGAACAATCAGGAGTAGAACTCTCAGCAGTGACCTTGCATGTGGGTTTGGGTACCTTTCGACCGATTACTGTCGATGACCCCTTACAGCATCCTATGCACGCTGAGTGGGGGGAACTCAATACTGTAGCAGCCCAGGAGCTAACTACCACGCGAGCTGAAGGGGGGCGAATTATCGCCGTGGGTACGACCGTCACGCGGGTACTGGAGTCGGTGGTGGCGGCTCAGAAACTCGACCGCCAAAAAACGTCATCCATTGGACCCTGGCAGGGAGAGACAGACTTATTCATCCATCCCCCTTACGAGTTCCAACTCGTGGACGCCCTACTAACCAACTTTCATTTTCCCCGCACAACGCTGCTCCTCTTGGTGCAGGCACTGGGGGGGACCGAGTTAGTCAGGCGAGCCTACGAAGAAGCCATCCGTGAGGAGTACCGGTTCTACAGCTACGGTGATGCGATGCTGATCGTGTAGTTAAGAACTGAGAGTCAAGAGACGAAAGCCAGAAGAATGGCTCTGGACTCTTGTCTTTCCGCCTTAGTCACTACTTACGAACCTAGTACTGCATTGAGTTGCGATGCGGAGTTGTCGAAGCTGGCTGCCGTTTCATTCGACAACAAGCCGATCGATGTAAGGCAGGTGGCGACAATCAGGGCGAGCATCACGGCATACTCTACTGCAGTTGGTCCATCTTCGCTCTTCAGAAATTGTTTGATGTGCTTTAACATAAGAAATCCATCCAGATAAGAGGAGTGCTCGCACCGCTTGCAGTGTGAGTGTCCATGTCCTATCTGAACCCTAGGTTACAGATGCACGCGGTGCAGGAGAAACTACCTGGAGAGGAGCGACAAAAGTGGCGGATTGCCACCGCGTGGTGGCTCTGCACGGGCTGTAACGAATGCGCATGCAAACGCTGTAGCGCAAGAACCATCGGCTTCCGCCGACGGCTATGAAAGAGGGAATTCTACAGAGTTCGTACAAGACGAACGACTACGCTTGGAACGAGCTTCCACAGCCGCAGCTCTTTACCGCATTCGGGTTATCGAACGTAAAGCCGCGCTTTTCCAAGCCTTCATAGAAATCGACCGTTGTGCCGTCCAAGTAGAGGGCAGACTTCTTGTCGACAACCACAGGGATTCCGTGGAACTCGAATTTCGAATCAGCTTTTTCATCGTAGGCACGGTCGAAACCGAGCGAATAGCTAAACCCACTACAACCACCCCCGGCGACACCTACTCGTAGCAGTGTGTCGTCTTCGAGTTTCTGGTCTTCAATAATCCGCTTGACTTCTTTGGCGGCGTTTTCGGTCAAGACAATGCTCATCTTAGGAATCCTAGCTATGGGGGAGGGAAATTTGGTCGTTTGTAGTCGCCTCTCGACTACTCCCTAAATTATAGCAAAAACTCCGCAAAGAAAAGGCGAACCCGCTCAGCCGGCCAGTTTTCGCAGTTTTTCAATGGCAGAGGTGACGGATTTTATCGCTGAATCGACTTCCGCAGGGGTATTAAATCGGCCCAGGCCAAAACGCAGGCTACTGCGGGCCAGGTCTTCGCTGAGCCCCAGGGCCAACAGCACATGGCTCGGTCCCGGCTCATGCGACGAGCAGGTCGCCCCCGAACTTACCGCCAGGTTGTCCATCTCGATCAACACGGCCTCACCATCGATATCGCCGAAAGCGACATCCAAGTTCCCCGGCAGACGCAGTCGATCCCCAGCCGGATTTCTCTCATCGAGCGTGGGACCACAGAGCTGGACACCGCTGAGGCGTTCTTGCAAACCTGCAAATAATTGGTCGCGCAAGCCGGCAAGTCGTTCTTCTTCGGTTGGCAATTCATCAATGCACAGCTCCAACGCCCTGGCCATGCCAACGATGCCCGGTACATTGAGTGTCCCGCTGCGACGGCCCCCTTGTTGACCGCCGCCAGTGATCTGAGGAGAGAATCGCACAATGGGACTACCCCGTCGGACATAGAGGGCACCAATTCCCTTCGGTCCATAAATCTTGTGTCCGGAGAAGCTCATCAGATCGACACCCAGTTCGCGCACACTAACAGGAATCTTGCCAACAGCCTGGGTTGCATCGCAGTGCAACAGAACTCCGCTGTGGCGACACACGGCCGCGATTTCCGCCAAGGGCTGGATAACACCGATCTCATTGTTAGCGAGCATCACGCTCACCAGGATTGTGTCGTCTTGAATCGCCTCGGCCACCTGTTCCGGATCGAGCCAACCGGCTCGAGTGGATCCATGTCGCTCAACTTCCAGCAGAGTTACTTCGTAGCCCTGCTGTACGAGACGTTCCAAAGGATCCAACACGGCCCGATGCTCAGTCCGCACACTCACCAAATGTTTTCCCCGCCGCTGGTTCCGCTCAGCAAGGCCACGGATGGCAAGATTGTTACTTTCAGTCGCACCGCTGGTGAAGATGATTTCTTGCGGATCAGCACCGAGTTGGGCTGCGAGCGAAGCGGTAGCAAGTTCCACTGCAGTGTGAGCTTCTGCGCCATATTCGTGCCCAACACTTCCCGGATTGCCATATACTTCAGAGAAATATGGCAGCATAGCCTCGACCACGCGCGGATCGGTCCGCGTGGTGGCGTGGTTGTCCATGTAGATGGGTGTGCTGTGTGCCATGACTCTTTTTATTGTAGCGAACCATAAAGTCGAGAGTTAAGAGATAGCGGACGTTTTAAGGCATCGCTTCTACCGGCTGCTAACGCCGACCCGCACATGTGGATTGCTATTATCAGGATTTTGTGGAGATTCGGACGGTTTCCATTCTAAGATTCAACAGTCACAACAGAATTTCCTGATGAGCTCTGCTACTGTACTATTCTTCGAAGGGGGGTGTCATGCCCAAGAAACTACTCCGACGCGGACAATTGAAGTGCCAGTCGCTGCAAGATGCTCCCGGTCAAACTTGTGCGTTAAATAACAGGTAGTCAAAGAACGGTTCGGAGCATTGGGCAGCGAGTTCGTGTGCGACATTTCTGGCTGCAGGTCGGAAAGGAGAGCGTGCAAGCGTGCGACGGTCGTACCCTTCTCCAGTAGGCACTGGTAGCATAGGTGGTGCGGTAACTTTCTCCGACTGTGTAGCCACAAAGCTGAGTTCAAGAATAGGCGTTGCCTTAAGTCCTTCTTTATCATCGCCATATGTCAACGCAATCGCAGCGTTCAAAGCCCAAGCGGGACTTTCCACGGAAAAGACATCTCGCTGCACATCTTTCATCGGACTGACGACTTCGTCGTAAGTAAGTTGCCATGTGGCCAAGTCGCTCGCGTCGACGTCGCCATCGTCGTCGCTGTCGCCATCGGCCGGCACGGCATTGGACTTTCCAAACCCGCGTTGCCAGGCGAGGAAATCGTGACCATCGACATCGCCGTCGGAATCAAAATCGGCCGACGGCGCAATCTGTGCCTCATACGCACCGATGTCGATCACAAGCGATTCCGGTGGATCGCCGTCGGCGACGCGCGCCAGACCTCGTTGATCAAAAGAGTCTGGATCAAATTGGACAGATGGATCGCCGGCATCAATCGCCGGACTGCCAGGCAACAGGGCATGGGTCTTCGTGGGTCCCCCATTGTCTGCCAAGGGACCGAGGAGTGGAGAGACGTTCAACAAATTTCCTATTCCCGAATTGCCCCCGAGGGTTGAACCAGTCGAATTTCCTATCAGACTATAATTGGCCTGGATGGAACCATTGAACTGAAACATGTCCTTTTCCACAGAGTGAGCCGTGTTGTCCGCGACAATCGAGCCTTCGAGGATTGTTGCGTGCTCTTGATTCCAGACGCCGCCCACGAGAAATGACGCTCGATTGTTGGTTATTGTGCTTTGTCTGAGCGTGAGGTTTGCATTGGAAAAGATTCCTCCTCCTGCTTCGGAAGACCCTCCGGCAAGGTTTCCGCTGACCGTCGAGTTGTCAAGGGTGAGCGGCAAATTGTGAAAGATACCACCCCCAAAACCATCGTCTCCGTAGATTGCATTGGCGTAAACTAGAGAGCGCGTAATGGTGGTTTGCGCTTCGGAAAAAATGCCTCCCCCAACACTCTGGAAACCGCGGCTTTCGTTGTGACTGATCGTGGAAGTCGCGATGTCGGCCACTCCCGTAACGAACAATCCTCCGCCCCATCCTTCAGAACCGTAAATAACGTTGCCGCTGATGTTGGAATCGACAATGGTGGCCTGATTGTCGACCCTCATCCCAGCGCCCCCGGCCTTCAAGCCGTACGTACCGTTTTCGATGACCTGAGAATCAGTCATGGAAAAATTGCCAAAGAAACGAATTCCGCCCCCCTGTGAGAGTTCTCCTTCGGTGACGTTCTGGGCAATCGTCGTCCCGGTGATATTTGCCAGGTCCGAACCAAAGATTCCTCCACCGGCGGAATGATCTCCGTGAGTCTTGTTGGCGAGAACTTGAGAATCCACGAGCGAAAGTGACCGATCGAAGAAAAGCCCTCCGCCCGTGGAGAACTCGCCGGTCGTCGAATTACCTTGGAGCAGTGATTCTACGATCAAGGAGCTCATCGTCGAATAAATCCCGCCTCCTTCGGAGGATTCGCCGTAAGTGTGGTTATCCCTGATTTCAGATAGCGCGACCGATGTATTTGGTGCGAACACTCCCCCGCCACGCGAGTTGTGGCCATGGGTCGTATTGCCACTCACCAAGGCATCTTCTAACCTGGTAGATAAGCGACTATAGACGCCACCGCCGCCCGAACGCGGTCCTTCAGTCTTGTTAGTGGAGATTGTAGAATCGTTAATTTGCACTTCGTCAAACCATGCCGAGATACCGCCACCAGGTGAATCCGCGCCCCTGGTAAAACTATTGCCGATCACAGAGTTAGTCACCGTCGCACTCCGCTTACTATATACGGCACCTCCCGGCGAGTCGTCTCCCTCGGTGCCGCTACTGAAAATTTCCATTCGGTTGAGCGTGAGTACGCCAAACGTTTCTGAGTAGATTGCACCTCCCGGTTGATCAGCACCGGTTGTAAGCCCATTGACCAGACGAAGTCCTGCGACGGAGTTGTTGCCTGTGGGTGTTTGAAGGTGAAAGATTCGCGAATTCTCTTGGGCGTCGATCGTCAAGGTATCTGCGCCAGGACCCTCGATCGAGACAAAGTCGGTAATGAGAAACTCACCGGAAGTGAGAGAGATTGTCCCCGATACCGCGCTCAAGTCTATGGAATCGAACCCAGGATTTTGGTTAGCATCGTCGATCGCTTGGCGCAAACTGCCTAATCCCGCATCGTTGAGATTCGCGACGGCGAAAGTTGCGAGTAGTCGGCGGGATTCCAGGGGTTCAATGCGAAGCGAGCGAGTAAGCCCTCGACCGGTGGAATGGCTTTGACCGATCCACGATCTTGGTTTGAAGGACTTGAACGCTGACATCAGATACCGCATTGATGATCCACCATTGTAGAATGCCCAGCGCGAGTGATTTCTATTCTAATGAGGGTCATAATGCTTGTATACGCAGATCATGGTCACAGCGAGAGCCTTCGATCAAGGTATCAAAATTGTTCAATTCTTATCCTGGGATTCTTTGCCTTACCGATTTTTCTCAACGATCGGCTTGCTAGAAGAGAGATTCCAAGGACAGATAATGCCATGCTCGAAGGCTCCGGAATTGTGAATCTATAAACTGCGCCAGCCTGATCACCTGCTTCATCGTCAAGACGAGCTCCCACCACAAGCGTGGAACCGTCGAGGTCAAGTGAGACTCCAAATTGGTCGTATAAGGAGCTAAATGGCTGACCAGTGCTGACCCATCCCAGCTCATTCCACCCGGCCGACTGTCTTCGGAAGACGTAGACACGTCCTTCTGCATGACCAGTCGCCAAGACGGCTGCGAAGTTTCTTGAAACTGCTACTCGAGATCCGAAGCCATCTCCTGCGAAACTATCTGAGGATGTGAGACGTAGTGTCTCTATCCAATCTGTACCGGACCGCTCATAAACAGAGACGACCCCTGGCTGGGGGCCATCTTTGCTGGGTCCGCCAAGAACTCTGCTCACCATTAATGTATCCCCCTCCAGGTCAATATCCGTGCCAAAACCGCCACGAAAAAGAGGATCAGAGGGGACGAGCCGGTCGGTTGCCTGCCAAGTATCGCTAATTGCTTGGTAAGCGTACACCGCACCACTGTTTGTCGAACCGGCGTCTTCCGTTGGAGAAGCGATTACAGCGGTGCCATTCTGTAAAACAGCTCCACCGCCAAAGCCTTCATTGCCACCCACCAGAGTAGCTATTGGCTTCCACTGATTGGCTAACGTCTCAGTAAATTCGTGGACGACCATCGTCCCGGTGCCAGGGGCTCCATGCCCCACTGCCACGTTGCCATCGATCGCAACGAGTCCACCACCCCAACTGAGTTGCCCAGTAGGTTGATTCTCCCAGCCTGATGAACCCTCAGTGAAGACATATGCGGCGTCTCTCCCTGCGACGATGGCCCGAGAGGGAGTAGAAGTATTGCCATAGCTGATGGCCACGCCGATTCCGAAGTCCGCCGTGAAGCTGGGGGCAATAAGTGTTGCCTGAAAATTCGCTCCAGCAGGAGACAGGTGGAACACGTCGGCACTCCCTCCGTAAATACCGAGTCGCTTTTCGGAAACGATAAGTTGCTGCCCCTGCAAGGCGACCTCGCCCCCGAAAAGCCCGCTCCCTACCGGCGAAGGTGGCAGGATCTTCTCCATTGGAAACGATAGTTGACTAGCCAAGCACTTCGGTGAAAAGACACATGGTTCGACTCCAACTAGCAGGAGGGCGAACCAACAGATGATGAGTCTTCGCATTAGCCACTCGTTCCAACAGTTGAGGTGGGGCAAGATAACCAAGCCTGGGTTTTCCAAGGCGTATAGCCTGGAAACTACTCCCGATCTGGCGAGTCATTCATTATAACTGGTGAGAACGGAATACAAAACGACTGTGTCCTCTGGTCCTGGAAGTAACTGGCAATAAAAACCAGAAGGCATGGGGTGCAAGCGATGGGTATACCCCGATCACTTAGGTCGTGTTGCTCCTTGCGGAACGACAAGTACTCAACCAAACAATGCCCGCACCACGATTTGCGACCATGATTCGAATTCGTCCAGTTCGTTGAGCAATTCGGCGATGGGCCGGAATCCGGCGTTGAGAATCTCTGTCTCGCGGGGTTGGACGAGTGGCTCGGCCAAGTCGAACAGATGTACGACCCCGAGATGTACTTCGCCGACGGGGGTTTCGTCGTCGTTGATCAGGCCGACGCATTCTTCGGTGTAAGCGGTTTCGAGGGCGACTTCCTCGGCTAGTTCGCGTTGCATGCCGACACGGTAGACGTCGGCGATGCTGCCGGCATCGGCATCGTCGGTCGAGATATGTCCGCCAATGCCCACGCTTCGTTTGGCGTGAAGCCGTTTCTCGCCCTGCCCTCCCCCGCGGGTGTATTGGAACAAACAGGGCACTCCATCATCATCGGTGTAACGAAAGACCATGTAGGGGATCAGTTGCTTGAAACTGGGGTCCTGTTCCATCTCACTGCGGGGCCGATAGCTCAAGTTCTGACTCTCGAGAAGCGCTGGCAAATAGGTATTCAGATCTGGAGAGAACCCCTGAAAATGTCCCAGCTCATGAAATTCGCTAGTAGGCAGGACAAGAACTCGTTCCTCGGCAACGGTCGGCATGGTGAATCCCTTCGGGTTTGATGAATCCGGACATGAGTTAGCTTTGAAAACGAGTGTATGAGATGTAATAGAAAAAATGTAGGGGCCCGCTTGGGAAAAGTTCAATCGCTCTACTAAAAGAGCGGTGGATGGCCCATCTGGCGCCGCCAATTTGAGAGATGCCCCAAGTGAGATGCCTCGTGCGTGCTCATCAGATGGGCGATTAAATCGCCGGTCGTTGGCAGCATTTTTTTGAGAAACTCAAAGGGAAGCGGGTTGGGACGCTCCAACATGTCGGTGGGGACCTCGGTGCTGAGTGCAGTCACGGCGGCATGTCCGGCTGAATAGGCGTGCCAAAGTTCGTCTTTCGTGGGGTACGGAAACTCCTTCGAAAGTGGCAGCGATTGGGGACCAAATTCTTTGTGCCATTTTTCTGGAAGTTGCTTCATCCCTCCCATCAGTTCAAGAGCGAAGTCGGTACAGATGGCCAGATGTCCCAGAAGCCACGCCGGTGGATTAATTCCTGGCGACGGCTGGGCGCGCATCTCTGCCTCAGGAATGTCCTTAAGCAGGGCTTCGCAGTAGCCAAGATTGAAGGCATAGACTTGTCGGAAATAATCGTTCATTTTGTTTCCAGTTGGGTTTCAGTTGACACTTCGTTTCGAATGATTCTGATTCCAGCGACCCGTAGAGTCGAGGCTATTCGTTTTGTAGACTTTCTTCTTTTTCGCGCCACTCGGCATCTTCCTGTTCTAATTCTTCCTGCTCTTCGACAGCTTCGCGGTGTTCGCGGTCGCCCCGGCCCCCTGCTCTGCGGCGATCAAGTTGTTCAATGTCCTCGATATTGCCGTAAACGATCAAGGTGTCACCGACTTGGATGCTGTCATCGCCTCGTGGCGTACCATGAAATTTTCCTTCGGGAGACCGAATTCCCAGAATGAGGATTCCCTCGTCCGACAGACGCAGTTCCATCAGCGGCTTATTGGCTAGCCAGTCTTGCGGCTCGACGATCATTTCGCTCACCGCGTAGCCACCCGAAAGCTCCAAGAGGGCCACGTAGTCGCGGACATCGAGATCGGTAAACGTCTTTAACGCCCAGGCAATGATGCGGTTCATATGTCGCTCGACCCAGCGACTGGAGAAGAAAAACCAAAGTAAAATCAACCCTCCAGTTAAGGCTGCCAGAGCAAGCAGCTGTTGATGCCAACTTGTACCAATGGCTCCACCAACAGATACCATGATCGTGGCAATGACCGTCGCCACGCCGATGTTACCCAACAGCATGAGCAACATGATTATTTGACGGCGAACAGGATGATTGACGGTATTCTCCGCCTCGACGGTAGTATATCCCACTCCGGTGAATGCAGACCGAGCTTGGAACTTAGCCGCTTCCCGCGACAGGCCTGTAAACATGAGCGCTAGGGCGGCGACACGCGTAACCATCAGCGACAAGGTCAGGGCAACGAGAACAGAGAATACACCAACTAACTGGGTCAAATGATTGCTCCTATGAGGGCAGAGAACTTTGCTCAGAGGATGAGTATAACGTGGTAATCCACATCGCGTCATTCCCACACAAACGGGCATCAAAGAGGAGTGCAATAAATACTACTTCCCTGCTGGCCTCAGCGGGCTGTGAGCAAGGATGTAGCGTTTCTCGCCGACCGTCACGAAACGGACTGTCGCTCGGCGGTTCTTGCCGGAGCCAGAAAGTGCGACGATCTTGCCGACGCCATGATCTGGATGGACCACAGTCATCCCCTGGAAAAACGCGTCGGGCGAAACCCGCGACTCAGAGGCTTGTACCTCTCCAGCCAGTGCTGCCGCGGTCGTAATTTGCCCAGCCACCATCGGCCAGTTCGGTGATTTTTGAGTTAACTCTTTTTGTGCTGGTTTGGCTGCCGCGCCGAAATCGAAGGAAACATCGTCGGTGTCTTCTGATTGGTCGACGTCTAAATAATCATGCTCCTCGTCGAGCCAGGATTCGTCGTTCCAATCCTCCATCTGGTCCACAGAAGTCTCCAGATGCAAGGCTTCGCGAGGTATCTCCATCAAAAACGAACTGGGGACCGTGTGACGACGCTGGCCACGAAAGTCTCGCTCGACGGCAAAGCTGAGTTGGAGTTCGTCTTCGGCTCGCGTAATACCCACAAATGCAAGTCGGCGTTCCTCCTCCATCTGGGCTTCGTCGCTGGTACTGCGTTCATGCGGCAACAGGCCATGTTCGACCGCCACGATAAACACCACTGGAAACTCCAAACCCTTGGCCGCGTGGAGCGTCATCAGGGTGACCTTGTCCGTTTCGCTCTCCCAGTCGTCGGTCTCGTTCACGAGCCAGGCATTTTCTAGATAAGTCTCTAACTGCCCACCACCGGGATTTTTTTCGTCAAATTGGCGGGCATCGGTCAAGAGTTCCTCGATGTTCGCCAGGCGATTGAGGTCCTCCTCACTGTCGCTTTCGCTCAAAGACCCCCGATAGCCTGATTCTTCCAGCACCGTGCCGAGGATCTCCTCCACGTCACTATCGGCTAAACCACAGAGGCGTTCCATCAGCGCCACATAAACGGCAACCTTCTTCGCAGAACGGGCGGCAAGATCTGGAATTGTGGCAGCCTCGCGGGCCGCGTCCAGCAGCGATATCCCTTGGCGGTAGGCATGGTCGCTCAAGAGATCGACCGTCTTGCGGCCAATGCCGCGGGTCGGGGTGTTGATCGTGCGCAGCACAGCCTGGTCGTCGCGAGGATTGTTGATGAGCTGGCAGTAAGCCAGCACGTCTTTGATTTCTTTGCGCCCGTAGAACTCTTGGCCACGGATGATCTGGTAGGGAACGCCCGCCTCGCGTAATCCCCGCTCCAAGGCACGCGATAAGGCATTCACTCGGTAGAGGATAGCGAAGTCGCAAGCGCGACGCTGACCTGATTCAATCGCTTCGGCAATTCGCTTGGCGATGCCAGCGGCTTCGGCGTCCTGGCTTGCGTATTCCACCAGGCGAACGGAAGTGCCTTCGTCGTTGTCGGTGAAGAGCGACTTCTGTTTGCGACGCAGATTGTGGCGAATTAGGTCATCGGCTACGCGCAGAATCCGCTTCGTGCTGCGGTAGTTTTGTTCTAGCCGGACGACTTTTACTTGGGGAAAGTCCGTCTCAAATTGCAGGATGTTCTTGATGTCGGCTCCACGCCACCCATAGATTGATTGGTCGGGGTCGCCTGTCACTGCCAGATTGGGGTAGTCGACCGAGAGGGCACGGAGCATGACGTATTGCACATGGTTGGTGTCCTGATACTCGTCCACCAGCAGATAACGAAATCGCTCATCCAGCTCAGCGCGGACCTCGGGACTTTGAAATAACAGCTGAGCGACGTGGAGCAGCAGGTCGTCGAAGTCGACTGCGGACGAAGCGATTAGTCTCTTTTGGTAGGCGGGGTAGACCTCGGCAACAATTTGGCTCAGTGGGCTCCCAGGGCGCGGTTCGAATTTGTCGGCCGTGATTAGCTTGTTCTTTGCGTCGCTGATAGCATGAGCGATCCGCTCCGGGGTATAGTGGAGCGTATTGATCTTGGCCACATCGATGACCCTGGCAAGGGTTTGCTTGGCGTCAGTGGTGTCGTAGATCGTGAAATTTGGGGTCAGACCGACTAGGTCTGAGTAGTGCCTGAGCAGCCGAGCCCCAAAGCGATGGAAGGTGCTGACCCAAACGCGCTGGCCGGGTGCCAGTTCCTCGACCCGCTGATGCATCTCATCGGCTGCCTTGTTGGTAAACGTGAGAGCCAGCATCTGAGAGGCGGGGATCCCCTCCCGTAGCAGGTGGGCAATGCGATGGGTCACGACCCGGGTCTTGCCACTGCCAGGCCCAGCGAGTACGAGCATCGGTCCGTCGACATGCCTCACGGCGTCGCATTGGGCAGGATTCAGTGCTTCGAAGAGTGGGTCCACATGTTACCTTTCGCCGGAAACGAATTTGCTAGCCGTCGGCGAAAGCCAGCAATCATTCCATCCTATGCCGCGCGGCTCGTGTGCGCCAATGACAGCATCTGAATGTGAAGTCGAGAATTTTTCCCCTCAAGCGAATTTTTTCTGGTATTGAGTAGCTACTTGTTGCTATACTTCCGGCCATAAGGAGTATCCGGTTGCCCGGAGATGTGGCAACCTTTCACTAGACATCACACCCCCAGGGAGGGACCCCTCGATGACCCGCATTCCACTGAATCAAGCTGAACTTGCCAACCAGGGCATGAAGGATCGCCTTGAGATGAGCACCGCCGAAATCGGCCTTGCCGTCCGCACGACCAACTGCCTCGAAGAAAAAGGAGTCTTCACGGTCGACGACTTGCTGCACTGCACCCGCGAAGACTTGCTAAGCATCTCCAACTTTGGCGAGAAGACACTCGACGAGGTTTACAACGCGCTAGCCCAGATTGGGTTTCATCGGCCGCAAATGCCGCGCTAGGCTTTGCAAGCCAAGGTCAGGTGCTTGCGTTTCTAATACTTAGGTAGCGCTGCCGAGAGTTTCTTCGACGAAAGCCGCGATTGTGTCGCAGATTCTATCTAGTGGCAGATCATCGGCTTCTTTGCCGAATGGCTCTTCGATGACCTCGGCGGTGACTTCCATGGGGAGCAGGAAACCAATTGCCAGGAGTAGGATTGGCAGGGCAGAGATCCCATGGTCGAGAGTCACCGTCCAGGGTGAGAATAGAACAAAGGCCACCGTGCTCCAGCGCAGTAGAGATCGATAGGAAGAAGCAAGAGGCGTGGACTTGATCACCGCAGACTTCCAATTATTCACGTGCATGGACATCCAGTATCCACACGGTATCTTTCAGCGCACCCGCGCGATTCCAAAGGTTGAGCAAATTATGGAATTATGGATCTGACCAGCTAGGTATCCAGGCAAAATGCGAGCCTGGAAGCTGTTCTCCATCATACCCGGGCAGCGGCTCGATGTACGCCTCTTCGCGAAAATGTTGTCGCAACGCATGGGGGTAGGCAACAACCAGCAAATCAGCAGATGTCGAACATTCAGGGCAGGTAATAAACTATTGTTACCATTCACGTAGATTTCGTATTCCTGCCACATGCCCTCAGCTACTCGAATGTCTTCTGCTGGCAGTCAATAAAATCGTTTGAACGAACCAGGGACCAATTTCGTAGAGAAATTGCATCATTCGCGATTTGCAGGGTGAACTTTTTCGACATAGAGTTGCATCTTCTCAACACTCATCAATTATTACTGCCTGTGAGCTAACTATGGGTTAGAGTTGTTTAACTATTTTGAAAGTCAGCAAGTGTGATAGCACCACTGGCAACCAAAAAAGCTACTCCTCCGGCCAACTTATCCCAGGTCGCAAAGTCACGCTAACTTAAATTCCTCGCCAAATTGAGGAACAAAGGTAAAAAATCCTTGCCAACCAAGGGTCCTGGAGTTTAAACCATTAGATAGGGGCCAATGATCCCCCATACCTCTTTTTGTGAGATTAAGATGAAACGCTATTTGAAGCCCGCGGCTATTTGTTTGTGTCTCATGGCACTGACTCTTCTGGAGAAGAGTACAGTCAAAGCTCAATGCAGCACATGCCCAACCCCTGTGGTGGCTTTTTCACCAGTGGTACAGCCAACCGTAGTGACTTTTACGCCTGACAACAGATGGTATCCAGGCAGGATGCTTGATAATTGGCGAATGCGACGTTGGGGGTTTTCTGCTCCCACGACTGTGACGACCGCTTTTGCCCCAACCACGGTTGGGTTTGCGCCAACTGCGTCCACGGCTATCCCCATGACGGTAGGATTTGCACCTGTCCAGACGGCGGGATTCGCTCCCACAGTAACCTCTGTGAATCACGTGACGGCATTTGCTCCCCTTGGCCAACGCCAGGTACTGATGCGTCCGGTGATTGTGGGGAGTCCGGTAGTTACTAGCAGTTGTTCAGCCTGTAGCGCCCCTGCCCCTTGCTCTGCTTGTTCGAGTTGTGCCCCTTGTTCTTCATGTGCGTCGAGCGTCTCACAAGCAACTTTTGCTGAGCCTGCCTGCTCAAGCTGTTCTGGAAGTGGTAGCTCGATCACTTACTCCACACCGAGCAGTTCATCGAGTTCCTCGCAGATGTCTGCCCCAGCTCTGACCCCTCAGGAGGCCGCTCCGCTGCGTTCGGACTATCCTCCTGCAAGTGATCCTGCAAGTGATGACGTTGTTCCTCAGAACGATCCAGGGCCATCAGAATCGAGTACGTACTTCGAAGCTCCAAAGCTGTTTAATCCTCAAGATCGAACAGCCCAGAATAATTCGAATCGAGCCAAACCCATCAATCGCTCGCCGAGCGTTGATGTCTGGACGGCCGTCTATAGCAAGCCTGTGACGACAGACAATATCAGTACCACAACGACCAAGCGTAGCCAAGCAGAAATCGACGCTGCTGGTTGGCACTCGGTCCCTGCCAAATAGTGGCAGATGAGTCCTTGGTAGCCGTCGCCGGCAGGCGATGGTTGATCCGAGGCTTATGACCCTCGCCTTCCGGCGACGGCTATTATTGAGAGTGAAAGACCCTCGCCAGTTAATCGACTGGCGAGGGTTTTCTTGCGTCTCGTCATCCCGACGGGAGTTCCGCGACCAGAGGGATCTGGATAGCAACACCATCACATATAGAGTACCTGTGATGGGTCAACCTGGATTCCTCAGTCGCCAAGGCTCCTTCGGAATGACAGGCGCACTAAGCTGAGCGTCACCTACATGACGGCGAAGTAGTTTTCGACGGCGTAGTCGAAATACTCGCGGCACATGGTGGGCATGGTATCCAGATAGTTGCAGTAATTGCGGATCTGCAAAAGTAGGTCGCGAGGCTGGCAACAGCGGAACGGCCGATTGATGGGATGGTAGTGCGTAGCGATCAAGTAGTCCACCGAGTCCTGGTTGTATTCCATTCCCAGAATCGGTGCCATGATCTTGAACAGCTGGCGGAATTCCTCTTCGCTTGGATCTGGCACTTCGATTTTGTACGGAATACGGCGAAGGAAGGCGTCATCGACTAGGTCTTTTGGCTCGAGGTTCGTCGAGAAAATAATCAACTGATCGAAGGGAACTTGAATCTTCTTGCCATTCACAAGTCGCAGGAAGTCGTACCGCTTTTCCAGTGGCACGATCCAGCGATTCAAAAGCACGTCGGTCGTCATTCTTTGACGTCCGAAGTCGTCGATGACCAATGTGCCACAATTGCTTTTGAGTTGTAGTGGTGCTTCACTGACATTGTTGCCGGTTCCAGGACTGACTTCCAGTGCATCCATAGTCAATTCGCCACCGACGACGATCGTTGGCCGACGGATGCGAACCCAACGTTTATCGATCTCCCGGGCGTGCAAGGGGCCCGCAGCCATTTCTAACGGTATCTCTTCGTGAAGCGCTGGATCGAAAACCCGCATGACTTCGCCATCGATGCCAATCGCGCGCGGAATCCAGACAGTGTCACCGAAGGCCTTTGTGACCCGCTCAGCAATACTTGTTTTTCCGTTGCCTGGAAATCCAAACAGGAACAAGCCACGTCCGGAGTTCACCGCAGGTCCCAAGCGTCTGAGCATGTTCTGATTCACAAGCAAATCGGAGAAGGCACGTTCCAGATCCCCTCTGGTTGGGTGAACTTTGGTGAGTGTCTGCTCGGCGACACTTTCGATGTAGTGTTCGAGGGGAACAGGCGCGGCGCCGAAATAGCTACAATACTCGGTCAGCTTTTTCGCCTGCTCCCGGCCCATTTCGGTAAGCTGATAAACATAATCGTTCATCGGAGCCGATCCGCGGTAAGCGACCAACTGAGCTTGCTTCAACGTCGCCAGGACAGGTTCGATCAAACGGAAGGGAACCGTGTGGTGTTCGGCGAGTTCGTGACCTGAGCAGTCCCCACATGCCCCCAGGCATTTAATGGCCAAGTGTTCGAGTTGGCCTTCGCTGATCCCTGCTTGAGCTAGTGTTTTGGGCTCCGGAGGACACCACTCTTTGCGCTCTCTGCCTGCATCTTCGAAATTGTGGACCGGAGGAACAACGATGGGGCGTGGTCTCTCTGGAGCGACCTGAGATTGCTCAGTTACAGCTCGTTGTTCAGGTTGCGCTTCAACCGCTTCCTCGCCACTCGCAAGCCGGTTGATGCGATCCAGCAGTGCTTCGAGATTGTTGCTGGAAGGGTCTGAGTGCGACTCATCGGAGGAAGCCATATCGAGAGTTTCTGCGGGAGTGTTCATGTGCAATTGTGGGGTAGGTGGGAACGGCGGGGTACTGCTAGTACTGACAGTGGACAACGGGGGCGATGTCCGCAGTAGCGGTAGGGAAAAAACCCATGAAAGGTTAGGTCTTAGAATGAGGGATCGCAAATTATTTGGATGAGGATTGTCCAAGTTGTAGCGGTTAAACTAGCAGTCACATTCCCTGTGATGTAGCTTGATTCCAAACTGCACACAGAGGGTGCCTCCTACTTTGTGTTTCCCCGCTGACATGCCAACGACGATGAATTATGCTGAGTTAACCCCGTCTCAATAAACTAGTGATATCAATTAGTGACGCTTTCCTATGCAATACATCATCACCGCCGTTGGGCCAGATCATCGTGGCTTGGCCGACCCCATCGTCCACTGCGTGACGGAATTGGGAGCAAACATCTCGGAAATCCAGATGTTCGATCACGACGAAGAATCGCTCTTCTCGATGCTCACGCGGGTTGAATTGGCCCCTGGACGAGCGGACGAACTCCACGCGGCGGCAGCAGATATTAGTGACCGTACCGGTCTTTCTATTCGTACCTGGTCGCCGGATATTGTCGGTCGTAAGCCTCGGCTAGCAATCTGCGCAACCTATCGCACCGAAACGCCTCGGGCAGTATTGACAGCAATTCATAACGGGCTAATTAATGCCGAAGCGGCGGTGATGATTAGCAATCGTCAGGCCTGTCGGTCCTTGGCAGAAGAGTTTGACGTGCCATGGTTCACCATCGGAGACGACCAGGGCAATGCCGACGACGAGCGTCTGGTCTCAATCTGCGACGAGCAGAACATCGACTACGTGGTGCTAGCTAGGTATATGCGGATTTTGCCACCTGCCAGCGTATGGAAGTATGCCGGCGGGCGGATTATCAATTTGCACCATGGCTTGCTTCCGAGCTTTCCAGGAATGCGACCTTATCACGATGCCTACGCCGTGCGGATGCTCACCTACGGGGCGACATGCCACTTCATCATTCCGGAACTGGATGCGGGGAATCAGATTATCAACCAATCGACTTTCAGTGTGTCGCCTGGGACGTCGATTGACGAAATTGTCCGCCGCGGCCAGGAAGAAAATGAACCGGCGTGTCTCGTGGAAGGTGTCAGACGGGTGGTCGCCGGAGAGGTGCGACTGCATTTCAATCGGATTGTAGCGAATTCATGAATAAGGAGAGCTGGGCCGGCCCCGACCAATTTGGATATTTCTGTTTGTGCCAGATGTCGGAAAAGACCGGGGCCGGGGACGGCCCGGCTCATTCAGAAGCGGCAATTTTCTTGACGTTTTCTGTAGTCGTGAATAGGGTGGAGGTATCGGAACAATCGAGAGACCTCTTTCCTCACCCTGGTGAAACCCCCCATGATTCGACACCTAGCTTGGGCTCTTGCCCTCGGTCTATTTGCCACCACAAATCTTTCGGCCCAGACGATTCGTTTTGATACGAACGTTGGTACGTTTGATATGAGACTCAACCCAACGGGAAATCCGTTCCTGCAAGGGAACGTGGACAACATCCTTGCTTACGTAAATGCGGGACGTTATGACACGACCGTGATCAACCGTGCTGCAACCAATTTTGTATTGCAAATGGGTGGCTTTCAGGCAAATACTTTGTCGCTTCCGGAAAGTTTCAATGAGTTCCCCTCGGTGCCAACCTTTGATCCGGTAATCGTAGACGAAGATGGCGATGGCCAGGTCGATTTTGATCTCGGAGGTCTCTCCAACACGCGAGGAACCGTTTCTCTGGCATTGAGTGGTAATCCCACGAATCCTAATTCGGGGACGAGCAGCTTTTTCATTAATCTCAATGATACCAACGACTTCCTGGATGACTCAGGATTCGTCCCTTTTGCTGAAATTGTGAATATGGAAACCGTCAATCTAATCATGGCGCTTCCTCAGCAGAACCTCGATCCAAGTGGCGGCAATCTCGGGGCTATCAATATTCCTGTGCTGCAAGATAACCATCTGGTAATCATCGAACGGGCATTTGTTGTCCCGACTCCGGAGGCGATTATTGCTTCTAGTTCACCAGCTGCGAATTCCTCAGCGGCAAGTTCGAGTAGTGGTGGCCCGGCGGCTTCGACTGCTACAGACCTCGCAGTGCCAGAACCTAACACTTTACTGCTAGCAGCGGGCGCAATGATGATGCTAGCGCTGCGAAATCGCAAGCGCACCGCTTAAATCGGCTCTCGATTTCACCGTTGAACGCCCAGGGATTGCAATCCCTGGGCGTTTTTCATGCGCCGGGAAAAATTTCTGGGAGCGGCAATAACTGCTATTGCGGCGCTAAGGGCCACTTTCTACGATTCCACCCGCCTCGAATCGTCCGAGGCGTGAATCTCTTCTACTACCAACTTATCTTCGCATGATTATTGTCTCGATGGGTGATACCTCGTGGGGCACAGTACGCGCACATGGGCTGCGAGAAGTATTGAAACACTTCTCCGCATCAGATATGCGCGCTGAGAACTGCACACAGAGAAGTCGCGATCGAGCCTGACAGGAGAAGCATTGCATGAGGATTACAACTCGCCTCTTGCTGAGTAACTGGTTTGCACACGTCGTCATACTGCTCTCAATATGCAGTTCCAGCGGCAGTCTCTCTGCGCAGGTCATGCCGGCTGATGGAGCCTCCGCAGGAGCTGGGGCCGTGACTCCGGTCAGCTACACCAGTTCCGGAAGCTACCTCAACCGTTCCTTGGGGACTCCCCTGCGCTTTGACTACCATACTCAAGGCTATGGTACCGAGACGGGAGTCGTCAGGCTGGGCACAATGCCCGTGTTCCCTTTGGACAACGCGGTCTGGTTCGTCGATGCAGCTGGAACTCTCAGCGAGGATTTTGGCGGTGGTTTCAATTTGGGTGTTGGCTATCGTGAGATGGTCGATTTCAACAGCACCTTCGATCCAGAACGTATCTTGGGTATGAGTTTCTGGACAGATGGCCAAAGCACGGATGCAGACAACTTTTTCACGGCGCTTGGATTCGGGCTTGAGTCCTTAGGCGAAGCATACGACTTGCGTTTGAACGGTACTTTCCCACTGAGTCGCACTCAGACGGGGGACGCCAAACTCATTGATTTCGACGCACCCATCTTCCAAGGGAACGAACTCTATTCTGGAATCGAATCGGTCGTTACTGATACTGCCTATTCGGTTGTTGATGCAGAGGCGGCCAAGCGAGTGGGCAACCTCGACGCGTGGGCACTGATGGGCGTGTACTATCTTGGCAGTGGCGGTACCGATGCTACTGGCGTGCGCGCTGGAGTGCGAGGTTATGCACTGCCTGACCTGGCGCTCAGCTTGCAAGTGACCGAGGACGACATCTACGACACGAATGTGATGTTTGGAATTACCTGGTTCGTTGGACGTACCCACAGTGGCAATGCGCCTTGTGGAATTCTGGCAGATCGGTTCCGCGAACCGGTCTGGCGCAACGACTTTATCGCGACGACGTCATCGGTCTCAACCCGTGGAGCAGGCGATGCTTTGACCGACGCTGATACAGACGAGTTGTTCAACTTCATCCACGTCGATAGCAATGCGGCTCTGGGAGGAGATGGTACAATCGAGAATCCTTATACCACTCTCGCCGAAGCCCAAGGCCCTGGTCCTGGCGGACCTGGTGCCCAATCGGAAGGCTCGTACGTCTACGTGCATTCCAACTCGGTACTTAGCGGGAATTTCACGGCACTTGATAATGTCAAAGTTCTCGGCGAAGGCGTGAATCAAGATGGCGACATGGTCACCCATACCGTCGACAGTGTGGAAGTAGGCACGCTTGTCTTGCCAGAAACCTCTCCAGGTGCTGGAAGTGCTCCTGCGCCGATTATCAATGGCGTGGGCGACGTCTTCACGCTGGCAAACGACAATCAGATCAATAACTTCAATATCGTGGGTGGCACGAATGCCATCGTAGCTAATGCAGTGAACGCTCCCCAATTGGCGAATCTCGATATCGACACACCGACTGGTATGGGTATCTCATTCACCGATATCACGGGGACTGCTGTAGTTGAAAACACGGTCACGATCGATGATGCCGGTGTTACGGCATTCTATATCAACGGTGGCACAGATGGGATGAACCTGAATCCGATTATAACAACCTCCGTGGGCCGCGCTTTAGAGATCGAAAATCGCACCGGGGGCATAATTGCCTACGGCGGAATGATTACCACCACTGGCGGAACAGGTGTATTCATTCATGACAACACAGATGCCAACATCGCCTTTTCTAACGAGCTCAATCTCACCACTGATGCCGATGTCAATGCGCTCACGATCATGAACAACAATGCCGACGCAGCGACGCCGTCAACGATTCGGTTTGACGGTTTGCTGACCGTGAATGCCTCTGGCACAGGCAATGGTGTCGATATCGACGGTACCGACGAAGACGTCACCTACCAATTCGCTGATCTGCTCATCAATTCTGTGGATGGCACAGGCTTCCTGGCCGCCAATGATGGAACGCTAATCGTCACAAGTGCCAATGGAACCAATGCCGTAACAGCCACTGGCACAGGAACAGCGATCGACATCGACGGGATGGATGTCGGGACCGGTGGAATCACGTTTGATACGGTCAACACGGATGGAGCTACCAACGAAGGTGTCAGGTTGGCAAATCTCGAAGGCACCGGCTTGGTCACGATCGGTGGCGGCACGGACCCCGGCGATGGTGGCGTGATCCGGTCTGATGGTACGGGCATCAGTATCGACAATGTGGCCAACGTAGCCGTCAATAATGTCACGATCGACAACTCGGCCAATGCGGGTGTCGGTATGGAAATCATGAATCAGGACGAAGCAACGGATGCCGTTTCCTTGGCTGGTGTGCAGATTACGACCTCTGGCACTGCCAACGGCCTCGACATCAACAACAATTCGGATGGCACGATTACGGCCTCGGATCTGGTTGCCTCGGCGGTCGATGGCAATGCTGTCAATGTCGAGCAAAACACTGGAGGCACGAACATCTTCAACGATCTCGATGCTTCGACCTCCGGTTCCGGAGATGCAGTCTTCATAAATAATAATGACGGCTCGACCACGACGATCAATGGGATGACATTGGCTGCGACTGGCACAGGTAGCGGATATGTCGCTCAGAACAAAGGCACGGTTGCGATTACGGGAGATACGGAAATCAGTACCGTAAGCGGTGCGGCACTCAGCATGAACGACGTCGAGGTCGATGCGGCAGGGATCTCCGTTGATAAAGTGACCGTCACTGCCGGCACAGAAGATAGCGTTTCCCTCGTCGATTTGACAGGAACAGGCGATGTTGTTGTGGGTGCTGATACGAGCGATCCGGGTTCGATCACGACCACGGGACGAGGTGTGTTCGTCGACGGAGGGACCAACGATATCACAGTAGATACCGAAGTGACGGCCAATGGTGCAGGACGCTCTCTGGAAGTAGTCAACCGCACCGGTGGAGTCATCACCTACAACAGCGATACCACGGACAATGCCATGGGCATGCGAATCGCCGACAACACGGGTGGCACGGTGAATGTGACCGGCGATTTGACCTTCAACACGGGTGCCAACGACGCGATCACGATTGACAACAACAATGGCTCCACAGTCAATTTCTCAAACGCTGGCAGTATCGATCTAGATACAACCAGTGGGAGCGGTGTGCATCTGACGGGACAGAACACCAATGTGGCAATCGATGCGGATATCACCGGTGGCACAGGCACCTCGGTCGATATCGAAGGAAACGCCACGGCTATCGTCAACGGCGATATCACGAATACGGCCGGACGCTCCTTGCGAGTTCATGGTCTCACAGCTGGTATCGTGAATGTTAATAGCGAAATCAACGACACGGGTGAGGGTATCTCGCTGGATAGTAACACGGGTGGCTCGATTAACATGAATGGCGATTCGACACTCAATACGGGTGCCAACGACGCGCTGACCATCACTGGCAATAGTGCGGCCAATACCATCAGCTTTGCTCCTGGGAGCGAGTTGGACATCGATACGACATCTGGTCGAGGCATTCTCATTAGTGGTAACGGCTCGACAATTGTCAATGGTACGCACACCGTCGACACAGGCACTGGTGTTGGCGTTCAAATCGCCAATGCCCGCAGTGCGACAGTCAACGGAGTGACTATCAACTCTTCCGGCAACGACGCTGTAAATATCACTCACGGCAATGCATCCGTTTCCGATGTTACTCTGGGTTCTGTAACTGTAGAGTCCGGCGACCGTGGTGTGAATGTGTCGGCTACGGGTTCGGGCCAGTTTGATCTGACGATGAACAACGTCGATATCAGTGGCATTACCCAGGAAGGTATCTTGTTCGACACCAATGGCAATGCTAATCGCGTTGACTTTACCATGACTAATAGCAATATTGTGGCAGGTAACGATCAAGCCCTGGAAGCGACCCTAGATGCGGCTATCGGAGACGTACGATTCTTGGTTCAGAACAATGTGTTTAATAGCAACAGCGCTGATGCCACGGTTGACATTTTAGTCGCAGGTGGAACTGAGTTTAGTGGCACGATCGGCATATTGCAAAACAACTCGGATCCACTTACGCCACCTATCGGAGACAACAACCGATTTATCAGCACGAATGCAGCTGGAGATCCATTCGCCATCGAGGTCAACAATGCTGCAGCGACTGTCAACCTGGACCTGCGCGACAACACAGCCCAAGGCGGAACTGTAACCTTCCAGCTAGACAATACGGCAGGAACATTCAACCTGGTGGACTCTGTAGATACCATCGCGGGTGACAACAACGTAGGCACTGTTAGCACGAACGGTGTGATTAACAATATCGCCCCCCCCGTCTTGCAGCCGACGCCATAAGTCGTCACACAATCTCGCGGGAATGTTGAATGGATGGCAAAGCATTGGCATGCCCCGACTGTGGCTGGCGAACCGTGTGCAGCCACGACGAACTAGCCCGCAGGCTACGGAAGTTAGGTCTACTACGGCGAGCTCCGCATCCACCGGATGATCTGGTGGACGAGCTGGTTCACACCAATCTCGCGCGGCTGACTTGTGATCAATGCCACGCCGCGGGCTTAGCCATCGTCGAGGCGGACGATGTGAGCAGCTCCGCAGATGCTGACGACTGGCAACAAGCGGCGATCTGTGAAATCTGCCGCAAACCCGTGCCACCTGAGCGGCTGGAAATCTTTCCCTCGGCTCGCCGTTGTGTTACCTGCCAAGATGCTGAGGATCGCGGCCTAGAACCCTCGGCAGTAGAATACTGCCCGAAGTGTGGGTCTCTCTTAGAAATGCGGGTCAGTCAGAGTGGCGGCGTGACACGCTACAAGCAGTTCTGCACAGGGCAACCCGCGTGCCGGCTCTAGGCGATGCGGAACGAGTCTGTCATCATTGACATTTCGCAATCCGAATTCCGCATTCCCAATTCCCTTTATGTCTTTCCAACTTGTTGCCACTGCTGCCTTTGGGCTCGAAGCCGTCGTCGTGCGGGAACTGGCTACCCTGGGCTATGAGGGCCGCGTTGCACGGCCGGGGCGAATCGAGTTCGACGGCGACGAAGCGGCGATCTGTCGCTCAAATCTTTGGTTGCGCTCGGCGGATCGGATCCTCTTGCAGTTGGCAAAGTTCTCCTCGCCAGACTTCGATGCCTTATTCGACACTGCCACTGAGTTGTCCTGGGAAGAATGGATTCACGTCGAGGCGGCAATCCTGGTTCGCGGTCGTTCGCACAAGTCTCAGCTATCGAGTGTTCCGGCAGTTCAACGGACTGTGAAGAAAGCAATCGTCCAGCGACTGCTGAACCAATTCCCCGAGCTTCCCGAGACCGGCCCACCGGTCCCGGTGGAGATAGCGATACTCGACGACGAAGCAACCTTGTCGATCGATACATCCGGCGAGGGATTGCACAAGCGTGGCTATCGCAAGTTGGCCGGGCCAGCGCAACTCCGTGAAACGTTGGCAGCTGCCTTGGTTCAATTAAGTTTCTGGAAGCCCGAGCGACCACTTGTCGATCCATTCTGTGGCACCGGGACAATAATCATTGAGGCAGCCATGCTTGCGCGGCGCATGGCCCCGGGACGCAATCGTGTGTTTGCTGCCGAGCAATGGCCAACGTTTCCCGGCGAACCCTGGCGGATAGCCCGGGAGGAAGCCGCCGACTTGATCTTGCCGAACTTGGAAGAGCGGCCGATGGGCACGGACATCGATTCTGAAACGCTGAGCCTGGCCCGCTATCATGCCGAGCAAGCTGAGGTCGCGGAAGATGTCCATTTTCAGCAACGAGCGTTTGCGGATCTCACCAGCAAGCGGCAGTTCGGCTGCACAATCATGAACCCACCGTACGGACTTCGCATGGGAGAGGAACGAGAAGTCGCGGAACTCTATCGCACGTTTCCCGAGGTGCTGCGAGGATTGAAGTCGTGGTCGCACTACATTCTCTCAGCTCGCGAAGACCTGGAGCAACTGGTTGGCCAGGAAGCAGATCGCCGTCGCAAGTTGTACAACGGAAAAATCGCCTGCACTTACTATCAGTTTTACGGGCCGCGACCACCGAAAGACTCGCAGTACACACAGCCAGCAGAAGCACCGGCATTCGGTGGTTTGCGAGACGAGGCTCGGCGACAGGCCGAAGAATTTGCCAATCGACTTAAGAAGCTTGCCCGGCATCTGCGGCGCTGGCCTACCAAGCGCGGGATCACCTGTTATCGACTCTATGAGCGTGACATTCCTGAAGTTCCGCTGGTCGTTGATCGCTATGAAGATGCACTGCATCTTGCGGAAATCGAGCGCCCGCATGAACGTACTGCCGCTGAACATGCCGACTGGCTTGACTTGATGTGCCGCACTGCTGCTGAAGCACTCGATGTGCCGCGCGAGGCAGTCTTCCTGAAACACCGCGCCCGGCAACGGGGGACCTCCCAGTATGAGCGAGTGAGTGATCGTCAGGAAATCCTGACGGTCACCGAGGGAGGCCTCAAGTTCAAGGTGAACCTGTCGGATTATCTCGACACGGGCCTGTTTCTCGATCACCGTATCACTCGCGAGATGGTTCGTAAGACGGCAGCAGGAAAACGGTTTCTCAATCTGTTCTGCTACACGGGAGCCTTCACCGTGTATGCCGCGGTTGGTGGCGCTGCCTCGACGACTTCAGTCGATCTATCGGCAAACTATCTCGACTGGGCCGTCGAGAACTTGCAACTCAACGGCCTGGCAGGTCCGCAGCATCGATTCATCCGAGCCGATGCGGAAGAGTTTCTATCTGATTTGAAACCGGACGAGAAATTTGATCTAGCAGTCGTCGATCCGCCCACATTCTCCAACAGCAAGCGATTGGAGCACGACTGGGATGTGCAACTGGGGCACGTTCCGCTACTCAACAAGCTGATAGAGCACATGGCACCGGAAGGTGTGATCTATTTCTCCACCAATTCACGAAGATTCAAGCTCGACGAAGCAGCACTAAAGGGTGTTGCGATTCGTGAGATTAGCAAGCAAACCGTGCCAGAAGACTTTCGCAACAAGCGGATTCATCGCTGCTGGCGGTTGGTGGCGCGTTGAAAGACTCGCTCTGCTGCGCTGGCGCTTCGCATCGCGGCTAACAATTCGAAATATATTCGCGTAGTTCGGCGAGTTCGCGTTCGAAGCCACCGGAGAGAATCGGAAAGCGGCACCAACTCTTGGGGTCGAGGTTTTCGTCGTCAAGATGGAACGACGGGGCATAACGTTCGCGTTTCCATTGATTGCGACACCAGAGCTGGAAAAAACGTTCGACCCAGGTGCCAAGTTGCTCGGGCGTGTACTCAGGGAATAGTTCTCGCACCGATTGAAATACTTCAACTGGCATGAGCTTATCTCGAATCGCGGCCCTCTCGACTGCGTCGAGTACCCGATAGGGCATCAGGTCCCCTTCATCAGTTTGTCCCTCCGAGGCTGGACGCAACTCAGCCGTCGGCTGCTGGGCATTGATCACTGAGAGTGCTCCCAACGGGCCGACCCCTTCGGGGCCAGTGGACTCCATCCACTTGAGCCATTCAAGTAAATAGGCCTTGTCGATACCGGCGATGGGGGCAAGTCCTCCGGCGGTGTCGCCATCCATCGTGGCATAGCCGACGGCGGCCTCGCTGCGATTGCTCGTGGTCAGCAGCAAAGAGCCGCTGAGGTTAGCGAGTAGCCAGGCTCCGGGAGCACGAGCGCGGGCCTGAATATTCTGCAGAGCCGTGTCGTCTTGTTCCCAAGTTAGTGGTCGGCCGACGACTTGTGAAACCGTTTCGACATAGGCATCCACCATGGTGTCGACATTCCACTCAAAATATTTAGCACCTATAGACTTAGCGACATAACGGGCTGCATGACGTGTGACATCGCCACTATTGCGGGTCGCCTGATAGGCGCATGTGAGTAGCTCCCCCACCAAATCGTCGGCACGGCTCGCTTCAGAGAGCCGTGACATCTGCGACAATTTCCTGGCGAAACTCTGGCAACCCAACTCTGCTACTCCAAACTTCACCATCAACCAAGCCATCGTCGCGACCGTGGCAGAGTCGGCACCACCACTAAGCGAAATCACGAGCCCCCCTGCCCTGCTCTTTCGCAGGTAATCAAACAAACCCAGCGCGACCGCGCGAGCAAATTCCTCTTCTTTGGGAGGAGGTGAAGCGTCCCAAGGACTCGGTTGAGTTGGTTCAATTTCCTTTTCAGGGGGGGAAAGGTGAAAGTCGCAGTCGAGTGTCGTGCCATCAAGCTCAATGATGGGCAATTTTGCGGCGGCTCGATCGGCTCGTGTGGCGTCCACATCAATGTCGGCATGTGCCAGGGCATAGTCCTCGAAAGAAAATCTCGGCCCTACGGCAACCAGTTCACCGCGTGTAGCAATTAGTGTGCCACCATCGTAAACCACATTGCCTGCTTCGTTCCCTAACAGATTGGTGTATGCGTAGCTGACATGAAACTCGCGACTACCGCGGAGTACAATGTCACGGCGAATTTCTTGTTTCGCGAAGGCAAAATGGCTCCCACTGGGATTGAGGATGATGTCTGCCCCCCGCACTGCAAGTCGTTTGCCGGTCCGCTGAGCAACCCACGCATCGCGGCAGATTTCCATGCCAATCTTGATGCCTCCGCATTCAAACATCAGATCGCCAACAGGATACTCATTGCCAAGGCAATCAACCTCGCTCACTTTTCCGACGGGCCATGGCTTGAACCAGCGTGGTTCGTAGTGGATGCCGTCTCCGGCAAGGCACTGCTTGGCGACGAACCCGATCAGTCGCCCATCGCAGACAAATGCACAGGCGTTGAAGATTTGCTCCTCAACCACGAGCGGCAAACCCAGCGCAACGGCGAGCCCCTTCGTAGCGGGCAATATCTCGGCGAGCATATCGAGCGACGTTTGCTGAACGCCCTGTGCGAAAAAAGCATCTTCGCAACCATAGCCACTGATGCACAACTCGGGCAAACAGAGCAAGGAGACGTCTGCCACTCGTGCTGCCTCTAAAGCGGCAACAATATTTGAACGATTAACGTCCCATGCAAGCGGGGTTTGGTTGAGCGCAGCAGAGGCAAGGCGAATCTGATTCATGCCTCAAATATACGCAGCGGGCTAAGTAGCGTCATCCCTACCAAGCTTCAGCAATTCAAGTCGCAATGCGTTCAAGGCCTGTTTAGCAGTGCGAGCCTGCAAGATTGCAGGATGACTGGCGCAGCCGAATCGCCATTTGTGTGTGCGCTCTTCTGTAGCCAGTGCCATGCAAACGTGTGAATCCGCCCGATAGGGATCGGGCGGATAGGCCGCAACCGACAACCCATAGTCCGCACGCAACCGATGTCTTACCAATTCTGCCATTACGGCGGCGACGGCCGGTTCGTGATCCTCGATCTCGGCGTTCAATTCAGCCGAGGTTGACATAGAATCGAGATCGGCACGATCGTTGATAGTCATTCCGCCGACAAATACATTGCTATGGCCATCGACCGCCTGAAGCCACTCGGCGATTCGACCTGCGGTGGCCCATTCTGCGACGGCAAGAGTCTTGCCTCGCTGTTTGAGTAGTCGCAAGACAACATGCTCCAGTTCATCGTCTTCTTCACCAAAAACTACTTCACGGAGCGATTCACGAATCACTGTGATCGTTGGTTCCATCGTCGCAAGACACGTTTCTTCCTTGTCGGCGGTCGCCGTGATGCGGAGCGTGATTGTCGCGTCACTCACGGTAATACCCACCTTCGGTTCACGACCCCGCCGAATCAGATCGGGAAGCATCGCTTCGAGTTGGCTCTCGCCGAGGCCAAAACATTTGATTCGGCGGTGGCGAATTACAGTTTGCACTTGTTGAAGTTGGCCGATTCTTTCCGCAACGGTATTGGCCCACATCTCATGCATTTCAACCGGCACCCCAGGCAAGGCGAACAAGCCGCATGGTTCTCGACCCGTGCGTTCGACCAACATTTCAATACCTGGGGCCGTTCCATGGAAATTGGGAATCGGTCGTGATCCTGCGGGGAAGTCGGCCTGCACCTGATTCCGCTCGGGCATTTCACGTCCGCGGCTTGCGTAGAGATTCTGAATATGTGCCAGTGACTGGGCATCTCGCACGAGCGTCGTTCCTGTGGCTGCGGCGATCGCCTCCCGCGTCAGATCATCAGCAGTCGGGCCAAGTCCACCTGTCATGACAATCACATCTGCCCGCTCGATGGCCACACACAAGACGGCGATGTTGTCTTCGAGTTCGTCACCGACGGTAGTGTGAAAAGCGACTTCACAGCCAAGTTGCGTCAGTTGCTGGCTAAGCCATTGGCTATTGGTATCAAGCCGCTGGCCAGTGGTGATTTCGTCGCCGATGGAGATGACTTCTGCTCGCATATTGAGCAGTTTGGTGGGAAAGTCACGAATTGGGAAGGGGCAGCGCTAAATCAGCAACCTAGCCCTCAGCGAATGCCGTGGGTTCTTCTTGGTCCACTTCCCTGAGCGTGGTATAATCAGAGTATGACGAAATCCCTGGAACAAGCAATCGAACGGCTAAAGAAGATTCCTGAAGATAGGCAGGAATTGCTCGCCCAAATGTTAATCTTCGAAATGGAAGAGGATGAGCGTTGGCAACAGTCTACTGCCGAGCACGCCGACAAGATTTCAGCTCTAGTAGCAGATGTATTGGAAGCCGAACATCGAGGCGAGTGTGAGACTCTAGACCCGGACAAGCTGTGATATCAAAGCTCACACCCGGATTTCGTCGGGATTTTGACAAGCTGCCCAAGTCAGTTCAGGAGCGGGCACGGGCTGCTTATCGTCGTTTTCAAACAGACTCTTCACACCCAGGATTGCAATTTAAACGATTGCAAACAAGTCAATCGCTTTGGTCAATTCGAGTGACCGAATCCTATCGTGCGGTGTGCGTGAGAGAGTCCGCAGACAAAGTCATTTGGTTTTTCATTGGCACTCATGCCGAGTACGATAAACTTCTCTCTAACCTGTAACCCAACTCTTGAAATAGCAAGATCTTCTCTACTTTACCACCGTCACCCCAAAGCTCGTCCTCGCCCCACAGCGTGGACCGCGGTAGTAGCCGTAACCGGGGCCCCAGCATGGTGGCGGACCCCAGGCGGGGCCACCATAGTAATGTTCCTCTACGACTACTGGGGGTCCTTGGGCCAGTGCCACCGGCGCCGGGGGGGTTTGCATGATTTGAATTACGTTCGTGGCGACACCCTGGTTGTGGAGATAAATCACGTCGGCCGCCGTGACCGGACGAGACATTCCTGAAGTACGGACATAGTTCTGAATCAGCGACGGATCGACTCCCGAGTTGGTCATCGCGACGACCTCTTCGATCGAGGCGGCACCGACCGGAATTTGGCGTCCCATCTGTGCGGCAATCTCTGCACGGTTCTGCGCCTGCATGGCGTCCATCTCAGAACCCACGACGCCTCCTGTTACTGCGCCAAGTCCGGCACCAATCAGGGCACCGGTTCCGGCGTTGCCGCCAGTTGCGTCGCCAATGATCGCGCCCGCACCTGCGCCGGCTAAAGCACCCAAACCGGCACCTCGGTCGGCGTAGTAGGGCGACCGGCATCCAAGAGAGGAAACACCGACAATCAATAACATAAAGAGAGAGACCCTCTGCCGACGAGCAATTTGCGCACGCATAACGATTACCAGTTGAGTGAGGTGCAGAAGCGGGAACGGATTACGGGGCGGGAATCGTCCCAAGCAGCAGGCCGACGGTCAAGATCAGCGAAGGGGTGACAGCAGTGATTGGGCAATCTCATAAATCACTTCTTGGATACTAAATGCCCTCAAAGAACTGCCTCCATGAGTGCAATGAACCGCAGGTTTTGGCCTCCGCTAGCAATTCAGGTTGCAATCAGGTGCGTCTAGACGTAAACTTAAGGCAACTCGGGATTTGTGGCCGCTTGCAGCCGAAACTGCTAAAGAGCCAGTGACATTAGCCTGCTGGCGCGTATTCTCAGTTATTGAGACTTAATGCAAGCAGCAACAACCTAACGAAGCTTGCTTGTATCAAGCCGCATTTACCGAGAGTATGTGCGGCTTTTTTTATTGGCAACCGATTACGGCAGTGGCCGCCAAGGACACCACCTACCCCAAGCCTAGCAAGAAGAACCATGAGTCACGTTGAAATGTCAAATCCTCCGAAGAATGCAGGAACATCGGACCACACGCCTCGCGAACCCGCAGAGGGCTTTGGGGAAGATTTCTCCACGCTCTCTGTCCACGCCGGCGAAGCGCGGCAAAAGCCGGGGGACTCGATCACCGATCCGATTTTTTGTGCCTCGACTTACACATTCACCGATACGCAGGCGGTGATCAACTACATCGAGCAGAACCAGGCTCGTGAGGAATATGGCCGCTACGGCAACCCGGGAGAAAGGGTCGTCGAACGCAAATTGGCCGCACTCGAAGGGGCCGAAGATGCCATACTCTATTCGAGTGGCATGGCAGCCTTTGTGGGCCTCTTGATGACGAAGCTCAGCGCCTGCGATGAAGTCATCTTCTTCGACGAATGTTACCATCGCAGCCGTGAGTTTTGTACTAAACATCTCTCGCGGTTTGGTGTGGTGACGCGGCAGGTTCGTGCCTGCGATTATGAAGCGATGGAAGCAGCCATCAATCCACACACAAAGCTCTTGGTAAGCGAGTCACCAACCAATCCGCACATGAGCTGCGTCGACTTGGAACGGTTTGCGCAGATTGGAAAGGAATACGGAGTCGAAACACTCATCGATGCCACCTTGGCAACGCCTTACAACTTGCGTCCAATCTCAGCCGGGATCGACTACGTGCTCCACTCCGCGACGAAGTATCTGGGTGGGCACAACGATCTGCTGGCTGGTGCTATCATGGGCAAGAAGGACAAGCTGGAACCCGTACGCAAGCTCCGCGGGATCATGGGAGCCGTCAATGGTCCCCAAAACGTATACCTCCTTTCACGAGGCTTAAAGACCTTTGAGCTCCGTATGCAGCGGCACAATGAGAATGGTCAGCGTGTTGCCGAGTTTTTGGAGAATCATCCTCGCATCGAGCGGGTATTGTATCCTGGTTTGGCCTCGCATCCGTATCATGAAATCGCTCAAGAAACGATGCGCGGTTTCGGTGGACTGATTACTTTCTTTGTAAAGGATGCTGACTGGCGTGAGACGGCCAACATCGTCGACGCGGTAAAGATTCCGCGAATTGCACCAAGCCTGGGTGGCGTCGAATCGCTCATCGAACAACCCTTAGTGATGAGCTACTACCAATGCACCCCCGAAGAACGCCGCGAATATGGCATCCCCGACAATATGATCCGGCTCTCCTGCGGCATCGAGAACAGCGAAGATCTGATCGCAGACCTAGAGCAAGCGCTGAGGAGTTGAGGGTGCAGTGTTGAAAGTTGAGTAAAGGAAATAGGCCACAGATGAACGCGGATTTTGCGGATTTTCGCGGACTCTTATTTTACAAATCCGCGTCTATCCGATTAATCCGCGCTTGTCCGCGGCTAATTTCTTCCTGACCCTCAACACTAAACACTCAACCCTCAACTCACATGCAATTCCGAACTCGGGCTATCCATGTTGGCAATGAACGCTGTCCTACGACAGGGGCTGTGGTGCCGCCAATCCATGTCGCTTCCACGTTTGTGCAACCTGGCGCGGGCGAATGGGGCGAGTTCGACTACTCGCGGAGTGGAAATCCTACCCGTAAAGCATTGGAAGCTACGCTTGCCTCACTCGAAGCTGGCAGCGGCGCACTCGCCTTTGCCAGTGGCATGGCCGCTACCCACTGTGTCACAGCCATGCTCCGCTCGGGGGATCATATTGTCGCCGGCAGCGATATCTACGGTGGCAGCTATCGCCTGTTTCACAAAGTAGCCAATCGAGCGGGCATCACCATCACTTTGGTCGACACCACCAATCCGGAGAATCTCCAGCAGGCCTTTACTGAGAAGACGAAACTCGTCTGGATCGAGACCCCCGGCAACCCGCGAATGTCGATCACCGATATTGCCGCCTGTGCCGAGATCGCCCATGAGCACGGAGCACTATTGGGCGTCGACAGCACGTTTGCCACACCCGTGCTTTCGCGACCACTGGAATTGGGGGCCGATATCGTGATGCACTCGGCAACCAAATACCTCGGCGGACACAGCGATCTCATGGGTGGCGCGCTGGTGATGCGCGACCAAGCCCTTCGCGACGAATTATACTTTGTGCAGAACGCCACCGGGGCCATTATGGGACCACTCGAATGCTTCTTGTGTTCGCGCGGTTTGAAGACTTTGGAGTTGCGAGTCCGCGAGCAGAGCCGCACCGCCCTCGCCCTGGCCGAGTGGCTCGATTCCCATCCGCAGGTCAATCGTGTGCTCTACCCCGGATTACCCGAGCATCCCGGCCACGAGATTGCTAAAAAACAAATGGACAGTGGCTTCGGCGGAATGCTCACCTTTGAACTCAAAGGCAACTTCGAGCAAACCAAAGAGTTCGTCCAAGCAACCAAGCTCTTCCAACTGGCCGTCAGCCTGGGCGCCGTAGAATCGCTCATCGAACAACCCGCTTCCATGTCCCACGCCAGCTATGATGCTGCTGACCGAGCCAAACACGGGATCACCGACGGCCTGATCCGCCTCTCGGTTGGCCTGGAGGCTCTTGACGATCTCCAAGCTGATCTGCAGCAAGCGTTTGAATCCGTACGCTGAATTCAGATCAAACCGCTTTGGGTGCGAGACGGTTCCTTCCACTACTGAGATCACGATCCAAGTAATCGAGCATAGTCATTTACGGGGTCTCGTTACTCTGAGGAAGATCTCCTTCCTCAACCTCAGTCACCGTGAGATCGGAATTGATTGCTCGAATGATCCCTTCCTCATTGCGCCACCAGAATACGATCGAGGGCTGGCCATCGGTCGTTTTTCCCTTGCCAAGATATTCGTAGTCGGTGGACGACTTGGTTACCAGGAATGGTGTGATAGCGCCTAAATGTCCCATCACTTGGGTGTCCTCGTCCGACAACTCTCCATCCCGTGAAAACAAGACTGCCCATTCCCCCCAATCAGTGATGCTATCAGGAAATTTACCTTCTGAGAGTTTGAGATAACCTTTCAAAGCAGAGATGATACTTTGTTCGCCACCCGTGGCTTCTGTGATGCTTTTCAGTTTCTGGATGCGATACCCAGGAGGAACCTCCAGACTGAAAAGTGATTGTTCAAACTCCTGGTTGAATTGGAAGTCTTTCATTACGATCTGCCGGATCTTTGTCCCCTTAACCAAGGGTCCGAACTCGATTTGAACCAGTTCGTTCGTTGCCACGTCGATCCACAAGACATATTCCTGATGCTGAACCTTGGCTACAAAGCCATCAACAGTACGACCGTCGAGTTCCTTACGATCCAAACGCCGCTCCGGCTTGCCTGAATGGTTACGTAACTTTTCAAACCAATCCAGAATAGTTTCATTGGTCGGAGGATTCTTACGCTCCACAGGAGTAGGAACAATTGCCGTTTGTGTATCCGTTAGCAGTGTCAAACGCGGAACTCCAAAGGCATCTGAGATCGAAACCGTTTGCAACAATTCGTGACGCTGCCGCCCGTTCTCAGCCACCATCACGGTGCTCTCGATGGGTTGCTCCGAATCGTCCATGTAAAGCAGATAAACATAGCGAAACGCACCAGCTTCGCGAAGCTGTTTCATGACCTGGCCAAACGCAGAGTTCGTCGAGGGCGAGAGCACGGCAATACCGATCGCCAATAACAAGCTGGCGGCCAACGCCATTGAAACCCAGGTACGCCGCGAAGAACTCGATTCCGATGCAGTTCGTCGTCTTTCAGAACGAGGCGAAAGCTGTTTCGCTTTTGCTTTGATCCGCTCGATCGCAGCGAGGTCAATCGGCTCGGAAAGAACCGCTGACACGGCCGCTTGCAGTTCTGGATCCAAGTCGAGAGCTGAATCATTTGCAGGGATATTTTCAGACATTATTCTGTTCCTCCATCTAAGACTTGCAGTTCAGATCTTAGCCGTTTGCGTGCCTTGTAGAGGCATGTCGAAACAGCCTCGGGTTCAATCTCTAAGACCTCGGCAATAGTGCCTCGATCGAGATGTTCATAGTAAGTCAATGAAAACACGGCTGCCTGTTGATCCGGCAAGCGACTAGTTGCTTCGCGGAGCCAGACGGCGAGCTCAGCACCAATGGCCTCCTCGGCAGGCCCGCTCTGGGTGGCCCGATCGCTTTCGATCAGTTGCAGCACACTCCGGCGACTTCGCCGCATGTCCAAAGCCCTCAATGAAGCAAGACGCACAAACAGTCCAAGCCAACTTTGGATGGGCCCCGCCGCATGCAGTTTGACCGCCTCACTGAAGACATTTTGCGAAACATCCTCGGCATCTTGAACGGAACCGAGAATTCTATAGGCAATCCTGAATACCCGTTCAGCGTGTTTATCGACCAAACAGGCCCAATCGGGCTGGGTTTCACTCGCCACGGGACTCTCCTTCGGAAGAATGAATTGGTATCAACAAGAAGATAGTCGATGAGTTGATCTCAAAATGACCCAAAAATTCAAAAAAATCTCATACCCACTGCTTCGGCTCTAGACTCTTGACCCTAAGCTCTCGACTTTCTTTGAAGGCACGAAAAAAATGCCGAAAAACTACCCAACGCCAGGTACGAGGCTAAACCGCATCGGTTACAATAGCTACCATGCGTTCGCACTGATTTGCCCGCTCCACCATGCGGAAACATCAAAGAGGAGATTTGGCATGCTCTTCAGTTCACTTTCAAGCAGAACATATTCTATAACGGTCACCATGGCTTGTTCGCTATGTCTGACCCCGATCGCCCAAGCCGACGGCGACCTGCGAACCGTCGTCCTCACCGGCGACCAAGCCCCCGGCGCTGACCCCGGGGTCGTGTTTAGCAGCTTCCCAAGCTTCGGCATAGGTGCAGGCGTTCCTCCCATGATCGACGCTATGGGTCAGACTGCATTCTTTGGGCAACTCACCGGCCCAGGCGTGAACTCGACGAACGACGATGGCATCTACAGTGAGGGGAAAGGCACTCTAGCCGAAGTCGCTCGCAAGGGCGACCAAGCTCCTGGCGCGGACTCTGGTGTTGTGTTCAGCGGCCTGCGATCCCCCGTCTTAAGTGCTGCGGGGCAAACCGCGTTTGGTAGCTTTCTAGCGGGTCCTGGTGTAAGCTCGACGAATGGGATCGGGATTTACATCGAGGGAGGTCACTCACTTTTCGAAGTGGCCCGTGCAGGCAACCAAGCCCCGGGTGCCGACCCTGGTTCTGTCTTTAGCGGCCTCAGCTTTCTCAACCTCTCCGTGCTTAACACCTCGGGGCACACTGCATTCAGCGGAACTCTCACTGGCATGGGAGTGAACTCGACAAATGGCATCGGTATCTACAGCGGTGGAAACGGCTCCCTGGCCGAGGTGGCACGCGCCGGCGATCAAGCCCACGGAGCCGATCCCGGCATCTTCTTCAGCAGCTTCGAACTCCCCTTGCTGAACGCCACGGGCCAAACTGTGTTCATTGGCGTACTTGCCGGCCCGGGCGTGAATTCAAATACCGACTCCGCCATCTATAAAAATGAGGGCGTTCCGCTGACCGAGGTTATAAGAGAGGGCAATCAAGCCCCCGGTGCCGACCCCGGCGTCGTGTTCAGCGGCTTCAACAGCAACCTCGGGATCAGCAGCGTGCCCGTGCTCAATGCCGCGGGGCAAACTGCTTTCTTCGGCGTCCTCACTGGCCCGGGCGTGAACGGATTAAGCAACACTGGCATTTACAGTGAGGGCAGAGGCCCTTTGACAGAAGTGGCCCGTGCAGGCAATCCGGCACCTGGCGCGAGTCCCGGTGTCGTGTTCTCCAGCTTTTTTTCTGACCCTGTAATCAACTCTACAGGACAGACTGCGTTCCAGGGTCGCATCAGAGGTCCGGGAGTCTTTTTCAACGAGGCCATTTATAGCGAAGGGAGTGGCACGCTCGCCGAAGTGGCCCGCGAGGACAACCAAGTTCCCGGTGCCAATCCCGGAGTGACGTTCAGTCATTTTGATTTAGGCTCCCTTGTACTAAACGGTGCGGGACAGACCGCTTTCAGTGCGTACCTTTCCGGCTCGGGTGTGAGCTTTGCTAATGACCTTGGCATCTACGCCACAACGCGCGACGGCTTGCTCATCGAGATTGTGCGCGAAGGAGATCTCATCGATGTCAACGACGACCCACTGATTGACGATCTGAGAACGATCTCCCTGCTAAGCGTCCTTAACAAGACCGGAAACGAAGATGGGCGCGCGTCAAGCTTCAACGACCACGGACAGCTCGCCTTCAGAGCTACCTTCACTGATGGCACAGAAGGCATCTTCGTCTCCAACCGCGTCGCCATCCCCGAGCCCACTACAGCAGCGCTCCTCGCCCTCTGCCTTTCCGCACTTATTCCCCGACGGCACAGCAAGTAGGGTGGGCACTGCCCACCAAACTTCATTTTTGCTCTATTCATGTTGGTGGGCGATGCCCACCCTACGTCATGCTTATCCGCATCTGCGGATACGGGCCTACCATCCACCTACTCTAATCACCTTCTTGCTCCGCGTCTCCGCGCCTCTGCGAGAAACAATTCCTGACCTGGCCCAGATTTTCTCGTAGAAATTGTGCCACCCGATTTGAGATAATGGGGTATGCGGAATATAGTATTCCGTTCGCACAGCAAGTTGAAACTGGGAGTTCAGTCGTCGTAAGAGGAGATTTTGTTTTCAAAACTATTGAACAAACTCTATAAAACAAGGGGTGAAACGAATAGTTTTGTTTTGAAACAAAGTTTTCGCACAAAATGACAAAAACAATTCCCCACCCCGCGCTCAACCTGCGCGCAGACTATTCATCAGCCCTCCAGATCCTAATAGAATATGTGCCTCCTGATTTGTTATGATACGAGTCAAGATTCGAGAGACTAGAGTCAAGAGACAATCATTCTGGCTCTTGACCCTAAGCTCTCGACTTTCTTTGAAGGCACGAAAAAAATGTCGAAAAACTACCAAACTCCAGGCACGAGGCTGAACCGCATCGGTTACAATAGCAACCATACGTTTCCCTAATTTCCCCTCTATCATACTGGAACATTAAAAGAACATATTACATGCTCTTCGTTTCAAACTTCCGCCGCGCGTTGTTGACTGCGACGACCTTGGCCATTTCGTTTTGTCTGGCCCTCACCGCCCAAGCCGACGGAGACCTGCGAACCGTTGCCCTCACCGGCCACCAGGTACCAGGTGCCGAGCCTGGAGTCCGGTTCGGCGGCTCCGTTGCGCCTCCGGCGCTAAACGCCGCCGGACAGACCGCGTTTGTCGGCGGTCTCATTGGCTCTGGTGTGGACTCGACGAATGACTCCGGCATCTACCTTGAGGAGGGCGGCACGCTGCGTGAAGTTGCCCGTGAGGGCAATCAGGCCCCCGGCGCTAACCCCGGTGTAGTATTCGGACCCTTCTATCCCCCTTTGTTAGATGCCGCAGGTCACACCTCATTCCGCAACTTTCTCGCTGGTCCGGGCGTGAACTTTACGAATGAGTATGCCATTTACAGCGATGGAACCGGCACTTTAGTCGAAGTTGCCCGAGGGGGCAGTCAGGTTCCTGGCGCCAATCCTGGTGTCAAGTTCTTTTTCTACTTCAGTGTTCCCTCGATTGTACTAAATTCTCCTGGGCAGACCGCGTTCCGAGCCGAGCTCAACGGAGAAGGGGTGATTTCAACTAACGACGAGGGAATCTATAGTCAGCGAGGAGGCACACTGGCCGAGGTTGCCCGTGCTGGCAATCAAGCCCCCGACGCAGGTGCTGGAGTGGTGTTCAGAGGCTTCTCCGACCCTGTGCTAAACTCCACTGGGCGAATCGCTTTCTTCGGGGAACTGAGTGGCACAGGAGTAAATGGAGCGAACAATTCCGGAATTTATAGCCAAGTTGGCGGTACTCTGGCAGAAGTCACTCGCGAGGGTAACCAAGCACCCGGAGCCGCCCCCGGAGTTGTGTTCAGTTTCCCTGACTCCACCTCCCCCGTGCTTAATTCTGCGGGGCAGACTGCGTTCAGAGGTTTCCTCACAGGTCCGGGTGTGGACTCGACGAACAACAGCGGCATTTACAGCGGATGGAGAGGCTCACTGGAAGAGGTAGCCCGCGCAGGGAACCAAGCACCCAGCGGCGGCCAAGGCGTCGTTTTCGTCGGCTTTTCTGCTCCTGTGATAAATGCTGCGGGACAGACCGCATTCGGCAGCCGTCTGACCGGCACTGGTTTGAACTCGTTGAACGATTATGCCATCTACAGTGATGGAACCGGCACGTTAGCCGAAGTTGCTCGAGCGGGCAGTCAGGCCCCTGGCGCCAATCCCGGTGTCGTTCTCAGATTTTTCCTTTCCCCTATGTTAAATGCCGCAGGGCAGACCGCGTTCGAAAACATTCTCGCTGGTCCGGGCGTGAACTCGACCAACGACTTCGGCCTCTACGCAACAGACCGCAACGGCCAGCTTGTTGAAATCGTACGTGAAGGCAACGTAATCGACGTCAACGACGACCCGCTGGTCAACGACCTGCGGACGATCTCCTCCTTCAGTGTGGCCACGAACACCGGCAACGAGGACGGCCGCCCGTCGGGCTTCAACGACGTCGGCCAGCTCGCCTTCAGTGCACAGTTCACTGATGGAACTTCGGGTATTTTCGTCTCCAACCGAGTCGCGGTTCTACCTGAACCCGGTGACTTCGATCTAGACGGTGACGTGGATGGCCGGGACTTCCTGGCTTGGCAACGCAATCCCGCAGTCGGCGACCTTGTGAATTGGCAACTTAACTATGGTTTTAATTCACCCACTTTCTCGGCTGCAACTGTTGTCCCCGAACCCGCCACCGCAGCACTACTCGCCCTCTGCCTCCAGGCCCTGCTCCCCCGGCGGATTCGTTAGTAGCTTCATGCCGGAACTGACAAGGCTTGTTCCGGAATACGCCCCTCGGCTCCAATCTCCGTTTTGCATTGCGCCTTTGCGCCTTTGCGAGAGATTACTTCTTGGACTGGCCCACATTTTCTTGTAGAAAATGTGCCACTCTATTTGGCATAATGTCCCTTAAGGCTACTTGTTAACCACCCGCACTCAGAGCAGGAAATCCGCTGCCAAATCAGCCGCATCCCGCTAGCGATCGGTTCATCCAGTGCTGCGTGAAAGGTGCCAACGCTAACCGTGTGCTAACATGTTCGGCTGATGCATGCTTTGAAGGGAGTTTTTTCCGGCGTGAGAGGAGGTTTTGTTTTCAAAACTATTGTGCAGACTCTATAAAACAAGGGGTGAAACGAATAGTTTTGTTTTGAAACAAAGTTTTCGCACAAAATGACAAAAACAATTCCCCACCCCGCGCTCAACCTGCGCGCAGACTATTCATCAGCCCTCCAGATCCTAATAGAATATGTGCCTCCTGATTTGTTATGATACGAGTCAAGATTCGAGAGACTAGAGTCAAGAGACAATCATTCTGGCTCTTGACTCTCAGCTCTCGACTCTCCACAACTGGCAACGGACAACTAACCACGGACCAAATATGCAACTCGGATTTGTCAGCGCCATCTTTGGTGATTTATCCCTCGAAGAAGTCCTCCGGCATGCCCGCGACATCGGCTACGACTGCGTCGAAGTCATGTGCTGGCCCCCCGGGGGACCCGATCGCAAGCATGGCGGTGTGATGCACATCGACGTGACCGAGTTTTCTCAGTCGCAAGCGGACGATGTGAGAGCGCTCTGCGAAAAGTATGGCGTGGGCATCTCGGCCTTGGGCTATTACTCTGTGCCACTGTCGGCTAACGAAGAGCAGGCCCGCGCCGCCATCGAACATATCCCCAAGGTAATCGACGCCGCAGTCAAGCTAGGTTTGGACAATGTCAATTCATTTATCGGAGCGAATCAGAACTTACCGCTAGAGGAGAATTTCAGAAAGTTCACTGAGGTCTGGCCAGCTCTGATCAAGTATGCCGAAGATAAGAACATTCGTATTGGCATTGAAAATTGCCCGATGCTGTTCGAGAACACTTGGCCCTCTGGCTTGAATCTGGCTCGCACTCCAGCCATTTGGCGGCGGATGTTTGAAGCGATTCCGTCGGCGAACTTTGGCCTAAACTATGATCCATCGCATTTGGAGATGCAGTTGATGGACCCCATTGCTCCGATCAAAGAGTTTGGCAGTCGAATCTTTCATACTCACGCTAAGGATATGCGTGTGAATCTCGACCAACTTGACGAAGTCGGTTCGCTCGCACTCCCCATGGAGCGTAGCACTGCCAAGATCCCCGGTTTGGGAGACATCGATTGGGGTCGCTGGATCGCGGCACTCACGGACGTGGGGTACGATGGTCCCGTCTGTGTTGAGGTAGAAGACGAATCCTTTGAAGGCTCAGTCGAACGACGCCTACAATCGCTGAAGATTAGCCATAATGTTTTGCGGCCTCTGATTGCTTAAAATCACTTTTGCAACCGAAACAATTCAGTGCAATCCCGTGGCCTGGACAGTACCCAAGATACTACGACTATGCTAGAATAGAATTTATTGAACTATAGTATAATTCCTCTTATCCGCGATTCCCTATGCAAATCATTACCGCAACTTTTCAGGCAGGCCGCATCGAGTTACCCGGCTCGATTGATTGGCCAGATGGAACTCAGGTGGAAATCAGACCACTACCTGGGTCAGTTCATTCCGAATCGATGAAAAGTGACAACTTTTTACCGAAAGGATTTTTTGAAAGTCTTCGGGCGCATTGGGGAACGGAAGCATTTGAGCGTCCTTCGCAGGGAGAGCTTCAACAGCGAGAGGATTGGTAATGCCTTGGCTCCCCGACACGAATGTCTGGATTAATCTGCTCAAATATCCTGACAGCTTACTTGAGCATACTTTGCTTAGTCATTCTTCAGATCAAATCTTCTTGTGGTCCGTTGTCAAGGCCGAGCTTTAGCATGGAGCTCAAAAGTACGGAAGAACCGACCAGCGACTGGCAGTACTCCAAGAATTGTTTTCCCAGTTCGCTTCACTTCCGTTCGACGATACCGCTGCCTGGCACTACGCCTTACTACGTCATGAACTCGAATTAATCGGTTGTTTATCGGTCCCAATGATCTTCAGATAGCCGCCATCTGCCGCTCTCATGGAGTGACACTTGTTACTTCCAACACGCGTGAATTCTTACGCGTCCAAAATCTAAAAATCGAAGATTGGTCTGCCCCATAGAACTGAAAACTTTACCTCGAATGGTGGTGAATCAATTAAAACGTCACCGGCAGATCAACAACCTCTACCAGCCTTTGCAGATACTCACTCCGCGGTATCTCAATCACCCCCAAACTTCCCGTGTGCGAAGTCCACTGCTGGACGTCGAGCAGTTGGTAGCCGCGGGCATTGAGATGTTCGACCAAACGGAAAAGTGCGACCTTCGAGGCATCTCGCTCTCGATGGAACATACTCTCGGCAGCAAACAGCCCTCCAACGCTTACGCCATAAACACCGCCGACGAGTTTATCGGCCTGCCACACTTCGACGCTGTGGGCGTGACCAAGTCGGTGAAGTTCACAATAGCCCTCAATCATGTCAGGAGTAATCCAAGTGCCACCCGCACGCCCAGGGCCAGTTGCGCAAGCCCGCATTACTTCGCCGAACTCCTTGTCGAAGGTAGTCGTGAACTGTCCCGAACGAACTCGCCGCAAGAGTCGCCTCGAGGCACGAAATCCATCAAGCGGCAATACCGCTCGAGGATCAGGTGACCACCACACATGCGGCTCAAAATCATCCATAGGCCAAGGAAATATCCCATGACTGTATGCGTCCAAAAGCCGCTCAGGCGCAAGATCCCCTCCTACAGCTACCAGGCCGTCAGCGGAGGACTCTGCTGGATTCGGGAAGTATTTCGGGGGCATGGGAAAAATGCGGTACGCTTTCACGTTCGAAAATGCTTGAAATTCGCTCACTGGGATACAAAAGCGAAAAAACTAGTATAATGAAACCGTAGGCCGCGTGCTGTGCGCCGACCGCGTGATGTGCGCCGGAAATGGCATTTGAGTTGCAACTCCAGATTTCCCAGGCTTCTATACCATGCAGCAAGAACCACATAGTGATGAATTCGGTGCTTTACCGGTTGTCGAAGTTCGTAATCAGACGACTCCGTCGCTGCTGGCCGAAACTGTGCCTGCCGATCAGTTGGTCACCCAGAAGGATCTCTCGCGGCTACGTCGTTTATTGTGGATCTTTGGCATCCTCATGGCGTTGCTGATTGCACCTTCCCTTGCTGGTAGAATCCAGTATGCGCTGGTTGAAGCTGAGGAGCGAGCGAAGTTCGATGTCGCCAGCGACAATATCCATCAGCTCGATCTGATGCAGCTTAACGATGCCTCGCGAATGTTGTTCGATTATGTCAGCCCCAGTGTCGTTCATATTCGTACTCATCGTGGAAGAGACATGGGCCAAGGAGCCGGTGTGATTGTAGACGAGGCCGGTTATATCGTCACCAATTATCATGTGGTTGAAGGAGTCGGATCGCTGGAAGTTCAATTGAGCGATGGCCGCCGTGGACCGGCAAGTGTCATCGGCAGCGACCCGCTAGTCGACGTTGCAGTATTGAAGACAGAACTTGACGATTTGCACGCTGCCCAATGGGGCGATAGCGACAACCTAAATGTTGGCGAATGGGTCTGGGCCTTGGGCAGTCCCTTTGGATTTCAGAAAAGCATCACTTTTGGAATTCTTAGTGCCAAGAATCGCCGGGGGATCACCACCGCGCGAGACCCCGGAGTCTCCACAGAACGAAGTTCGATCTATCAGGAGTTTTTGCAAACCGATGCAGCAGTTAACCCTGGTAACAGTGGCGGTCCCTTGGTGAACGTCGAAGGCAAGATCATTGGCATCAATACAGCTATTTACGGCAATACCTATCAGGGAATCAGCTTCTCGATCCCCAGTTCCATCGCTCAAGCCAGCTATGAGCAACTTCGAAAAGTGGGACATGTGGATCGTGGATATCTGGGAGTTGGTCCCCGGTTGGTCCCCGATCCTGTGGCACGACTCTTAGGCTTGGAAAAAGACCAGGGGGTACTGGTAGCCGACATCCGCGATGACACACCTGCAGAAGATGCCGGGATCGAATTGGGAGATGTCCTGCTAACATGGAACGGCGAGGAATATTCTGATCCAACCCTTTTGAGCCGAGCCATTGCTGCGACTCCAATCGGTACGACCGTGCCGGTAGATCTGATCCGTCAGAATCGTGACGGTATCAAGCGACTGACCGTCCAGGTGAAGGTAGGTGCGCGGCCGCAGAATGAATCGCTTTAGCTCACTGTCCAAGTACCAAGCCTAGCCGAATGCACACTTGCTTTCGGAACTTCCGGACCGCGTGGCGGACCGGCTAAGCTATTAATCCCTTTAGCCACCTATCACGGATGACCAATCGTGCCACTCAATGATTTGCAGGATGCGAAAGAACAAGTTCGTCAGGCCGTCGACATCGTCGACCTGATCGGGGGCTATATGGCTCTGCGTCGTCAGGGGCGCAATTTCGTCGGCCTCTGCCCCTGGCACGATGATTCGCGCCCCAGTCTGCAAGTAAACCCCGAGCGTCAGTCCTTCAAGTGCTATGTCTGCGACATTGGTGGTGACGTCTTCAGCTTTATCATGCGAACCGAGGGATTGGAGTTCCGCGAAGCTCTGGAAATGCTGGCCGAACGGGCGGGAATTGCGTTGACTCCGACGAAGAACTCCGGTCAGCCTAGTCAGTTCGATCGCCGTAATCTGCTCGCAGTGATGGCATGGGCTGAGCGTGAGTTTCATCAGTGCTTGCTGCATGATCCCGCGGCAGAGGGTGCCCGGCAGTATCTTGCCGACCGCGGAATCAATAGTGAAAGTGTGGAACGTTTTCATCTCGGTTATTCGCCAGAAGAATGGGATTGGCTCCTGCGTCGAGCCCAGGCGGCAGAATTTTCTGGGGAAGTTCTCGAACGCGTAGGGCTGGTGCTGCGCCGGGATTCGGGAGGATTCTACGACCGATTTCGAGGGCGGCTGTTGTTCTCGATCCGAGATGCTCTAGCGCGTCCCATCGCCTTCGGTGGGCGTGTTCTCCCTGGGGCTGTCAGTAGCAGTCCCGAACGGACCGAGGCCAAGTACATCAATAGCCCCGAGACGCCGCTGTTCAGCAAAGGGACACAACTCTACGCACTCGATCTAGCACGGGATGCGATTTCCAAGGAGCAAGGCCTCGTAGTGATGGAGGGCTACACTGACGTGATTATGGCCCATCAGTACGGGATTAATAATGCGGTAGCTGTGTTGGGCACTGCTCTCGGTGAGAAACATATCCCCTTGGTACGTCGGTTCACTGATAGCATCACGCTAGTACTCGATGGGGATGAAGCAGGGCAGCGTCGCACATTGCAGATCCTGGACGACTTGCTAGCACTCTTTGTAGCTCATGAGATAGATTTACGAATTTTGAGCTTGCCAACAGGGGCCGATCCATGTGATGTTATTTCATCGCAAGGAAGCGAGGCCTTTCAACAAAGGCTTAACAAATCACTCGACGCCCTCGATTATAAGATTGACGCTGTGACCAAAGGATTGGCATCAGCCCCTGGCACTCATCGCTCTGCACTGGCAGTGGAAGAGCTACTCGGTACGCTCGCTCGCGCGCTGCCGACCAGCGCTCGTTCTACTTCGAGGGCACTTCTTCGTGAACAACAAGTCTTGTCGCGTCTCTCGCGACAATTCGTCGTTGGCGAAGGAACACTTCGATCCCGTTTGGCAGCAGTTCGACAAGATCATAGCTCTCACCCTACGCGGCGCTCACAAGATCAAGACGCTCCCACTCACGAAAAGGCAACTCCCCTCGCCGCTTGGGAGCGCGAACTCGTGGAGATGATAATTCACCATCCGAACGTACTTGCCGAATTGTCCGATCACCTCACAGAACAAGACATCCCGCATGATGTATGCCGTGAAATTTTCGAGACTTCGCTCGAACTGATGCACGCCGGTCAAATCCCAACTTTCGATCAACTAATGCTAGCCAGTGACGAAGCAGCTGTGAAGAATCTGTTGGTGGATTGCGACGAATCAGGCCGCGAGAAAGCCGAAAGCGATCTCCAGCAACGTGTAAGCGACTTGTTGGCTTTGCTAGCCAAGCAAAAGCAATCGGTCCGCCATCAGGCGGCTGTAACTGAAATATCTCAGAAAACACTTAATCCAGGTGACGAAGACCTGGCTCTTAGCGCTATTTTTCAGGACCTGAAAAGAAAGGATGAATCCCAACGCCGACAGGCAGGTTACGCACCCACGGATGGGTGAGATGTCTGACTCGGTTCCCCGCTGCAACTTTTTCCCAAACACAGGAAGTGTAGGAGGAGTTTTCGATGACCCAAGCTACGAAATCAAACGCTACGAAACCCAACGAATCCCAAAGCTCGCCCGTTACCAAGATTTCTTTTGCCGAGCTTGTTACTTTAGCCAAGACTCAAGGTTTTCTGACCTATCAGCAGGCCGATTCTCATCTGCCGGATGAATGTGCCGACTCGGTGCATGTCGATCGTCTGCTTGACCTAGTGGACACTCTCAAAATTGATTTTGTTGAAGGCGAAGGAAGTCCTCGCTATTCAGAAGATGTGGTTCTCGGCGACCGAGAAGCCATGTACACGGATGAGCTTCCCAAGCTGACCGATGATCCGATAAGAATGTACTTGTCGCAGATGTGCCGGATTCCCTTGTTAAATCGAGAAGAGGAAATCATCTTGGCCAAGAAGATCGAACTCACACGCAAGCGATTCCGCCGCAATCTCTTGCGTTCATTCTGTGCTTTGGCCAACACAGTTGAGGTACTACAGAAAGTGCATGCCGGAGAACTTCCCTTCGATCGCACGATTAAGGTCTCGCTCACCGAACGGCTGACCAAAGAGCAAGTTTCCAAGCGGATGCCGATTAACCTTCCCACGTTAACGCACCTGATGGGACAACAACAGCTGGATTTTGCCATTCTGATCAACCGGCTGGCACCCGCCGAAGAAAAGCAAGCAGCCAGGGCTCGCTACATAAGTCGCCGTCGTAAGATGCTGCACTTGGTCGAGGAAATGAGTCTGCGCACCCGTCGGGTGCAACCGATGATGAAAGTCATTGAGGAACTTTCCCAAAGGATGGACCGCTTGCAGAGCCATCTCCAGCAATTGAAAGCCGAAAATGCCTCGGTGGCACGCATGGAACCTGTCCGCCGCGAATTGAAGGAACTGATGCTCCGCACACTCGAATCACCTCAGAGCTTGCGGAATCGCTGCCAATTGCTTCGCAAGCAATTGAAGGAATTTGAGCGAGTGAAGCGCGAACTTTCCAGCGGCAACTTGCGATTGGTCGTTTCCATCGCCAAGAAATACCGTAACCGCGGTATGAGCTTTTTGGATTTGATCCAAGAAGGCAACACAGGTTTGATGCGAGCGGTCGATAAATACGAATATCGACGTGGATTCAAGTTTTCCACTTATGCTACTTGGTGGATTCGCCAGGCGATTACGCGAGCCATCGCCGATCAAGCCCGCACGATTCGCATCCCAGTTCATATGATCGATGTCCTGAGCAAGCTGCAGCAAACGGCCAAGCGACTTCAACATGAGATGGGCCGCATGCCGACGCACGAAGAAACCGCTTTGGCGGCGGGTATCGACCTCGATGAAAGTCTGCACGTACTAGATATCGGCCGTACTCCAGTAAGTCTCGACCGCCCCATAGGCGAGGGAGATGATTGCAGCTTTGGTGAATTTGTGGAAGATTCTCATTCAGACAATCCACTGAAGTTGGCCAACAATGGGCTACTTCGTGAGAAAATCGACGAACTCTTGAAGACGCTTACCTATCGAGAGCGGGAAATCGTGCGGCTGCGCTACGGCTTGGCTGATGGCTACTGTTATACACTCGAGGAAGTCGGCCGCATCTTCAAAGTGACTCGCGAACGGGTACGTCAGATCGAGGCCAAAGCAGTTTCGAAATTGCAGAACCCCGTACGGAGTAGCGAACTCAGCGAATATGTAGCCGACAGCCCAGTCCTGGCAGAAGAAGAAGTCTGGGATACGGCTCCCGTAATCGAAGAACTGGCCGCTGCCTAAACCAGTCCGATAGAAATAAAAGACTTGGCGACCTCGACCAATTTGGTCGGGGTCGTTTTGCTTTACTTCACAGTGGTCCGTCCAGTCGAACCTGCATAGCTGAGCGTTGAGGAAGTTGGCTTTAGATCTGTCTCTAAGTCTCGATCCGGTCGAATACCCATTTCTCCCAATTCAGTATGATACGCTCGAACTGCATCTTCTGGTTTGGCCTGTCCATCCGCCAGCGCTCTCAATTGCCTTATGAATGAAAGCTGATGCTCTGCATTGTTAATCTTTCTACCAAACAAGGCTGCACGAGCACCATGCTGCTTGGCTTCCCACAACATTTGAAAAGCGTCATAGGTTGTTCCTGCCGACCCTCCCAAGATTCCTACGACGAGAGAAGGATCGTACGTCACTAGTTCCGCCATCGGTTCGGGGCCGAAATAGGGAATCTTGAGAAAGATCGGTCGGGCAGTGGGAGGAACACCGGCCAGTGCACGGGCGATCGAATCATTGACGAACCTGGGGACATCCTCTGCGGCAAGATTCGTACACGCATTGGGAGGAAAGACTTCCAGGAAATGGCGAAATCCCTTCTCCTCAGCCTCGATTCGAAATGCCCGATAGGCTTCTAGAGCCAGGCGATCTAGGGTCGCGTCATTGTTGAACGTGATCGAATAGAGACCCAAATCGGCACCCAAGCGGCGCTCTTCGGGGGTGCAGTTCGCATGGCCACACATCGCATGATCGATGGTTGCCGAGCGAAAGGACAGCGAGGGCTGTGTTCCGTAAGCACCCACTCCCCCTGCCAGCCAAATGTCGGTTGTGTCATTGGCTCGGATCGCTGGTGTAACGGGACTCTTCTCAAAGAGTCGCTTTGCGATCGTCAGGCGAGCGCTCGTGTTGACACTCATCAGCATAATATCAACGAGACCTTGTTCGACTATTTCACAAATCGTTGCGTGGTAATCTGCAAGCGTGAGAAACTCTGATTCGCTATTTGTGGGATTTCGGCGCCGACCTGGCGCGGAGATGCCGAATGCCATGTCGGCGTCCTTGGCATCCGCCACGATAAAATCATCGCAGGACGGGTCTGCAGCGATGCGTGATAGTTTTTCGTCGAGTGTTTTAGCCATCCTTATCTTTCATTAGGCTGTTTGGTCCTGTTAGTGCATCTCCGCCTCAACGGTACCAATACCACCGCGATAATAATTGAACCTGACCTGAGGATGGTCCGCCAGCAGCGACATTGGGACCGAACTATCGGGGATTTGCTTACTGATCATGAGGGCTGTCAAGCGCATGCCGAACGGATTGTCGTGATGGCCAGGATGCCAGATCGAAACAGTTTCTGCTTTCCAGGTCTCGACAGGGCCCACGGTGGCTGCACAGGTCGGGACTTGGGGGACGTACCCACCGCCCGAGGTTCGCGCGTTCTGAATGACCGTCATGGGGTGCAGATCGGTAATGCGAGTCCCTAGCTGGCGATACTCTTCCGGCGAGGGAGGCTGGTCCTGGTAGGGGCCATTGCGTTTGGGGGGATCGTTGAAGGCCCAGTGCTTGACTTCGCCCTGCCCTCCTTGCATTAACACGCAGCGAACGGCGTCGTAACTCTTGGAATATGCTTCTAAATCTGTCGGGAAGTGGATGTTTCCTGTCGGCATCAGCAACTCAGGACGAATGCGATCAAAGCACAGTTCCATATCGGCTTTGGCGAAGGAAAGGGGGTGATCAGTGGCTACCGGCTTACCGTCCTCGATCCATTCATCCATGCCCCAGAAATGGGCGTTATGAAGTTTCAAACCAAGTTCGTTGACGATCTTGGCTACCAAGGGGAGTTGCTCAGTAGGTCCAATCGGACCGCAAATGCCTGCCGGATTGTCAGGAGTTGCTTGCTGCCAGGCCTGGATATACTCCAATGCCTCGGCACAGAAGAATTCTTCCAAGGTATCGTAAATAACGACTTCAAAACCGTCGCGCGAAAGTCCCACCAAATCAGCGGCAGTAAGCCGAGCCGCGTCTTCGAGGATTGCCAGATCAAGGGTTGTGTAATCCCACCACTCGGGGGCAACCTTACTAAGGGGACGGCCCACCTATTTTTCTCCTAGAAGTTCGCGAAGCAAATCGGATTGGGGATAGGGATGTCCTCGATGTTGAGTGAAAGCCTCCGCATAGGAACTGCCAATTTCTTGGCCTCGCATCGCACCTAACCGCTTCATGGTCTCGATGTATTCATCCATCCCATGGTGGGCTCGGAGCCACTCACGTTGCGAAGCATGGCTGGCAAGCATCTCACTCTTTCGCTCTATCACCTCGGTGATGTCGACACACACCGTGTGGCTCGCAACTTCTCTCGTATAGGGATCACATCCTTCAATGGGATCACAGTAGTAGAGCCAGGGAATCATGGATCCTGCGACTAACGGCAATGACGACCCATTGGGAGCGGAATAGCCGAATGCGGCACTCCTCGCCAATTGATGCACTTGCTCGTGATCGAGCATGTAGTCGAAGAGCGGATGAGTGAAGACTAGCGAGGGGGCAATCTGGCGGAACAAATCGATCACTTTTCGATTCGTCGGCTTATCGAAAACAACATTCAAATCACGTTCTTCTACGCAGTGGTAGGTACCACCGAGAACCTTGGCGGCCGCCGCGCCTTCGGCACGACGAATCTCGGCGATCTCATCCCTCGACATGGTAGCCGATCCACAATCCCCAGGAGTGGCGGTTGCAATGTGGATTTCCCAGCCCAGCTCAGCGAGGCGCAAGAGAGTGCCTGCGCAGAACATCTCCGCATCGTCGGGATGGGCCAGAAATGCCAGGGCTACTCGCCTCGGAGAAGATTTTGATGTCATGAATTTTTGCGCCACCTGTGGACAACGACATTGAAGTGCCTGTGTACCTCGACTCGAACTGAATCGGAATATGAACGTAGACGAATAGCGATTCTTGCATGTGACCACCCATTCTGTACATAGTCTATGACGTAATGGATTTTTCGAGTGTCATTCCCTGAATACCTACGCAATAGTGTTAATCAAGCAACTTCATAAAAGAGCTTCCAACAAAGTGATGCGCCGGAGCTTGAGAGATCACTTCCTGCGGGAGGGTGGTCATCTACCAGTTAGCAGCTAACTCCATTTCCCCGGGTTAAAGTTCGGTCAGCTCGAGGTTGCGCCAACGCACTTCGTAGGGACCAGTTCCCTTGCCAATTTGGTGAACTTGGAGTCCGATGAATCCACTAGCCATGCCGCTTTTCTCGTCGACAAGGTCTGCAACGGGTACTCCATTGATCCACGTCTGAATCGTCTTCCCCTTGGCAACTACGCGGTATTGGTTCCACTCGCCCTTCTTGAAGGCTTCTTGAGCCTGCTTATCACTACGGTCTTCGCTGAGCCAGCCGGTGTCGAGGGCCTCGCCATAGATGAAGCCCGCCGTGCCGTTGGTGGCAATCTCTACCTGTGGGCCATGCACTCGGCCTTCCGGTGTATCGCCTTCGCACTTGGAGCGTATCTGGACGCCCGAGTTTAACGGATCATCGACTTTCACTTCGAAACTCAATTCAAAATCACCATAATCCTTCGTCGTGCAAAGAAACGAGTTAGGACTTCCTTCGTTAGTTTTTCCAACAATCATGCCATCTTCAACACGATACGATGCCGTTCCATTTCGTTGCTGCCAACCATCGAGCGACTCGCCATTGAATAAGGAGACTTTGAGCTGGCGATCTTCCTCAGCGCAAACACCGTAAGCCAATGCAACTAGGGCCAATGTAAAAGTAACGACTTTCAAATAGTTCATTTCAAATCTCCAAAGATTGCGTATCCAGTGTAGAATGAGTGAAGTTAAGATATCACCTACGCCGTTGCTCCAGTGCCGCGATATTGAACGGCAACACAAACAATCCATTCGACCGAAGTTATAACAAAATACCCCCGGCAGGATTCGAACCTGCGACCTGCGGTTTAGGAAACCGTCGCTCTATCCCCTGAGCTACGGGGGCTCGTGTTCTCTATTTTTAGTCCGGGTTGCTTTCGGAGGATACCCCTTCCTGATCCTGTCCGAGCAAGCTGTGTGTGGTCGAGAGGTCTCCTTGGCCAGGTGTGGTCAGGCGAAATGTCTGATTTTACCCTTCAGTTCGCTCTGGACGCAGCGAGTGGAAAAAACGATAATGAATTCGCCAGTAATTGCATTTCCCTCCATTCCATGATGATCTTTCATTATGTTTGTACGAAGACCATCTCGAAGCTTCCAGTCAGTCACGCGATTGGTTTTGGGGAGCGTGTTTGCAGCGGCTTTGCTTATGATGACCGGTCCGGTGCTAACTGCAGAATCGCACAATAATTGTGGCTCGCCCGTTTCGTCTGAGGATAGCTCTTCGCTCGGTGAGGTCGTTGGGGTGGAGTTTCGTCTGGTGCGAATCCGCACTTATTGTCCCTCGTGCCGTACACTTACTTTCGACCAGGGATTCAAGCCTGTTGCTCCGCGTCTACCTCGGGCACTGGTGGGACACTGTCTTTCGAATGAGCTCTGCGCTCCATTGCGCTGCTAAGACTGTGCATAGTGATCTATGCCAAGCTGCTCGCTTTCTTGCAGTTAATCGTAGACATCGATTGGCCTTTCGCATTAGCAGCGTTCTTCTGCCTGAGAAGTAGTCCAGACAAGTATTGGCTTTGGCTGTCGAGATGTGCAAGCCATTCACTTCTGAGTAAACGTCATGAAGAAATTCGTCAAAGGAGTTTGCCAATTTCAGCAAGATACTTTTACCTCACAGCAACTTCTCTTGGAGGGATTGGCCAATGGTCAACAGCCACTGGCACTGTTTATCACTTGCTCCGTCTCGCGCATTGTACCCAATCTGATTACAAAAACTGACCCTGGCGAATTGTTTATTGTTCGCAATGCGGGCAACTTCGTTCCAGCCTATGGAACAGTTGCTAGGGGCGAAGCTTCTACGTTTAAATACGCAATCGGCGTGCTGAATATCAAAGACATCATAATCTGCGGGCATTCGCAATGCGCAGCGCTGAACGGCCTCTTGCCCCCGGATCAACTTCCGGATTTGCCAGCAGTCAATTCGCGGTTTGGCCAGGCTGAATCAACGGCGCGCATTATCAAGGAGAACGACTCCCACATCACAGACTCTCAGACACTGCTCACCGCAGCTGTAGAGATCAATGTTCTCGTGCAACTGGAGAGTCTCCGCACTTATCCTACGGTTGCATGGGCTTTGAATCGGGGTGATGTGCGACTTCACGGCTGGGTCTACAAGTTCGAAACTGGCCAGGTATTTTTCTATCAGCCTGATCAAGAACATTTTGTTCCGCTCGATGAAGCAGCCTTGGGTCCCAGGAGCGAACAGGCATTTTGCATACCATTTGATCTATCACGATTTCATCTTTTTTTCTGGAGTCCATGCATGAGTTCGAAACATTCAGCCTCTACACCGTTGTTACGCCGAGTTGCTCAAGACCACGAATCGCAGATTTGTTTTGGTGCCGCTTTGATTTGCTTGGGGATTGGTCTTTGCGGACTAGTACTCAACATGTTCTTTACGCTTCCTGCGTCGCTTGACGCTTTATTTGTGACCAGCGTATTTTTCGGGCTGCTTGGTACAGTGCGTGCTGCTCACCTCCAGGGTGAGTACTCCTCTGGCCGTTTGGACCTTCCTCGGGAGGATTCAGCTACGCACGATCAAGAAAAAATCCGTTCCGCTGCTTAGTAGTCCCAGCATCCTTTTCGCCAGGTTACTTACTCGCCACTCAAGAGACCAATTGCCTTCACCCGGACCGATTCAACGATGTTTAGATTCAAGCAAGATTTCCTCGCCTCGATTGTCGTCTTTCTCGTAGCCCTGCCGTTGTGCATGGGTATTGCGATTGCCTCAGGCGCACCCGTGGCAGCGGGGCTGATTACAGGCATCATTGGCGGACTTGTTGTGGGCTCCATCGCAGGTTGTCCTCTGCAAGTGAGTGGCCCTGCGGCGGGGCTTACAGTGATTGTTTATGAGATTATCCAAACGATTGGCCTCGAAATGCTGGGGTTGGCCGTGCTGCTGGGTGGAGCGATCCAGGTCGTGGCAGGTTTACTGAGATGGGGTCAATGGTTTCGTGCTGTTTCTCCAGCGGTGATTCAGGGGATGCTCGCAGGGATCGGTTTTTTAATTCTGGCAAGCCAGTTTCATGTGATGATCGACGACAAACCCAAGGGGACAGGGGCTCAGAATTTAGCGACTATCCCTCAAGCCATCGGCAAGAGTCTAGCCATGCCGCAGTTCGCGCCGGTTGAGGTTCGTGAGCTTCGCTCCGATCTTCTCCATGAAGTAGGAGAGCTCCATCGGCGTCAAGTGAACATCCAAGAGCGGCTTGCCGAGCACGCCCCGCACGTTCCTGGAGCTGAACCCTCTGTGGCAGAAGACGCTGAGCCGCCAGCAGTCACCATGCCTGAACTTGTCGATCAACAGCAAAACCTGGTCGAGCATTTGAAGGCACTCACAAGCCAGGTTCAGCGACTTGAAACAATCACCGAAGGAAGCAAACGCTCGCAACGGATTCAGGCCGCCACGGCCGAAGCCCTTACCCAGAGCGAGGCTGCGCTGGCAGGCATGCAAGACGGCACGCTGAATGAAGCATTAACATTGCAAAAGGAAAGCATTTTGGCGTTCGACAATTTGCTGGCGAATCTCAAGAACCATCATCTGGCCGCTGCGTTGGGGGTCGTGACTATTATGACGATCCTTCTCTGGCAGGCGTCTGCTCCCAAAGCCCTCAAAGTTGTGCCGGCACCCCTGGTTGCCATCATACTTGCTACAATTTTAGCAACCGTGTTCGTTATTCCCGTGTTGTATGTCGAGATCCCCGACAACCTTTGGGAGGATGTAAGGTTTCCTAATCTTGCGATGCTCAGCAATGCTCCCTGGGCTGAACTGGCGAAGGCGGCCATCTTGATCGCTGTGGTCGCCAGTGCCGAGACGCTGCTCTGTGCGACGGCTGTCGACCAGATGCAGCAAGAGTCACGTACCTCCTATGATCGTGAACTCTTTGCCCAAGGGGTGGGCAACGTGCTTTGTGGATTAGTAGGCGCCTTGCCGATGACGGGAGTCATTGTTCGTAGCTCGGCCAACATCCAGGCAGGTGGCAAAACGCGTCTGTCGGCAGTCCTCCACGGCTTTTGGCTCTTGTTATTTGTCAGCGCACTGTCGTTCTTATTGCGGTTGATCCCCACTTCGAGCCTTGCGGCCATGCTTGTTTACATTGGCTACAAGCTCATTAATGTTAAAGCAATCGTTAAGCTGCGTGAATATGGTTGGGGGGAAGTTGCCATCTATGCCGCCACAGTGGGGACAATTGTGTTCACCGACTTGCTCACCGGTGTACTAGTAGGAATTGCTCTCTCGGCTCTGAAGATTCTTTACACTTTTTCCCACTTGGAAACAGAACTTTCGATGGGTGAAAATGGTGAAAAAACAGCCGTATTGATGCTAAAAGGGTCGGCAACTTTCATCCGTTTGCCGAAGCTGGCCGCCATGCTGGAGAAGGTTCCTGAAGATGTGGATCTCCATGTGGACTTTTCCTATCTAGACTATATCGATCACGCCTGTCTTGATCTCTTAATGAACTGGGCTAAACGGCATGAATCTGGCAAGGGAAACCTAGTCATCGATTGGGGTTCGCTCCACTCGCGATTCGACCGCATGGCACGCATTAAGAAAGACGAATCCGAGCGTAAGGATGAAGGGAAACAGCTAGCAGCTAGTAGTTAGCTCAGGAAGAGAACTGTCTGGCCAGTAGCGAACGACTAATAGCTCTCTCCTACGACCAGGTTTCTTCTTCCTCGATTGGATTCTCCTCAGCATCTAAGACGGCTAGATCCTTTTCACTAAACAGATAGCCGAGCGTGTATCGAAAAGGGACCAACAGGGCGATAAACAACGGGAACAGAATCCCGGCGGCACTACTCTTTATGATCCACAGCACTACGAGGCAGGCGAACTGGATTAACGTGAAGAGGTGCAACGTCTTTTTCGATACCCGTCGAACATAGTGGGTCGAGGGATATAGCGCTGGGTCCGTGAGCCAGAGTCCAATGCGTTGGAAGAACTGGTTCCCTCTCATCGAAACGACCCCCATGTACAGGAAGAGCCCGAACAGGACTGCCAAGGGAATGTAGTGCAAGGCAGGCAACAACAGCAATGACATTCCAATAAGAAGATGGATCGAAACACCTGTAATGCGATTTTCTCGTACGTGAAGGATCTGGGTGTGCGATACGCCCCTTTTATCGATCACCTCTTCCGAGGTGGCCAGGCTGCGCAAGTGATTCAGCGAACGGACCGTAGCGGCAACTAACCACGGCAAACCAAAGATTGAGCAAATTGCGATCAAGACGCCCACAATGCCCAAATCGAGATGGTAGGACGAACCCTTCTTCAGACGGTTATCGGGGCTGTTTACGAGTCGCACCGTGATATTCTGGTCCAGAAATACCAAGACGCTACTCAATAGGCCAGGGGCAATCGTACCCCAGATGAGCCAGTTAGGAGCGTCCAGGAAGGGCACCAGCCAAGGACGTCCGGAGGTGGTTCCAAAAACTGAAGGAGCTGGCAACGGTTCCAAGGGGGTAACATCTCGTGCGAAGTAAGCAATCGCGGCCATAGAAGCGATGGCAATGGTCGGCCCAAAATCTGCGAAAAACTCCCGTACTGCCGGCAAGAGGAGATGACTATGTCGAAAGCGGCTCAAACTCATCGCCACATAGAAAGTCCCCAACGCCAGGAGCAGAGACAGGTTGGCTACGCCATAACCCTGGGAATTTCCCTCCGGGACTCGGTCGTAAATGGCGATCAAGTTTTTGACGGCTTCAGAGATAAAAATCAGTGATATCAGGGCAGCAAAAATTTCGTCAGTAAACCGGGTAAAGAATCGCATCAGGCAACTGGCATCCGTGACGGACATGATCACAACGAAGACGGCCGTCCAAATACCCACCCAAGTATAGGCAGGTAAAAATGGGATGTCGTGTGTATCGCAGTAGGTATAAAGAATCGCTGTGAAAGCGAGCATCGGCCCTGTACCGCCGATGAGAGCAAGCGGTTGTCCCGCGAACAGGGCATAGACGATTCCACAGAAAGCGGTCGCGACGATCAGTTCCACAGCACCGATGTGGTCTTCAGTCAACTTTCCCATGAGACCACCGAAGATGATCGTGGGTGCCATGCAAGCAAAGAAGAGGAACAACGTCGAAGCGACGCACTTGCGATTCAAGCCATCTCGAAAATCGCTCGCATAGTAAGGCAATCGGCGGCGAATGTCCGCCAACAATCCTCCGAAGAGCCGGCCACTATATTGCAGCCCTTCGCTAGAATCGACGGGAACCGCCGGGGCGACTTCTCCTTCGATCCTGGAAGCCACTGCTGCTCGAAAATCCTCGGGTGTCTTGGCGATTTGGGCTTGGTAGCGGAACTCGCCATCCGACATCAACCGGGCGACACTTGCTAAGGAATCAAGATGTTCTGCCGTAGCATCGGTCGGCCCCACAAGCAGAAACACGAACCTCGTAGGAACCCCGTCGGGGGCACCGGCGTTGATTGCGTGCTTGAGCCGAGCAATCACAATCTTCGGCTCTTCGATGCAAGAAAGATAAGAATGCGGTACCGCCACCGAATGGCCGATGGCAGAAGCGGCCAGCTTCTCACGATTCCTGAGGGCGGCAAGCATCTTGGGAGCATCGGTCGCCGAGAGCGCCCCCGTGCGGATCAGCATGTCCACCATTTGCTGGATCGTGTCGTCAAGACTCGTTGCCGAAACATCGAGCATCAAGAGACCGTCGTCACATGCTTCCAACAATCGCTTCAAATCAGGGTCTTTCGGGTTCGTGGTTAGCTAGAACTTGGGAAACTTGGTGCGGTGCAATATAGCCGCCCACTATTCATTGCTGCAGCACCAAAACTGGGTGATTCTTGGTAACTGGCAATTTGCTTTTGCACGAGTTAGAGGGGGCCCCACTTCGACGTGCAAATCTCGCTCTATTTTGGACGGTTCATCTGCAAGATTTCTCGAATTTTTAAGTGTGGATACGCGAGTAGAGTAAGCACTATGCTCTGAATTTACTCTCCCAGATTTCTAATTTGGCCACGTATGACTTGACTTGGAGCAAGATCCGCGTGGAATTTGCCGCGAGAACCATTATCGCTACACAGGGGGCTTGGCTCTACAACGATTCTTGGGCCAGGAAGTCTCGGGAAGAAGAGGGATGGAGTCTGTAGGCGTTGCGAAGAGCTCGATTCGCTTCGTGTCGAGCAGCAGTTCTTTGGAAGAGTGTCAGTCGCGGCGCGGCGAAAGGCTTATTAACGTCGGCGTGCTGGCTCGACTTTTTCGAGATTAAAGTCGAGATCTTCGCGATCTTCGGTGATCTCCGCTTGGAGCGTACTACGGGAGTTGTAGACTGCAGGAATGTATTGAACCAATTGGTCCGCGGGAGGCGAGCCATCCTCGCTAGGGATCTTCTTGCCGCTGGGTTGCTGGGCTTCGATCCAGACTTGGTAGGTACCAGCAGTAGGTCCTTGTTTGCGCGGGAATTCATAGTGCCCATCGATGAGGTCTGCCGCAACACCCTTGCCCTCACTAGAATCCGCAGGAGCGAAGCTGATCGACCCATTGGTTACGGGCTGGCCATCGTAAGTGACCTGCCCACTAACAGCAAAACGGGGAGGCCCGCTTGGACCGCAGCCTAAAGTTGCGCAGAAGGCGCCTAGAAATCCTGTCGCGATAACACGCCGTGCTAACTCGATTGATCTGCCTAGCTTCATGCTATCCTTAGAAAGAGGAATCAACGACTTCCCCACCATCGGAGGTGCCGAGCGCCATCCACACCAAGAGATCAGTATCATTGGAGATGAACTTTGTCGATCCATCCGCCATAGCTAGATTGACTCCGCCAGTATGATAACTGCGGGCTGAATGTTGCCATAGTCCCTTCCAACCGTCCGAGGCTTGCTTGCAAGGAGCAATTTCTCTGGGGAGGCCAAGTCGATCGCAATAACGTGTCCAATCTTCCGCTTTGAAGCCGTTCAGCGTATTCAATTGCCCTGATGGGACGTTGGGCACCCAGTCATGCATGTAAAGGGAAGCGGGTCCAAAGTGCATGGCTCCACGCGTATCCAAATCGGGGACCAGCCGCAACTCACTCACCGCCGCGGTATTGCTGGTGCCATCAGTGAATTCGCTGAATCTTCTGCCTTTCACTGGGTCGACAGAACTGACCACAAAAGAACCTAAACCCGTCATATGAATTCCCGTCGCGGAGGTACTAGGTCTTGCTTTCAAAGGGTTTCCACCTGCACTCGTGTCTGCCAGCCAGCCAGCGAGTTGGTCGTTGGGAGAGACATCTTCAGCCCAGAACCATCCCAATCCCGCGTTGCCTACGTAGTTGCCTCGGGCTCCATAGAAGGGATTCACAATGCCAATTTCAGAAGCCTGGTTAATTTCTGAGGGGCAGGCAAAGGTCTTGATGAAGATGTGATGTGCCGGATTGATAGCACTTTGATTCAATTCCAAACCCTGGGTCCAGTCCATCACACCGTGGGCGTTGGCCTCTTCGATGTAGGGCATGATCAATGTGATCCAGCTATACATCGATTTGACCTGCGTACCGCCGTTGAAAGTTGGATCGCGGACGTCGCCTGGAGGAAGTGTATTGCGGGCGCTGGCGTAGTTGTGGACCGCCAAGCCGATATTGTGCAGGTTATTGGTACACTGAGCGCGGCGGGCCGCTTCGCGGGCAGCCTGAATGGCAGGCAACAGCAGGGCAACCAAGACGCCGATGATGGCAATGACCACCAACAGCTCAACCAAAGTAAACGCGCAGTGAGAACGGGTATTGCGGCGAACCATCACGATATCTCCCCAATAGAACGTGTAGGATCGGCCAGTGCAGCAGTTTGGCCGAAGTGTGTACCACCCTGAATTGTAATAGTTTACCCCATCTAAATCAATTCCCTTTGTCGAGAAGGGACATTGTTTTGCAAAACTCTTCTGGCACGATTCTGAATCGAGTGTGGGGGAAAGCCGTAAGGCTCCTCCTAGAAGTCTTTCGAGGTGACTTCGGCGTTTCCGAAGAGTCACTATCAATCTCAGTTAGGACAGATTTTCGACTTTTTCTCCGTGATTTTCTTGGCATTTTCTCAAGAGGGTGGGTAGACTGCAGGGTGAGTCAAAGTTCTATGCACTTTTGGTTCCCGCCCCATCCGTAGGTCGGTTGGGCCGGATAAAGTACCTCACATCTAAGGGGAATGTCTAATGAAGCAGTTAAGTACTCTTGCAATCGCTTGTGTCGTCTTAAGCTTCGCCACCTCGGCGCAGGCCACCATCTTGGACGACTTTAACAGTGGCGTGATCGTCACCGACTTCCAGTTTGATGATACACTTGGCACGCAGATTCAAAGCGCTGCCAACTCTGCCGCGGGTGGGCTCATGTTTGATGTAGATACAGACAATGACCTAGTCGTCACCGATGGCTCAGGACACCTTGATGCTTCGGGAAAGAACAATACGGAGTTTGGAAGCAACTACGTAGATATTGCTGGAATTACTTCAGGGCGAGTCATTGGGCTATTCGATGTTCAGTGGGCGTTCGATGAGAACGTCTATGACTCAGCACAAGATGAAGAGTTCCGTCTTTCGCTTATCCAGTTCGATCCTCGCTCGACCTTTGTCACGGGTGAGATCTTTTTTACTCGCACTTCTGCGACGGAAGTGGAACTTGTGGGCAATGCTGTTGGTACTGGCGCCACCGACACATCTACCGTTACTCTGGGAAGTAGCGGGCAGTTGTTGACCATGCTCGACGTAAATCTGAGCGCCAGCACAATGGAATTGCTCTATTCGTCTGACAATGGCACTTCATTTGTTTCTGCCGGCGTTGGTGCATTGGATCCTACGCGGGGGATTGAATCTGTTCGCTTAGTTATCAACGAAGACTTTACCGGCGACAGGCTCTTGATCGAACGCTTCGCGGTGTCACATATTATTCCTGAGCCAGCCACAATGAGTCTTTTGCTATTTGGCTTCGTTGGCTTGGTAGGACGTCGCCAACGCGGCTAGGACGTTGAGCTACATTAATTTCATTGTTGCTTTAAAAATCGGGGCTTCGTGCAACTGCTCGAAGCCCCTTTTCCATTTTGAGGTAGGCACATTGTAGCACGCCTCTCCGAGTCGTAACCAATTATGACTCGGAGAGGCGTGCTACTCTAAGGGACAAGAGATGGAGTATTCAAGATTACCATTGGTGGTCTTATTAGCGGTCGCCCTGACCGACGCGACAGCCTCCGCACAGCAGGTCATTGAGGCTGAGAAGTATGCCGTTGCCAGTGGGCACGAGGCTGCGACCACCATCGGACTGGAAGTGCTTCGCGATGGGGGGAACGTCATAGACGCCGCTATCGCAACTTCATTGGCCGTGGGGGTTGCCGAACCCTATGGCTCTGGCTTGGGTGGCAAGCTGATACTTCTCTATCGCGAAGCGGCCACAGGGAAAGTGTATTCCATTGTGGCACTGTGTACTTCGCCGGCTGATTTGGATCCAAAAGAGTTTACCCAACTCTCCTCTGCAGAACGTAAGATTGGCTACAAGTCCGTGGGAGTGCCGGGGCTGGTTGCCGGGCTTGATGAAGCCTATGAACGGTGGGGGTCGAAACCCTGGCAGAGTTTAGTTGAGCCAGCCGCTCAGTTGGCCGAAGACGGCATCGAGATCGATGCGACAATGCAGGGCCTCTACAAGTCGCATGTCTCAGACTTGCAAAAAGATCCCGAGGCATCGGACCTCTATCTGTATGAGGGAGAGCTCCCACCGATTGGTGCGCGACTCAAGAACGCCGACCTGGCAGCGACACTCCGTGTGATAGCGAATGAAGGTGGGCGGGCATTTTATGAAGGGACGACGGCCAAAAACATTGTCCGTGCTGCCCAGAAGGCAGGCGCGGCGATGTCAGTCGATGATTTCCGCAACTATCAAGCCGATTTCGGCGAGCCACTTTCGGTTGAGTACCGGGGATATCGAATTTATTCCTGCCCACCACCACTGACAGGTGGAGCAACGGTGCTTGCTGTACTCAAGGCCATGGAACAACAACCACCTCTGGGTGCCGACGCAAGCTTTCTGACTTATGCAAATCGAATGGGGCGAACCTTACTGTGCCTCTATCCACAGATTCAAGCCGAACTGGCGGATGCCGACACTTCCCCGAGCGATGCCGAGGCTATGCTCACCCAGCAGGCTGCTGAACGGCTAGCTGCGGCAGCCAGCCAGGTTGATCCCCAGAATCCGTATCCGAAGACTGAAAAAGTTGACGCTGCAGCTGACGGTTTGCCGGCGGCCAGCACCACGCATTTGGTCGTCGCCGACTCAGCAGGCAATATGGTGAGCCTCACCCAATCGCTGAGTCTTCATTTTGGGGCCGCGGTCGTGGCCCCTGGAACAGGGTTCCTACTCAACGACAGCATGAGTAATTTTTCTACGCATGATCCAGAAAACGTGAATCATGTGGGTGCCGGCAAACGAGCGCGTAGCACGATTGCGCCAATTCTTGTCACCCAAGGAGATCGGGCAGTGCTAACGCTGGGGATCCCCGGCGGCCAGCGTATTCCTACCACGACGACCCAATTACTCTGGCAGTTTTTTGATCGTGGACAAAGCTTGAAAGAGACATTTGCAGCGCCCCGATTCCATCTCATGCGGCCCGTGACCGCTAAGCAACCGTTCAACTTGATGGAGTTTGAGAAGGACGCCCCGGCAAGCTGGGATCAAGAGTTGGCAGGCCTGGGATGGAAAACGAAACGCTATCCCCGCAACGGTCATTACTTCGGGGGCGGCAATGCGATCGAGATTGCGGAAACCGGCAAATTAATTGGAGTCGCCGACCCCAGACGCACAAACTTCGTCGCGGGAGATTAGAATACAAGCTCGGCTTGCACATATCATGCACATAAGCAAACGGAGGTAAGAGGTTTAGAAGAAATAGAACACAGATGAACGCAGATACAGCGGATTGACGCGGGTAAGAATGACCGTTGTTTCTCGAATCCGCGCAGATCTGCTGAATCAGCGTTTGTCCGCGTTCCATTTATTTCTTTCATACGCTTCCTAACCTACATGTATTTGCCAGTTCGATTAATTGCGTGTGTGGGGATGTTTCTCTTGCTGGGCACCAGCGCTCGGGCTGTTATCATGCTCGATGGTGATTTTGATCACGGCGGGCTGGATGAAGCCAACTCATCCGTGGTTGGCAGTCAGGTGCAGTTGGCAGGTCGAGACAACTACAATCCGGGGCAGTGGAAGTGGTTGTATTTCTCCGCCAGTGGTGTCAATGGACTCCAGCCAATATTTCAGATCGACGATGATTTCAACACGGGTGGCAGCAGTCTCAACGGCCATGAAATGGTTTACAGCTACGATCAGGAGAATTGGAGTTTCTTCGACAATAATGTCCGCAATAGCAGTGCAGATACATTTACGTTTTCCAACGATAGTGCCTTCTCTCAAGACCAGGTCTGGGTTGCCTATGGACTCCCCTACCCCGCCGCCCGAACGGCTAATCATACCGCGGAGCTAGTCTCTAGTCCCTGGGTAAGTCCAACCCTCAGTGGCAACAGCTCCTTGGTGATCGGCCAATCACCAGGGGGAATCGATGATCTGGGTCGCACCGTTGCGCCGCAGGACATGTATGGTTACAAGATTTCCGATCCTACGGGGGCGGCAGTCAAGAAGAAAGTCGCCCTGGTAAGCGGAGTTCACTCCAACGAAACCCTGGGGAACTTCAATCTAGAGGGACTCGTGGATTTTCTTGTGAGTGACGAATTAGAAGCAGCCCTGCTGCGCAAGTACGCTGATTTTTACGTCTATCCTATGGGGAATCCTGACGGTCGTTTTGCAGGGTACAATCGCAGCACAGTTCAGCGAGAATCACTCGACCCCAATCGGTACTGGGTACCCCCTAACTACAACAATCTGGATGATATCGAAGTCGTAGGGGATGCGTTGATAGCCGACACGGGAGGCGATGTGGACTACCTGCTCGATTTTCATTCGACTGTGAACGATACGTATGCCTATCATCATGGACTGCTTTTACCAGCCTATCAATCAGATCCGATGTGGTTGAATCTCCTTTCTTTAGAACCGAACGTAATCACTGGCGGCGCATCGTTGATTGATGACACGGGCGCCAAGTTTGGACGTGACCATCTCAATGCTGAATTCTCAGCGACGTTCGAAACTCGTTTTCTGGCGGGCGAGAACGTCGACCGTTTCCTCGCGCTGGGACGCAACTTTGGCCTCGCCTTTGAACAAGCTTTTGTTGTTCCTTTGGATCTGAATTTCGATGGCCAATTCAACGCTCAGGATTGGACAAAATTCCTTGCCGGCGCCGAAACCAATCTGTCCGTACTCTCGACAATTGACGCTTATGCGGCTGGCGACCTGAACGGAGATGGTTTCAATAACCTTGTTGATTTTGGTATCTTCAAAAACGAATACATCGCCGTCTATGGTCTTGCCGGTTTCCAGGCGCTCGTTGCTGAAGTGCCGGAGCCGAATTCGTTATTGATCCCGTTACTTTTGCTTGGCAGTGTTCCACTGTTGAGACCCATTCGACAACCCATCAGTTTCCTAGGTCATTAAGGAGCTATCCATGTCTCGCAATCAATTGTTCCAATTCGCAAGTGTGGCGATTTCCAGTGCGTTACTTTTTTGTCAGCCATCGCATGGGGTCGATTTCCATGCGTTCGAGTTTACTGGCGGTGCAGGCGCCGAGTTATTTCAGGCTGCCAACACAGGCAATCCTGGCGGTCAAGTGTGGGACCAATCGAACGCCCTGACTGAATCTTTTACGGACGGTGCAGGGAATTTTCGCATTACTAAATTCAGCGACAATATTGCCAGCAATTATCTGCAGATTGATAACATTACTTCCTCTACTGTTGGGAGTCGCTATATCGTCGTGCGGATGTCAGGCTGGGATTTTTACGACAGCGTTGTGGGAGAAGGTGAGGAGATACGATTTGATTTCTTGGACGACGACACCGGCAACAGTGGAAGTTCGGTGACATCGCAAGTCCGTATCGACCGAAATACGGATACTGGGGACATCGAACTTCGCGGAACGGCGATTGGTGTAGGTTCAAGTGATATCTCCAGTCGTGCCACGCTTAGTACAACCCAAACCTCTCCATTCACGATGGTTTTGGAACTCAACAAGACCTCGAATACGTATAAAGTCTTTTATAAAGATGGATCGAATCCTTCTCAGGCTCTAGGCGCGGCTCCTATTTCACCAGACCGCAATGGGAATTCGATGCGTTTTACAGTGAACAACAATTTTGGCAGTACTCTTGACGAGTTCTTCTCGATCGACCGAATTGCCCTTTCCGACGCGAATCCATTGAATGACCTCATGACACTAGAGGTGGATCGTATCACTGGCGTAATGACGCTTAAAAATACGACAGGGCTAGCATTGAGCGGACTGCGGTCGTATTCGATCACTTCGGAAGCAGGTGCCCTGAATGCAGCGAACTGGAAGTCAGTGACAGATAACTATGATCAGGCTCCTCAAAATGGAAGCGTCGACATTGATGGAGCGTGGTCGAAGACTTCGACTACTGCTTTCGATTTGAGCGAAGGCGTCATTGGTGGCAATGGCGGAAACCTGAGCAACAATCAAATGGTCGTCTTGAGCCAAGGGAGCGGTCCCTGGATCAAGAGCCCGATTGAAGATTTGGAGATCACTCTTAATTTTGATGGCGGAATTACCCGCAAGGCAAACGTCAATTTCGTTGGCAACGGTGGGAAACGATTCCAAGTGGGAGACTTGAATTTCGATGGCATGCTAACTGTGGCCGACTGGACGACTTTCAATGCAGGGGCTGAAACAAACCTAGCGGGGTTGTCCGAGGTGCAAGCGTATCAAGCCGGAGATCTCAACAATGATGGCTTCAACAACATTATCGACTTTTCTATCTTCAAAGATGCTTATGTGGCAATCCATGGATTGCCAGCTTTCGAGGCAGCAATTGCTGGCGTACCCGAACCAAGCACAGCCCTACTGTTGACAGTAAGTACTTTGTTACTCGCAAGCCGGCGCCGACGAGTCACACAAAACCCTGGACATAGCAACAGCGAAATACCTACTCCCAAAGAGGAACTTACCATGAAATACACCTTTCGACCAATTTCCCTATGTCTGGCAGTGGCGGCCCTGCTGATCGCCAGCAGCACGACAAACGCCGCGATTCTTGAAGAATTCTTATTTGACGATTCGAATGGCACACTGCTCGATGGAGCCACAAACAACGTGAATACTGGCAACATGTGGCTAGAAGATACTGCTGATATGACAGGTTCCTCAATCCAAAATGGGAAATACCGCATTCAGAAAGCTAATAATGAATTTGGAACCAATTATCTGGATATTGCCAACGTCACCAGTGGCAAGTCGTGGCTCGTAGCTGAAATGTCTGGTTGGAACTTCTCTTCTCTTGTTGGCCCGTCAGAATTTGACGCCGCTGAACTAGAAGAAGTACGTTTCGCATTTATCAATAACGACAATCTCCAAGGTAGTGAGATTGTGGGACAAGCGAACATCCAGCGCAATCCAGCGGGCGGCATCGAACTTGTGGGAAGGCTCACCACAGGTGCTCCAGAGTTCGGTCCGCTGCCACTTACACTCAGCCGAGCAACTCCCTTCACCGTAGTATTGGAAATTGACGAGGACTCCGAAGAGTACTCCGTTTACTACAAAGATAATGCGGGACCTTTCAATCTACTGGGGACGGCACCTCACGCTGCTGGGCGGGATGGGAACAATCTTCGCCTTACAGTTAATAATAATTTTGGTGGCACGGGGGAATTCTTTGACATCGATCGTATCTATCTTACCGACACAAATCCAACGAATTTGAATCCCGATAAACTCACTTTGCAGGTCGATGCCACTACTGGCCTGATGCAGATTACCAATGATACCTCGTCTACCATTGAGATGGATGCTTACACGATCACAAGTTCTACACTCAGTGGCGATTTGAATTTCGCCGGATGGGATAGTTTGAGTGACAAGAATCCACTCGTCGATCCGGTCGATGGCCCCGATGGAGGCACAACTCTAGGCGATGGCCCTGGTGAAACGTGGGACGAGGCTCCTGGATCCACTGACAAGGTGCTTGCCGAGCGGTTTCTCTTAGGAAATTCTGTATTTGCCGGCAACGCCAATCGCACGGAGATGCTTGGCAACGCCTTCAAAGTGGGTGGCGACATAAACTCGCTCAATTTCCAGTATCGCAACGCCGATACGGGCGCCGTCGTGACTGGTAATATCGTGCCTGCGTCGTTAGGAATCAGCGGTGATTTCGACAATGACGGCGATGTTGACGGTCGCGACTTCCTCGTTTGGCAACGCGGTGGGACGACTCCGCCTTTGAGCTCCGCTTTGCTTGCCGCTTGGCAAGCTCAGTACAATGGTGGCGCACTACAGGCTGCCGCACAGGCTGTTCCAGAGCCCGCCGCGATGCTGTTAGTTGGCATGGGGTTGGTCGGCTTGGGCTGCTTCCGAACTCGTCGATAGAATCCACGAATTCGAGGCCTAAAGCTGATAGCTAGTTTGTGGTATGCTGAAGAACTGCGTATCTCCGCGGACGTACCGCGGAGCAGACTTCTAGCCTAAACCGCCAAGTAGCGTGTCGCATATTCCTCATAGCACTGGTCCCTACACAGTCGTTGGCTTGGGCGAAGCGCTGTTTGATTGCTTTGGCGAGCGGGCTGTGCTGGGTGGGGCGCCGGTGAACCTGGCGGTGCATGCGAATCAACTCTTGCGTCACAAGAATTGTCATGGGGTAATTGCCAGCGCCATTGGGGATGATCCCCTCGGCGAGCGTCTGAAGAAGGAACTTGCTTCGCGGAGGATGACTACCGAACATCTGGCGGTTCTCGCTGATTTGCCGACGGGGACGGTGCAAGTAACAGTCGATGCCGCTGGGCACCCTGAGTACGAGATCACAGAGAATGTTGCCTGGGATCGGATCGAATTCACTGACTCGCTCTCTGAATTGGCAGGGAAGTGTTCGGCCGTTTGCTTTGGGACCTTGGCCCAACGATCGCCGACGAGTCGCAAGTCGATTCAGCAGTTTCTCGATACGGCCAAACATGCCTTGCGAGTGTGCGACACCAATCTTCGGCAGCAGTTCTATTCGGCAGAGGTAATCGAAAGCAGCCTACAGGCGGCTAACGTCTTGAAGCTCAATGAAGAAGAACTCACGGTGATCGGCGAGTTGCTGCAGCTGGAATCACGTAATCTTAGCGTCGACGAACAGGTAGCGGGTATACGCGAGCGGTTTGACCTATCCGTGGTTGCCCTCACCCGAGGCGAAGCGGGGACGGTCCTCTATTCAGCTGACGAGCGAGTCGAAGGGAAAGTGCCAAAGTATCCGCGACAGCCTCAGGCAGACAGTGTTGGAGCGGGAGATTCGTGCTGTGCGGCGCTGATAGTCGGGCTGCTATTGGAAAAACCGCTCGCTGAAATCGTCGCTCTCGCCAATCGTGTGGGGGCCTTTGTCGCTTCAGTGCAGGGGGCAACGCCGGAATTGCCGGTGGAGATTCTTGATCGAGTGTGAAGGCCGCCGTCGCCGCAAAGCCGCAAGCGGCTATTCTAACTGTTTTCTAAAGCGGGTGACACTGATGGTGAGGACCACGATAGCGCAGATCGTCAGCCCGGTGACCATCGGCACGAGGTCCATTAGGCCGGCACCCCGCAGAACGATGCCGCGCAGGATTTCGATAAAGTACGTCGCGGGGATGGCAAACGTAATAAGGTAAATCGGCAAAGGCATCTGGCTGCGGGGGAACACAAATCCCGAGAGGAGCACCGAGGGGAGCATCACAATGAAAGCGAATTGCACGGCCTCGACCTGACTCTTGGCAATGGTCGAGACCAGCAATCCCAGACCCAGCGAGCAGACCATAAACAGCATCGAAAGCGACAACAACAGACCCACGCTACCGCGGATCGGCACGCCGAACAGATAGATCATCACGGTGAGCATGATCAGTGTCTCAATAAATCCCACGATGGCATAGGGAATCAGTTTGCCCAAGAGCAAACCCGCGCGGCTCACGGGGGTGACAAAGAGTTGCTCCAGCGTGCCCAGTTCCCGCTCGCGGACGATCGCGAACGAAGTGAGAAACAAGGTCACCAGCTGCAGAATGATGCCGACCAGTCCGGGGACGAAGAAGTGATCGCTCTCGAGGTCGGGATTGTACAAGAGTCGCGGACGGATATCGATCGGCAGATCTGCTTTTCCGGTGGGATCGCGGGCAGGGGCCAATTGGACTGCCTCGGCCTTCTGCTTGGCCAATTGGAGCGAGAGGTTGACGCCCAATAATTGCGACGTGTTGAGGGCCGTGGTCGCGACCTGGGAATCGCTGCCGTCGATAAGTACCTGCACCTCGACTTGCTCTCCGCGAAGCAGCCGGTCGGAATAGTACGGCGGGATTTTCATCCCGACTTTCGCATCGCCGGTGGCCATCCAGTGATGGAAGGTATCATCGTCTTCGACATAGGCAACTGTATCGAACCGCCGTGTGTTGACAAACGAATCAACAAGCTGCTGGCTCGGCTGACGGCCATCCATATTGAAAACGACCATCGGGATGTGTTCGACCTGGATATCGATGGCGTAACCAAAGATGATCGTCTGCATTACGGGCACGACCAACATGAAGAAGATGGTCGAGGGTTGCCTGCGGATGTGATAGAACTCTTTCACCAGGATGGCTAGCAAACCTGCAAAGGGACGGCTGCGTTTCGTTGGAGGAGCAGGTGCTTCAGGTGGGACAACGCCCAGGCCAACTTTTTGAGATACCGTCAATCCCTGGGCGTTGTCGGGGGCTGGAACAATTGGCTCTGGAGGAACCGTGTCTTCTTGCGCATTTTTCGTGAGCGTGACAAACACATCCTCTAGTGTTGGCGGCACCTCACGGATGTCGGCTTCGTCTACCGAGGTCGATAGTTCGGCAGCGAGATTCTTAGGCGTGAGATGTTCATCGACCATCACGTGGACTGTCTCGCCAAAGAGGGTCGCATCACGGACACCGTCGAGCTTGCGAATCTCGGAAAGCCGTTCCGCTGGTCGAGGAACTCGCAGCTCGTAGCGGCGAGAGCCAGCAGGGGACACAGCGGGGAGCGACTTCAAGTCGGACGGTTTGCCCAGCACCAAGAGCTGGGACATGTAAATGTAGCCCACGTCCGTGCAGCGTTCCGCCTCGTCCATATAGTGCGTGGTGACAAACAGCGTGACCCCACGACCAGAAAGCTCGAACAACAGGTCCCACAGTTGCCTGCGTGCCACGGGGTCGATTCCCGCCGTAGGTTCGTCGAGAAACAAGATCTCCGGATCGTGAATAAGCGAACAGGCCAAGGCGAGCCGTTGCTTCCAGCCGCCGGAAAGCGTGCCCGCCAATTGGTCGAGTCGATCTTCCAATCCGGTGAGGCCGAGCACCACTGCTTGCCGCTCGGCAATGCGGTCGCTGGAGAGCCCGTAGATGCGGCCATAGAACTCGATGTTTTCTCGAACCGAGAGGTCCGCATAGAGGCTGAACTGTTGCGACATGTAGCCGACACGCCGCTTGATCTGTTCGGCATCGCGCTCGGCGTCGTAGCCCAGGACATTTGCCGAGCCGGACGTGGGAGAAAGAATACCCAGCAACATGCGGATGATGGTCGATTTGCCGCTGCCGTTAGGACCAAGTAGCCCAAAGATCGATGCCCGCTGGACCTGGAAGCTGACGTCGCGCACGGCAACCAGTTCGCCGAAGGAACGACTTAACTCATGGACATCAATGACGACAGCGGAAGACTGATCGCTCATTGCGTGGGCTTCTCCGCTTTTCCTGGCACTCGATCAAGCCAGACGTCCGCCGAGATTCCTGGTCGCAGCACATCGAGTCCCTCCTTGAGCGTCACCTTGATGCGAAACACTTGTTTGGAACGCTCCTCGGGAGTCTGCACGTTGCTGGGCGTAAATTCGGCGCGACGCGAGATAAAGGTCACTTCGCCTGCAAAACGCCGATTGGGCATGCTGTCAACAGTCACTTCGACCGCTTGCCCCAGTTTTAAATCCATCCATTTCTGGGGGACGTAGGTCCGAACCCAGTAGTGACTGTTGTCGAGCACCGACATGACAGGCGCACCTGCTGCAACGAGGTCGCCCGGTTGAAGTTCCAGGGCCTCGACCATCCCGTTGACAGGACTCTTGATCGTAAGCTCAGAGAGCCGATCGCCGATCGCCGCCAAACTGGCCGCGGCAGAATCCCGCGCCGCCTTAGCTGCCGCAATTTCCTCACTGCGAAATCCCTTCTGCGCGAGTTGCCAGGCAAGCCGAGCTTCTTCGACTTGGGCCTGGGCCGCTCGAATTTCTTCTTCGCGCGTGCCTGCCTCGATCAAGCTCAACTCTTCCCCGCGCAATAAAACGGTGGCCTTTGCCGATTCGAGACTCTCTGCCGCGCGATCAAATTCTTCCTTGGTAATCGCATTGGTATTGGCCAAAGCTTGAGTGCGGTTGAAATTTTGAGTCGCCAGCCGCATCTCCGCTTCTGCGACTTTCAACCTCGCACGGGAGGCATCGATTTCCTGTTTCCGAGCCCCAGCCACGAGTTGATCCAACTTTGCTTGCAGCTGTTCGTAACGGGCCTTCGCCTGGCCGATTTCTTCCTCGCGATTGCCGGCTTCGAGCCGTGTCAAATCAGCTTCGCGGGCAACAAGGTTGGCCCTGGCCTCCTCGCGTTGCTGTTCCAAGTCGAAGGGTTCGAGCCGCACCAGTAACTGACCCGCCTTGACTGCGGCGCCCTCTTCGACAAGCACCTCTTGCACGCGGCCACCGACCCGCGACCCCAAACGAATTTCCTCCGCTTCGATGAAACCGGACACGTGATTCGACTCGGGACGCAATTTGCTGTAAGCAATCAGGCCAGTCAGCAACACAACAACCAAGAGAATTGCCAGAATTCGTGCTGCCATGATGCGGGATTCTCGCTTAAGATTTTTCCATGGAATCAGATACTTTGATCTTAGCTTGAATTATGCAGTGAAACTACAGCGCCTTGAGCATTGAATGTAGATGGATGCAGAGCGTCATTCCCGCGCAGGCGGGAATCTAGATTTCACCTCCAATTGCTGGGTTCCCGCCTGTGCGGGAAGGACGAAGAAGATACGCCCTGGGAAACCACCGCGACAAAGGTTACAACCGACAGCATGGACAAATGCACAAGTTTTCTTCGTCACGTTGTGATACCCCTGACTCTGCTGCAAACGGGGCAAATGGCTCTTCCGTTGCCCGCTGAAACTTTTACGGAAGAACCTTTGGTTCTTTCCGAGTTTCTGGTCCTGCCCGCTGTGGGTCGGTATGGCCGGGTTCCGATTCATGTTGATCCTCTGCAAGCAGCGGTTGCCAAAGATACTTGGAGAACACCCCAGGCGGGTGACACCATTGTGGGCCACGGTGGACGGGCGCTCGCCTGGAACGTAGCTCGGGCCGATTCCACTGGCTGGCTCGAACACTCCTCTCTACGGGGAGGATACGCATTTGCCGAAGTCACTTCTCCACAACGGCAAGTGGTCTTGCTGGAGGCTTCGGGCCATGCGATGGTGTTCGTCAACGGCGAACCGCGGGTTGGTGATCCATATCTCACGGGACAGACCATTGTGCCAATTGTCTTACGAGCAGGAAAAAATGAACTGCTGTTCCATTGCGCAGCTGGCAAAGTGCGAGCAGAAGTGCTCAAGCCTCAGCGAGAGGTCTTCTTCGAACAACGCGACCTGACATTGCCTTCGCTCATCGAAGGTGAAACGAGCCCACTGTGGCTCGGTGTCTTATTGGTGAACTGTCGCGAAGATGCACTCAACGATTGCCAGGCAACCGCTTCGCTTGATTCAGGAAGTTCCTTGATTACCAAAGTGGGCAGTATTCCACCGCTAGGCATCCGTAAAGTAGCCATTCCGCTCGATCCACGGACTACCAAGCAGTTAGAATTATCAACGAAGATCCCAGTAGAGCTGACTTTAAACGAACAGACACAACAAGGTACGGCACCCCTAGGGAAACTTTCGATCGAATTGGCTCTGGTCGGCAAAGAGCAACTGCAGACACGTACGTTTCGCAGTCAGTTGGACCAGAGTGTCCAGGCATACGATATCCTCCCGGCTCACGCGGTCTCGGATCCGGGGAGTGAATCACCCATCTTGCCGCGGGGGATGCTCGTGACCCTGCACAATGCCAACGAAGCAGGCGGACATCACCTTGCCCACTATGAACCGCAGTCCTCGATTTCGACTCTCGCACCGACTGGTCGGCGAACTGCAGGGTGTGATTGGGAAGACTGGTCGGCGACCGATGTACTTGAATCACTCGACGATGCAGCCCAGCATGCTGCGTTCGACCCACGCCGCGTGTGGTTGCGGGGCACAGGAACGGGAGGGCATGGAGTCATTCGGCTGGGGAGCACGTCGCCCAACCGCTGGGCGGCCTTGGCACCCACCAATGCCTGGCTGGAATACGCAGCGAATGAACCGCGTGCGAGCGAAGAACAGACTCCTATTCAAGCGATGCTATCAAGAATCCAAGCCACTGGGGAACTGGCTCCACTTTTGGTGAACACGGCCAATGCGGGAATTCTGCTCGAAAGCATCGGACCACGAATCGAGAGGTCTACCGACGACTCCCGAGAGATCGCCCAAACCTTGGCGTTGTTCCACTCAGATTTTGTATTTCGCCAGCGGTCGGATTTTACAGAAGCAAATCTAAAAGCCGCTAATGAGGAGTTGCTGAGGTTTTGTCACGAACAAACGGCTCCACTTCCCACAGAGGTGGAACTTGCTGATTGTGTTACCTTCGATCCGGGGAAAGTCTCGCAGGTTCAATGGCTTACCGTACTGCAACAAATTGAGCAGGGTTCCTTGAGCCGAGCCGCGGTACGATACGATGCCGAGCAGAAACTATTTTTGGGGCTCACGTCGAACGTTGCGGCGTTGGCGATTGCAGTCGATCACTTAGAGAATGGCACGGAGGTAGAAGTCGCCCTCGATGGCGAGGCAATCGGGCAGTTCAGAGTGGAAACCGGAGAACTCCTGTTTGTGCGTGACCAATTCGGCTGGCATCCCGCGCCAGAATTGCCGAGGGTGCTCAAACAACCTCAGCGCTACGGTGGTTTTCGCAGTGTGTTCGCCCACGAGCCGACTCTCGTCTACGGCACTCACGGCACTGATGAGGAAAACGCCTGGGCGTTGGCCAAGGCTCGTTACGACGCCGAAACTTGGCTCGTTCGCACCAACGGGTCGCTGGAGGTCGTGGCCGACACTGAGTTTGATCCCACCATTGAACCAAACCGGAACGTACTGCTCTACGGCAACGCCGACACCAACTCCGCCTGGCCGCGACTTTTATCAACTTCGCCCGTGCAAACTCGTAAGGGGAGCGTGACCATCGATCGCCGACCCGAGCTTGGCGATGATCTAGCTTGCGTGTTTGTCCGACCACGCCGCCGGAGTGCGACTGCCGTAGTCGGCGTGGTAAGTGGCACAGGAATCACCGGCATGCGGGCCACCGATCGCCTGCCGTACTTCGTCAACGGCACGAATTTCCCCGATTTGTTGCTGTTGAGTGCCGACAGTCTCACGGAGGGAGATGATGATGTGCGTGCCGCTGGTTACTTTGGCCTTGGGTGGACCGTAGAGCCGGGGGAGATCGCATGGCGCGATGTGGCGTTGTAGTTGAGAGCCGAGAGTTTAGAGCCAGCAATTAAGACACTCTCGACACAAGGCGGTATGGCGCCAGTCGCCGGGCAACAAGATTCAACAGTGGGAAATAGATTGAATCGGAACTTAGCCAGCCCATTTTTTCAAATTCACTCCACCGTCACGCTCTTGGCCAGATTCCGCGGTTTATCGACATCGCAGCCGCGGGCGATGGCGATGTGGTAGGCCAGCAGTTGCAGAGGTACTGAGGCTACAATGGGCTGCAGGAAATCGGTCACGGGGGGGATGTGGATCACGTCGTCCGCAAGTTCGGCAACGCGGCTGTCGTCGTCATCCACGATGGCGATCACGGGGCCGCGACGGGCCTTGATCTCTTCGATGTTGGCTAACACTTTGTCGTAGACGGCTCCCTGCGGCACGATAAACACGCTGGGGGTGTTCTCGTCAACCAGCGCAATCGGACCATGCTTCATTTCCGCGGCTGGGTAACCCTCGGCGTGGATATAGCTAATTTCCTTGAGCTTGAGGGCTCCTTCCAGGGCTGTGGGAAAATTGTATTGCCGACCAAGGTAGAGGAAATTGTTGCAGTTGGCATATTTCTCCGCGATGCGGCGGGCGTGGCTGTTGGTTTCCAAAGCCCGTTCGACCTGATCGGGTAGCCGTTCGAGTTCTTCAATGATTCGCAGGCCACTTTCGTAGCTCAGGTGATGCAAGCGACCAAAGTAAAGGGCCAACAACGACATCACTACGCACTGGGCCGTAAATGCCTTGGTGCTGGCGACACCGATTTCCTGCCCGGCATGGAGGTAGATCCCGCCGTCCGCCTCGCGGGCAATCGTGCTTCCCACGACATTGCAGATCGACATTGTGGGATGCCCCTTGCGTTTCATTTCCCTCAGTGCTGCGAGGGTGTCAATCGTCTCGCCGCTTTGGGTGAGGGCGAACAACAACGTCTGATCGTCGAGGGGCGGATTGCGATAGCGCAGCTCGCTGGCGTACTCCACTTCGACTGGAATACGTGCGAGCGTCTCGATCATGTATTCCCCCACTAATGCGGCATGCCAACTCGTACCACAGGCAGTCAGTACCATCCGCTTCACGGACTGTAACTGATTGGGGGTCAAGTTCAGCCCGCCGAAGACGGCCGTCGCCGAATCTTTGTCAAGTCGGCCACGCATTGCATTGCGGACCGTTTCGGGTTGCTCGTAGATTTCCTTGAGCATGTAGTGAGGAAAGCCATTGAGATCGACTTCCGTGGCATCGATATCAAGAGTCTGTACGTCATGGGCCACGTCTCCCGAATCGCGATGAATCACACGAATCGTGTCGGTGGTGACCAGTGCAATTTCATTATCCGCCAAGTAAACGATTTTCTTCGTACGACCGGCCAGAGGAGAGCTATCGCTGGCGATGAAGTTTTCACCTTCGCCTACGCCGATCACCAAGGGGCTACCCAAACGAGCGGCGACGATCACATGAGGCCAATCGCGGAAGATGACGGCGAGTCCATAAGTTCCCCGCAATTTGGCAAGTGATTTCTGTACCGCTTGGATCACCGGGGCCAGTGGGTCTTCGCTATCTAGGGTCTCATCGGAAACTTTCTCCAGTTCGTAGGCCAGGAGTTGAGCGACAACCTCCGTGTCGGTGGCCGACTGAAACTCGTAACCCTTGTCGATCAGTCGATCCTTGATCGCGCGAAAATTCTCGATGACTCCATTATGAACCAAGGCGAGGATCTGATCGCCGCCGAGGTGGGGATGAGCATTGATGTCGGTAGCAGGACCATGGGTTGCCCAACGGGTATGGCCGATGCCTACGGAACCATTGTGATGCCGCATTTTCAGCAGAGCGGCTAGCTCTTCCACTCGACCTGCGGCCTTGGCGACATCGAGTTCCCCGTCTTCGACGGTAGCAATACCCGAACTATCGTAGCCGCGATATTCGAGCCGGCGCAACCCATCCAACAGAAACTCAGCCGCCTGGCCTTGACCGATGTAACCAACAATTCCACACATATGTTTTCTCGATAAGGAAAGTGAAGCACTCTCTGCTAGCAGACCCCGGGAGTTGCGGAGATAGCATTTGAATCTTAGCACCTTGCTCCAATTTCAACCACGGCAGACGAGTAGAAAGCTTCGGATTGCCGTAGATGCAAGAGCGCGAATTCGTTATTTTTCGCTGGCTTGCCTGGAGGCGTGTGCTTCCGGCTAAGGAAACTTTCTCCCTTGGACGTTTGGGATCTTGTTCATGACTGCTTCGACACTTCGCAAATCGAACGAAAAGTGCATCCTGGTTATCCCTGCCCGCCGCCAATCGACTCGGCTTCGCGATAAGATGCTGCTAAGGGAAACGGGCAAGACTCTCCTGGAACACACTTACTCCGCTGCCCGCGAGGCCAAGAATTTAGATGCTGTGTACATCGCCACCGACGATGAGGACATTGCCACAGAGGCCCGGCGATTTGGCGCTGAGGTTGTGATGACTAGCAACGATTGCCCCAGCGGTACCGATCGCGTCGCGGAGGTCGCCCGGGCGATTCCCAACGCTGAGATCATTATCAATCTGCAAGGAGATGAACCGGAGACCGATCCCCAGGCTATCGATCAATTAGCAAGTTTGCTCAAATCGCATCCCGAGTGTGCGATGGCCACCTTGGCCGCACCAATTCGCGACCGTGAGTCCTTGGAAGATCCGGCGGCTGTGAAGGTGGTGTTCGACAATCAAGGGCGAGCGATGTATTTCAGTCGCAGCCCGATCCCGCATCCTCGCGAGTGGCACGATTCACTAGTTACTGCGGAGCCGGCAACTTTTTTTCTGCACATTGGTATCTATGCCTACCGCCGAGAGCTTCTACTGAGGTTTGCAGGTTTGCCTGTGGGCAGAACCGAACAGATCGAGAAACTCGAACAACTCCGCATTCTTGAGCAGGGTGAAGCGATTCTCATCGGCCAGATCGATCATGCAACTCGTGGCATCGACACCCCAGAAGACTACGCTGCTTTTGTTGCCCGGCATCAAGCTAGACTACCGCTCGTGGCCTAGCGATTCGAATCGTCGTAAGGCACAACCGCAGGTTCCGGGGCATCAGCCTCGAGGAGCCACACCTTGCGATCGCCGAAAAAGCCGACAAGCCGCCTATCATCCTGAGGACTCATCTCACGAGCCCAAACGATGTCCGCCGCGTCGATGTCGGCTCGATTGTAAACCCACTCGGCATTGGGATCGTGGTCGCTACCATATCGCACCATGACCAAGTCTTTTTCTGGAGTGGCCTTGAGTTGGGCTACTACGCGAGCCCGCTCCCAGCGCGTGCCATCAGCCTGCCATCCAACGTATTCTCCCAACAGAAGCCCGAGCAGCGCCACTTGCCAGACCAGAAGAATTGGAACCACACAGCGCATTTTGGGATATTGATGCATGCTAGCCCTGAGATAGCGCAAACCCTCGACAACAATCAAGAACAAGAGCGGGGCAATCGGAGCGTAGTAATGGGGATACATCCAAGGGACGGCAAGTTCGGCTAGCAAGAACACGGCCAGAGTAATCCAAACGAATCGCAAATGACGATTCTTGAGAGTCCAAGGTATCGCCAGGAGAGAAATTGCGAGTGGCCCACCGAGATAGAAACTTCCTAGGTTTCGCAATCCCGCGACTTTCGCCCGGAAGAAACCTGAAAGTGTGCGTTGCTGCTCATAATCTTGAATTCCCCAACCCGTCTGATACTCGCGCAATGCTTCATGGCGATAGGCAGGTTCTTCGGGGGTGCTTTGCCAAAGAAATAAAGGGCTGTAGCCGTAGGTTGCTTCATGAACACTATAGGGAAGCGTGAAGGGCGAACCTGTCGTCGCGTTGTTGTAGGTTGCAAGTCCGGCCAAGCCCACCGCCAAGACGAGTGTGGCAGGAAGCACAATCTTCTGGAGTGTTGTTCGCCAAGGGAATCGCTGCTCGACGAATAATTGCCAAGCCAACGCGATCGAGATCACAATGCCGACAAGAAATCCTTCATACGGCCTTGTGGCGGCCAACACGATTGCTCCTCCTGCCAGCAGGATTGCGTCGCGTGCTCTAGGACTTCGCAGGAGTCGTGGCATTGCTCCGAACATCAATGCGCCGCCTAGAAGCGGCAGCGACCCGCCCCAATAGCTGAGTGTCCAATTGAGAACAATCGACTGATTGAGGGCTACAAAGAGTCCGCCGACTAGTGCCCACCGATTGGGTAGCCAACCTCCTAGCATCCAGCAAACTGCGGCAGTCGCGAGAGCAGTTCCGATCACTGCCCCAGCAGCAGGAAACCCGCCCAGGAGTGTCCCCAAAGCGAGCAGGAGTCCTTGGCCGGGTTGGTACTTCGAAGCATAGGTTGGTTGTTGGATGACATGGATTGTCTCGAAATGCTGCCAGAAAGGATGTGGAGGATTTGCGAGCCTCCCTTCCAGGAACGTATCTGCGGCCAAGAGATAGCTGAACTCGTCATGGGCTCCTGGCTGTGGAAAACGCACCAACACGAACAGTGTGCCGATCATCAGACTCAACGCACCGACCGCACAAACCGCGGCAGTGCGGCTATGGAGCACGCAATGAGCTAACCGTGGAAGCCAGTGTTGACTGCTAGAATTGGGCATGGTGATGGTTTATTGAGTTGAGAGCTTTGAAAAGTATCAATAGTGCAGACCCGCAGGTGCAAGTATCACCCTTACATTCGGTGACCTAGTTTAGCGGCTTGCTGTGATATCCAATTTTACCTGCGGGTAATTCCACGGTCGCAAGTTCGGCGAATCGGCATCGGCTGATAAACGCCACGCCTTGCGATCGGAGAAAAACTCTCGCAATTCGAGGTCTTCCTCCTCTGACATACTGCGGGCCCATACGACCTTGGAAGCATCGATGTCGGCCTGATTGTAGACCCATTCCTGCAAGGGATCGTGGCCCGTTTCGTAGTCGACAAACACGAGTTGCTTACCCGCCATTTCGCTTAACTCAATTTGCCGGTTCTGGCGAACATACTGCCAATCATCGAGTGGCATGGTTGCATACTTCCAGGCTTCCCCCACGAAAAGGAGCATCTGCCCAACAAGTAAGAGCGCGACTGGACTTATCGGCCACTGCCACTGGTGAGTTGAAACGTTGAGATTTCGCAGGCCATACACCACAACAAGCAGAATAAGAGCAAGTCCTGGTGCCAAGTAGTGAGGGAGGTTCCAAATCGTGACCTGAGTAAGTAGCCAAAACAAGCAAAGCACAATCAGAGGCCCGCGTAGATTTCTACCTCGCCACCACAAGATTCCAAGCAAAGGAATTGCTGCGACTATCGGCAACAATATCTTTCCGAGCACTTGTAGCATTATCCACTTTGCCTGCAGGATTTGACTCAAGGATTGTTGATCGCGATAAAAAGGCATCTCCCATTCACGATGAAACTTGTCCATGGCGGGGTGACGATACTGGCGATCTTCCTGTGGCGCTTGCCATAAGAATAGGGGACACATTCCATAGGATTGATCATGCACCTGATACGGCATGACAAAAGGTGACCCTGTGACGGCCGTATTGTAGGTTGCCAAAGCCCACGTACCTGCGCCAAGGATTCCGAACATTGGTAGCAAGAATCGTAAGACAAGCGGACGCCAAGCGGGCCATCCCAAGCGTATCCAGCCGACCACCAGCCAACCTCCAGCGAGAAGGAATAGTACAACTCCCTCGAAAGGCCGGGTAACTGCTAGTATCAAGGCTCCACCCGCAAAGACTATCGCGTTTTTGATGTGCAAGGATTTTTGCAGTCGCGGGATTGAGCCAAGCAAAAGCGCGCCACCAATACAGGCCAGTGTCCCACCCCAATAGGATTGTCCCCAGTAAATCTGATAGCCTGGGAGCATCACGAGCAGGCTAGCTCCCACAACTGCCCATCGTGCAGGAACGAATCCCAACAACATCCAATAGCTGGCTAACACTCCCAGTGCGGACATAACCCAGACACCGACAATGGGTTGGTCCATCACAACCTGCCCGAGAGCCAACATCACACCTTGGCCTGGAGGATATTTTGATGCGTACGTCGGCTGATGGATAACGTGCATCGTCTCGAAGTGCTGCCACATCGGGTGTGGCGGATTCGTGAGCCGCCCCTCCGCGAACGTGTCCCCAGAGAGCAAATAGGCGAACTCATCATGCACACTTGGCACGGGGGGATGCAATTGGGAGAGCCCCCACCCGATCAACAAGCTGATGAAACAGACTAACAGTATCGATCCAGTAGGGTTGGAGCCTGCCCATCGCTTCAGCCGTTTCCGATAGTATTGGCACTCGGTGTTCTGCATTGCGTCACTCATTGCCCCTCAAGTGTCAGTGGCTTCTGCGCCAACACAAGATACTGGGCCCCGAAGGGAATTCGATGAACGAGCCATTCCAGAGGTCGCAGAGCGCGCAGTCTGTGAGGAAATAGGAACCAGGCATCAGTACGAACCGGGTTGAAACCTGAGCGGCGTAGGAGGTGATTCGCTTCGTAGGGGGAAATCGTAATGGCGTCGCGATCAAAGGGAATGCGATTCATCACCAATCTTGTGCCGGGATTCCAGGGATTGTTTTCCCAGAAGGCGAACCACCCACCCGGACGCAATGTGCGCCAAATTGTCGCAAATGCCGTTGCTCGTTCACGAGGGGGAATATGATGGAATACTCCGTTGGTGTAGACCAAGTCGAATTCCGCCGAAGGAAGCTCGTCGGCACAGTCGACGAATTGATTCGGCGAACCGGGTCGATCCTGACGAGCTCTGGCAATAGCTGCAGTCGAAGGATCGAAACCCCATATGCACTGCGGATTCAGGATTTCGTTTAGCAAGGGGGCCGCGATGCCCACACCGCAACCAAAATCAAGGACGGTGTTGATTTCGATATCCCTGGAATCAAGCAGTGCATGAGTCCATTCAATTCGACGCCGAGCGAAATACTCGGGATGCTCACCCGAAACTTGCAGTCCGGTTTGCAGGGCCTCTTCATATTCATTTGCGTAGTCGTCGAACTCTACAGGCACCGATTCGGGCAACCTTTCCGAGATAGACGTACTTGTTTCGTCGACCATGATCATGAGTGTTGCCTCGCATACGTTTGCGGCTATTTGCGACGTCCCATTCGCAGGATGCTCACGAAGAAGCTGGCAAAGATGGTTTGAAAACCGAGGGCTGCCAAGGTCACGCCGGGGATGACCCAACGCATGGTCGTGGAGTAGTCGAGTGCTCCGAAATCAGCCTTCCACCAGGAACCAGTGGCCGTCAACAGCAACCCAGTCCCCGCGCAAAATGCCAAAGTGCCTCCGATCAGACAACGCTCTAGACTCATCACTTTCAAGAAGCCGCCCAATCGAGAATCGTCGGGAAGTAGTCCCTCCGAGATGGCAAATGTCTTGGCAAACACGGCGAATTGCACCAATTGAAAACCTAAGAGTATCGAGAGACTTGCCGCCAACAAAGTATGCGCATCGAGCGTGGCCCCTAGGACACTGGTTCCCGGCATGGCTAGCAAGTACCCCACGAGTCCCACAATCGCAAGTCCGATTCCCGGAACCAAGAACAGCCAACGAGGACTGTACATCAAGAAGAACCGCAGCGTCCTCCATCCATCGCGAAAGGTCCGCAGATGGGGGGCATGGGCCTTGCGACCATCGGGATGCAAAGTCGTGGGAACTTCAGCGATGTCCACCTCGAACAGGCTGCACTTGATGATCATCTCCGTGGCGAATTCCATTCCCGTGCAGCGAAGATCGAGTCGATTGTAGAGCTTCTTAGTGAAACCGCGGAGTCCGCAGTACACGTCGTGGATTGGTGCGTTGAACATCCGCTGTACGAGCCAGGAGAACATCGGGTTACCCAACCAGCGATGCGAAGGAGGCATCGCTCCGGGTAGCACCTTGCCGCCACCACTGGGCAGCCGACAGCCTTGCACTAATTCATGGCCCGCCCGCAGTTTGTCAACAAACTTGGGAATTTCCAGGAAGTCGTAACTATCGTCGGCATCTCCCATGATGACATACTCACCGAGTGCAGCGCGAATGCCACCCATCAGAGCGTTGCCGTAACCCTTTTCCGTTACAGGCACAACTCGGGCACCCAATCGCCTGGCAATCTCTTGGGACCCATCAGTACTACCATTGTCGGCAACAATCACTTCCCCTTCGATACCAGCCCCGCGCATAGCTCGCTGGGCTTTTTCGATGCAAATTGCCAAGGTGTCTGCCTCGTTGAGGCAAGGCATGACTACCGACAATTCGGTTTCAATGGCGACCGAGTTATCACTCGCAATCGCATCGCGAACCGTCTGTTCCGTTTCCTGCAAACGCTGCAGAATTGCGTCCGCAGCCGTTTCCATTTCTGGGGTTAGGTGCGGAGGCAAAGTCTGAGGGGCAGATTGTGACATCGTAGGCCAATCGGGTGAACGAGGGGACAACAGGCTTCTCATGGAGTGGGTCAACAAACCTAGCTTTTGCAGGGGGAGAGTCAAAAACAGGCTGCTGGCTGCGTACACCAAAACACCGACAACTGCTACAATCCGTATCACTATGGCTGATACCCATCTTCATACCGATTGTGCTATCTCCCTGCCGCTGTTGATCACCGGAATCGCCGGGGTGGCGGGCTACAACGCGCTGGCCTATTTCCAAGATCGCTATCCTGGCCAAGTAATCGGGATTCGCCAGGCAGACAACTGGCCACTCACGGGTCCCGGAATCGAAGCCTGCAACGCCGAAGACCGGGATGCGCTCGTCGAATTGTTCGACAAATACCAGTTCCGCAGCGTTCTCAATTGCGCCGGCAATTGCGCACTCAAGGCTTGCGAACTCGATTCACGGCTTGCTTGGCGGACCAATGTCGAAGGGATGATCACACTGTTGTCCATCTGCTGTGATCGCGAAGTACGGTTAGTGCATACCTCGATTGATTTGGTGTATGCAGGCAGGGACCTCATGCCATTGAATTGGCCCGGCTATACGGAAAGCGATCCAACCGATCCAGTGACTGTGTACGGCACAACCATGGTGGCCGCCGAGCAATTGATACTCGATTCGATGCCAAGTGCCTGCACGCTGAGGATTTCCCTCCCGATGGGCATTAGTTTCAATGGCCACGCGGGAGCAATCGATTGGATCCAGTCGCGATTTGCCAAGAACCGGCCCGCTACACTTTACTTCGACGAAGTCCGCACACCCACCTACACCGACTGCCTGAACGGCGTGTATGAATCGCTACTGGCAAACGACGTGGCTGGGCTTTTTCATGCCGGGGGACCACGGCGACTTTCGCTCTATCAGATCGCCCAGGTAATCAACCGCGTCGGCGGATACGACCCCGCACTGTTACACGGTTGCCCACGCATCGAAGCAGGACCGATTCCACCCCGTGCGGGGAATGTAACGATGGATTCCTCTCAACTTGCGACAGCTCTCGGCTACGAGCCGTTCGATCCGTGGCCACTGGATGAGGAAATGGTACCCACCGACGACCTCTGGCATTTTGAGAGGACCGGTTTCCAAGGTTCACCGGAATTACTGGCCGAAGTGCTGTATCGCAATCCGCGGCGTGTTAACGGGGCGGCGTGAGTCAAAACTCCGCATTCCCAGGCGTTCGTGGAAACGGAATCACGTCGCGAATATTGGCCATGCCGGTGACCGCCTGCACCATGCGCTCGAGTCCCAGTCCAAACCCTGAGTGCGGCACGGTGCCGAATTTCCGCAGGTCGAGATACCACCAGTAGTCCGCCGTGTTGAGCCCCTGCTCTTCCATGCGGGCGGTCAGCACATCGAGTTGATCCTCACGCTGACTGCCTCCGATGATTTCGCCGACGCGTGGTACCAGTACATCCATCGCTCGGACGGTGCGGCGGTTCTCCACCTCGCCTTCATTCACTTTCATATAGAATGGTTTGATTGCCGCGGGGTAGTCATAGAGGATGACGGGTGCCTTCAGGTGTTTTTCGGTGAGAAATCGTTCGTGTTCCGCTTGCAAATCGGTCCCCCAGGCGATGGGGAATTCAAACTTTTCGCCAGACTTCTCCAAGATATCGATCGCCTCGGTGTAACTGAGTCGTTCAAAGTTGCGTTCTGCGATAGTTTGCAGGCTCTCCATTACGGTCTTGTCAATCCGCTCGTGGAAAAACTGCATGTCTTCCTCGCAGTTGGCCAGCACATCATTGACAATTCGCTTCAAGAACCGCTCAGCCAGATTCATGTTGTCAGTTAGCTCAAAGAAAGCCGCCTCAGGTTCGACCATCCAGAACTCAGCAAGATGCCGCGAAGTGTTGGAGTTCTCTGCTCGGAAAGTGGGCCCGAAGGTGTAAATCTTCCCCAATGCTGTAGCGTAGATTTCGCCTTCCAACTGGCCTGACACGGTGAGATAGGAAGGCCGGTCGAAAAAGTCCTGCGAGAAATCGACCGCCCCTTTGGCGTCACGGGGCACATTTTCCGGGTCAAGCGTGGTCACGCGGAACATCTCGCCGGCCCCTTCACAGTCGCTCGCCGTGATGATCGGCGTGTGGATGTAGAGGAAGCCATCCTCTTGAAAAAAATCGTGGATCGACCGACAGATGCGATTGCGAACGCGCATCACGGCACCAAAAGTATTGGTGCGCGGTCGCAAATGAGCCCACTCGCGGAGCTTTTCCATCGAGTGGCGCTTCTTCTGGAGGGGAAATTCCTCTGGATCGGCCCAGCCGTGGACGGTCACATCAGCTGCGTGTAGTTCCGTCGCCTGCCCTTTGCCCCCCGATGCCTTGATTTCACCTCGCACCGAAACACTGCAACCGGCCGAGAGATGTTTGATTTCGGACTCATAGTTGGGCAGATCGCCATCGGCAACGACCTGGATATTGGCGAGGCAACTGCCGTCGTTGAGTTCCAGAAAGCTGAAGCCCCCCTTGCTGTCGCGGCGCGTACGAATCCACCCCTGCAATAAGGCCTGACGGCCAATCGCATCGGCGAGTCTTGCCTCTCGAACGGAGAGCTTTTCCATGGCAACTTCCTTGCTCTTGTATTGTCAAATTCCCTTTGTCGCCAACCAGCGTTCGGCGTCCAGAGCCGCCATGCAACCTGTACCCGCTGCGGTAACCGCCTGACGATAGTAATCGTCGGCCACGTCTCCCGCAGCGAAGACGCCCTCGACACTGGTCTTCGTTCGAAAGGGAACAGTCCACTTGAGATATTTCTTGGCAGTCATTTCCAGTTTGCCTTCCAAGAATCGTGTGTTCGGCGTGTGGCCAATCGCCATAAAGGCGCCGGCAACTTCTTTTTCAGAAAAACTATCGTCGACTGTCGATTTAATTTTTACCCCAGTCACGCCATTCTGATCGTCGCCCAGAATTTCTTCGACTTCGCTATTCCAGAGGATGTCGATCTTGGGATTCTCTTTGGCACGATCTGCCATGATCTTGGATGCCCGCAACTCGTCGCGGCGATGCACGAGATACACAACGCTAGCAAACTTAGAAAGATAGTCACTCTCCTCGACAGCCGAGTCTCCACCGCCAACGACTACGACCGGCTTATTGCGGAAGCGAGGTAGTGCTCCGTCACATACGGCACAGGCACTCACACCGCGATTCTTGTATGCTTCTTCTGATGGAAGTCCCAAATAGTTGGCACGAGCTCCAGTGGCAATGATTACGGCATGGGCCTCGACTTCCTTACCTTCGAGCGACTTAAGCTTGAAAGGTTGGCCACTGAAATCGACTTCCGCAATATCATCCGTAACTATCCGCGTGCCGAAATTCTGCGCCTGACGACGCATCAAATGCATCAACTCGGGGCCCGAGCACCCTTCCTTCTGATGCATGTCAACGAGCCACTGATGTTCTTCGGGAAGCGACGATTTGAGGTAGGCGCTCAGGTCTCCCGCTGGGAAGCCAGGGTAATTCTCCACCTCGGTCGTTAAGGCGAGCTGCCCCAAGGGAAGCGTGCCATCCAAACGATTTTCCTCGGTGACGGCCCCTTCATACAGCAAAGGTTCCAAATTGGCGCGCGAGGCATAGATGGCCGCCGTAAAGCCGGCGGGGCCGCTTCCCACGATGACTACTTTTTCGGGCACAGCTGACATCCTTTCCTATAAAGTTCTTGCTTTCCAGTATCGAGTTGGAAATGCGAGTAGATTGTTGACTGCGGCGATTATAGGTCTCCGCGCACTGGTCGTAAACCAATCCCCCGGACGATTGGGGAGAAGTTCAAATCGAGTCCGTACAAGTGGCAAAATGACCAAGGTTCAATTGCCAAGGACCAATTCTGGCAGGTAACCCCAGTGTTATGGTCATTGGGCATTAAAATTGGGTATTCAAGGGAGGAGCCCGACTCTACGTTTCCTTCGCCTTGCTGTTTGTGTTTCTCCATCAGACCTGGGGTGGTATTATGATAATGCAAGCCAAAGGTCTTATTGCTTTTGACAACATTCGTTCCATTTTCATTACTGCTTATTATTCATGGATACTCTGCTCGTCGCCCTTGGTTCCTTTCTGGGATTCATCATTGCCTATAACACTTACGGCCGCTGGCTGGCTCGGAAAGTGTTTGGAGTCGATCCCCAGGCGGTGGTCCCCAGTCAGGAATTGCGGGACGACGTCGATTTCGTACCGACCCGCCGGAGTGTCATTTTCGGGCATCATTTCACCAGTATCGCCGGCACGGGACCGATCGTGGGGCCCGCGATCGCCGTCTTCTGGGGCTGGTTGCCGGCACTCTTATGGGTCGTCTTTGGGTCGATTTTCATCGGGGCGGTCCATGATTTTGGCGCATTGATGGTCAGCCTGCGCAATCGAGGGCAAACGGTCGGAGAAATTGCTGGCCGACTGATCTCACCTCGAGCCAGCGTCATTTTTCTGTTGATCCTGTTTTTCGCACTCACCGTTGTCTTGGCTGTGTTCGGGCAAGTGATCGCGTCAATCTTTTCGATCTATCCCCAGTCGGTACTCAGCGTATGGCTGTCGCTGCCATTGGCGGTAGTGATTGGGCTGTGGTGTTGCCGACACGGTGGCAATTTGCTACTTCCCTCGCTGGGGGCCTTGGGCTTACTGTACTTAGGGGTCGTAGTCGGTGCCGATTCGCTTCCGATCAACCTGCAGCAATGGCTCCCTGATGTCGCCGATCACCCGCTCGTGGGAAATAGTACGGTGGTCTGGACCGCGATTCTGTTCGTCTATTGTTTTTTCGCCTCCGTGCTGCCGGTGTGGCTGTTGTTGCAACCACGTGATTACATTAACAGCTTGCAACTGGTTGTTGCCTTGCTGCTGTTGTTATGCGGTATGTTCGCAGCGGGACTGTCAGGGCATGCGGGACTCGTGGCCAGCGCGCCGGCAGTCGCCAAGGAAATCCCCGCAGGCGCACCGCCGATCTGGCCGTTCCTATTCATCACAATAGCATGTGGAGCCATCAGCGGATTTCACTGTTTGGTTTCTAGTGGGACCACTAGCAAGCAAGTTGCCTCAGAGAGCGATGCTCTCTCGGTGGGATACGGCTCGATGCTCTTGGAGGGAGCGCTAGCTGTTCTGGTGATTCTCGCCTGCTGTGCTGGAGTCGGCATGGGAAAATTCGATCGCCAGACAGACGGCACGTATCAAGTCGCAGTAAACTCGGCAGGCAGCCCGATCCTCGGCAGTGATGCCTGGCATCTCCGCTACGATTCCTCAGGAAGCTGGAGCAATTTTCGACTCGGCCAAATGGTGGGAGCTTTTGTCGACGGAGGGGCCAATTTCCTCAGTGCCCTGGGAATCGCCCAACGCTATGCCATCGCCCTCATTGCCATGCTGGTTGCCTGCTTCGCTGCCACCACGCTCGACACGGCTACCCGCCTGCAACGCTACGTTGTCCAAGAGTTGGCCGGCGTAGTCAAATTTCCGCCACTGGCCAATAAGTACGTAGCGACGACAATAGCTGTAGGGTCCGCCTTGGGGTTGGCACTCATGCGCGGCCCGAGCGCGCCCGGGGGACCACCCGCCCCCTACGGCACCGGCGGACAGTATCTCTGGCCCCTATTCGGTGCGACCAACCAACTGTTGGCCGGGCTGGCTTTCATGGTAACCGTGTTCTATCTGGCCCGCCGCAACAAGCCCGTGTGGTTCATCGTGCTGCCAATGGTCATGATGATCATCATGCCCCTCTGGGCACTGCTGTGGAACATGTTCAACCCATCCAGCGGCTGGTGGCAACAAGGCAACTATCTACTCTTTTCCGTCGGCACGGTCACGATTCTATTGCAGATATGGATGGTGGCCGAGGCACTGCTTGCTTGGCCGAAGGCGAAAGGAACTTTAGAGGAAGCCTTGCCGCCGTTGCAATTGAGGGGTATTGGTTCGGCATCGGGCTGACACCGGCCGAGTTGCTATAAGAGATGTGAGGACCAGTGCAGCAGGATTTTGCGCTAAGGGCCCCTTGGTTCCAAGAATGGACATGCTGCGACAGGACAGCGGAGAGCCGTTCGAGACCCATGACGAGATCTCATGAGCGCGCAATCGTTCCAATCTAAGCGACACAGCACACGCACACCTGGTGCACGGACGTGAGACCAGCGCGGAACGTAGACAAACAGGAACAACTTGTGGTCAATGTGGTGGCGCATCTACCGAGGTAGTCAACACCGCCAGCAGTTGGGCAACAGGCTAAGCTGCTGAAGTTGGTCCAACTTCTTTCAGTTCCGGAATCTGCGAGTTGCAGTCGGTGGCGCGACCGCTGCGCCAGCTAACTTCCATTTCCTGCGGAGGTCGTGAACACCCCCGCTAGTTGCGCGGCGAGTTCTTGATGGTATCTGGTGGCCCCTGGAGCGGATTCGTCGGGCGATGAGCGCCATCATATGGACTGCAAAATCGCCTGGACTGCCTGCCGGCCGCAGGTGATTCAGCAGCTGCTGTAACAGTCCCAGATTCATTGGCGCGCTAGACTCGTAAGTCCACGTCTTAAACTGAAGATCATGATGATCGTGCGCCGACGAAGACTGGTCATCGGGTGACGACTCATGCGAGTGCTCCACTCCAAGCAACACCTCCATCGGAATCCGGCCGAAAGTCGCGTCGAAGATTTGCACCGTCGGTTTGACTTCTCGAATCTACTGTTTGACCTCAGCTAGAGTGGTCGACATGGATCGTCGGTCGGTTGCGAAGGCCGGATTAGAAATCGATCTTGGCTCTCAATCCAAACATCAGCAGTGTATCGGCACGCTCGCGCGACGGTTCGACGACTTGCAGGTCTGCCGTGACGTGGCACCAGGGGGTCACGCCAACGTTGTAAAACATCTCGACACCCTTCTCGTCTCGAAGTGGCAACAGAATTGGAGCCAACTGTTTCAATGGTTCGCTGACACCGGTGTAGAAGTAGCCGATTCCGAAGGTGTCCTGCGGACGATTGCCCAGTGGATTCGAACCACCGATACCTATGTTCGCAGCCCAATTAAATGGATTTGGATTATCGTCTGCGATCCCGAGGTTTCCGAAGACACCCCAGGAATGCGTTGGATCATCCGGCGAAACGTAGAGAGCCTGGTCAAATGCGTACGCCAGTAACCACGAACCAGTTTTGTCAGGGTTTGCCAAAACCAGTCCCCCGCTCGGGTCAAAATAGGGATTGGGATCGAGGTTGTTATACGTCCCGCTACTGTACAATCCATAAACCATCTGATGCCCTGGCTTGTTCAGAAACTTTGTCGGCAAGGTACCGGAAACAAACGTCGACACTCCATTATCGAAGAACGTATCAAAGCCACTCACTGTCGGCGTATTATTGGTATCGTAGACGAACGCCGAAAAGACAGCTTCCTGGTTTTCATCGAGTACGACCATTCCGGCCCCGAAACATGAGTACGGAAACGCCAATACAAGGACTGGATTGAAACACAAGGCAAGGTTTTGAAACCCGTCTATACCGTTTGCTCCTCCGGTGAACGGCTGAACAAAACCATCGAGTGTGTTGATTTTTCCGGCTTGCACCAAGACGGATTCACTCAGTGCCTGCGTAAAAGTTACGTTCGTGAGCGCCGTGACCGAGCGATTTCCGTCGGGTAGTATTTGCGCCGTGCTGACTGGCAGAATTGTTCCAGAAAATTGGTTGATCGAGCTGCCAAACACCGACTCACCGTGCAGGTTGAACGTCAGACCATCCCATAAACCAACCTTTTTACCATCGATGCTCAGGAGCATATCGACCCGGCCGCGGTATCGGAATGTTTGCTCGAGTCCGCCGGTTGTAATGCCCGAGTAGAAATTGGTGTTGTAGATGTCCCACGTGTAACCTTTATCCTCAAGGCACGACCTCAGGCCACACCAGTCCCCGGATAAGGTTGAGCGTTCCCACCATGAGCTACCACAGTCTGACGCCTCGAACAGTGAATCGCAGGAAGCGTCGCACTGCGCCGCCGCTTGTTGGGGTAAGCATGCGGACAGACAGACTTGCACGCCGATGAAAAGTCCGAGAGTCAACAGAAGTAGCTTTTTTTGATGTGAACCTAGCAGGGCTTCGCTTCCTTGCGATCAAAGTTGATTTCGACGTGACTGGTAGTGGCTGTGGCTTCCAGCCGCAGATTACTGGGGCAAGATGCTCCGGTCTCTTTCCAAAAAACAAATACCAAGTTACGCGCACGTACTCTCGCGCAACCCGTCGTTCAGTCGCTATCGTCACAATTGATACGACGATGCAGATTGATGGACGATCAGCAGTCTGAAAGCGATCTGCGGACGCGGTTATTCCGACTAGGCAACCTTGTCGGGCGGGAAACGCGAAACCTCTTCATCGAAGGTGCTTAGAACCAGCGGGAAATAACTGTCGTAGTGCAAGCTGCCAGCCTGTGCTACGACTTCACGCTTTGCTATTTGTTTTGCTTCGCTGGAACGTATGGGTCCGGTGTACCTGGCTTGATCGGTGGTTCTGCAGCCAGCGATTTTTCGTGCTCTACGAGGATTGGGCCCAATCCCCATCGGTACCACAGACGCCCCGCCATCTGCTGGGTGACGGGATACTCTTCTTTGGGATCGGCAAAGAGGTTGTAGAAGTGGGGCATCGGGAAGACGTTCAATTTTCCTGTTCCCCGATCGCCCTCCAATTCCTTGAACAGCATTTTGTAGTTTCGCCACTTCACGCCGTGGACATCGTTTCCGACATACACAACAAAACCTTCACGTCCGGACTCCTCTGACTTTCCAAGCAGGAAATCAGAGACATCGATACCATCAATCACGCGATCCTGCGGCACCTTGCCTCCTGCAATACTCGCAAAAGTCGTGAAGAGATCGAACTGGTGAACGATCTCGTTGGAGACTTTGCCGGCCGGCACCTTACCGGGCCAGCGGATGATAAACGGCACCCGCAACGAACCTTCCCTGCCCGTAAAATAGGAACCGCTCCAGGGCCCATTCCAGCCAGCGTAACCCGGTACCATTTCGCCTCCGTTGTCCGCTGTGAAAATGAAGATGGTATTCTTCGCGATCTTGTTATGTTCGAGCGTATCGAGCAATTCGCCGGTGTAGGCATCAATCTGCATCAACACATCGCCCCAATTGCCGTTTCCGCTTTTCCCTTCGAACTCTTTGCTAGGAAGATTTGGCATGTGCGTCTGCGTATACGGCAGGTACAGGAAGAACGGCTTGCCCGCCTTCGCCTGACGCCCAATGAAGTCCTTGGCATGGTCGGTAACTTCCCGGTCAATCTCTCGCCTTGCCGGAATGTCATACACCTTGACCGCTTTTACCGGAGAGCCTTTCCTGGCCGTGTAGATGTGCTCTTCCTTGATCATCGGATTCTTGCCGGTTTTCTCCGCCAGCTTTGCATACTTTTGGAAATCCTGCTGAGCGGGCCAGAGGCTTTCATCCGTTGAATTCGGAATCCCATACCATTCGTCAAATCCCTGGTCGGTAGGGTAACGCCCTTCCGACTGCCCAAGATGCCACTTGCCGAACATGGCGGTCGCATAGCCGGCATCGCTCAACATTTCCGGCATCGTGTATTCCCACTGAGTCAAACCGTAGTCGGCGACGGAAAGCGGCACCGAACCATTCCCCGTGCGGATCGCGTAGCGACCGGTCATCAAAGCCGCCCGACTGGGCGTACACTGTGCCTCGACGTTGAAATTCAACAACCGCATCCCTTCGCCAGCCAATTTGTCGATGCGTGGCGTGGCCCCGCCTCGGAGAATACCTCCGCCATAGCATCCCAGTTCGCCATAACCGAAGTTGTCCATGTTGATCAGGACGATGTTGGGCTTGGAGGCCTCTTCCTCGGCCACCGCATTCTGCGTAACACTCAGACCTGCTGCCAGCAGGCAGGACCAGGCGAGTATCATTGTTTTCATTTTGGTTTTCATTTTGGTTTTTCCTTTTTGCCAGAATTCAGGTGTCGGTGGTTGTTGAACACCGACACCTGATAGGGTTATTGTGGCCTCCAGCCGCAGCGTTCTTTCTCAACCGGGGCTCGAAGCCCCAGCCACTTACTTCACGAGCTCCAGTTCGCTCGGACGCCAGGTCTTGTTGAGCCACGGCTCGAGCGGGCCGTACATTCGCAGAATGATGAACCAGCTTTTGCCAGGGATCGTCTGAATCCAATTTCCCTCTTTGCCCGCGGGCGTTGTCGGTGAGAAGTAGATGTCGAAGGAACCGTCGTCGTTGGGTTTTACTTTTCCGCTCAGACTGTTCACGCCGGCGGTCGGCTGATCCGTTTGCAGCATGCTGCGGGTCTGCGGGTCATAGATCGTTACCGACCAGTTGTCCTTGGCCGGCACGTTCGGAGGCAGGTGCAACGTGTAGGTTTTGGCGCCATCAAGCGGTTGATGATTCGCATCCATCCCGGCGATCCCGTAATCGGAACCTGCGCCAGGCTTGGTAAGCGCCATCGCGGGAGTCACGCAAATGGCGTTGTAGTGTAACCATAAACGCGCGTCGATTCGCCGAGCTCCGTCCTTGAGGAAGAAGCAGTCTTTGCCCGCGTATCCCATCACCCACTCGCTGTTGTCGTCATAGATACGAGCGCCCGGATCACGAGGATAGACAGTGTTGGCTCGAGCATAGGCGTTGCCAATCGCCACGGCTTCGGTGAGCAGTTTCTTCATGCGTGCGTCCGGTTTGAAAGGCTGCCCCTTGACGATGCCGATACCCGCCATCAAGCCGCGAGTCTCTGCGTCGATGAAGGAGATTGGTTCCTTTTGGATCACCTCGTTCAGTCGCTCAAAGTAGCTGAAGTCGTTCGGGGGAATCGTGTTGTAGTGCTTCCCCGTCATGTTCGTGAACTCCATCTTGGGAGGGTTGTCTTTCTTTGCCAGCGGGTAAACCTTCAAGTTGTTCTTGACGTTGTCGGCAGCCTTCTTGACGTCGGCCGGGTTGGTCACACTTCCCCGGACATAACCTCGCATAAAATTCCACACCACGTAGCTGGTGGATTTGACCACGAAGTAGCCTTCCGGCACGTCTCCTTCGTAGCCCGGCGGCAACACCAGGTATTTTCCACCCTTACCCTTGTCCGGACCGGCGGCTCCCATGTCGCTGAGGTAACGCATGTCGCCGTCATCGAGGATTCCCAACACATCGGGCGGAATCTCGATCACAGTCGGGCCGTCCTTCTCAAGATCCAGAAATCCCCAGGTGTACAGCGACGTATTGTTGAAGGTGAGCACCAGCACTTTGGAATCAGCCAGCTGCTCCCAGATCAGGATCTGATTGGAGTTACCCGCATTCATGTCGCGGCTTCCCTGCAGCAAACTATAGGTGGATACCGCAGGGAGCATGTTGGTATAGACCATCACCGCGCGGGCTCGGTCCATGTAGTCGTAGACGCTCTCCTTGGTGTCGCCGATCGGAATGCCATCGAAGAACTGCAATTCGCCAATCGGCGTTTGCACCTTGTCAGTAGTCGTGATGTCCTTCGGAATATCCGTGGTCATCTTCATCTCAGGCCTATGCGTGTCCTTCGTTTCTTGAGCGACAGCCAGCCCGGTCGTTGCACACAGAATGCCTGTCATCAATAGCGTTGCTACAACAAGCCCTGATTTCGTATGGAATATTTGTTTCATGTTCATGGTCTTTACTCTGGTATTAGTTTTTTTGACTTAGGTGTCTTTACGTGGCTGTGGCTTCCAGCCGCAGTGTCCTCCTAACTAAATTGCGGCTGGAAGCCACAGCCACGTTAGTTTCCGGTATTGCCTATTTCACTTGCTCAATCTTGCTCATCGGGAACGTTTGGTCGAAGTAAGCTTGCTCTGGGCCATAGAGCCTCAGGTAAACGAAGAAGGACTGGCCTTTGTTCGTCTGAATCCAGTTCACTTCCTTGCCCTCGGGCGCTGTTGGACCGAAGTAAATATCAACCGATCCGTCGTCGTTCTTGAGGAGACCTTCCGTGCGGGATGAACGATCCGACCGCTTGGTTTCGTTGCGGATGATCAATCGATTCTCGATGTCATAGACGGTAACCGACCAGAAGTTGGCTGCCGGTGGATTGGGGCCGACGTGGAGCTTGTAGTTGTTGCCCCCCATCAGTGCATTGCCGTCGGCATCGTAGTAACTGCCCAGATAGGCTGAGCCTTTACCTGCCACCCGCGAGACCATGCCGGCCGACGTGGTGGTCGCCTCAAAACCGTAGGATGCCCGCTCGTTGAACTGCGAGTAGGTCGGCAGATCGATTTTCGGATTCATCCCGGCCATCGCGTCTTCAAAACCGGAATCCTTGCCATAGAGTGATGTTGGGAACATCTCCCTGGTTTTGTTGAAGGAGATCGCTTGCGACATGGCCATACCAACGTCCAGGCCTTGCTGCAAAATCTCTTTCTGCTGAGCAGTCGGTTTGAAGGGTTTGCCTTTTTCGATTCCGAGGTCCTTGAGCCAGGCGTAGAAGAAGCGGTCGCGGTCTGCCATCGGCTCGCGTTGCACGTACTCGTTGACCAACTCCCAAAAGCGCATATCGCGCGGTTGAGTGTTCAACTCGACCTTGTCACCCGACTTGGGCGCGTACTTGATAAAACTCGTTTTCGGCGGATTCTTTGCTTCCGAAAGCTTGTAGGCTTGAACGGCCGTCCTCAACTTCTTTGCTTCGTCCCCTGTGCCGAGCGCCCGGTAGAAGTAAAGCACCAGGAAGGTATTGGACTGGACGATTTCACCTTTGAAATCCTCGGGCGCCTTTTGACCGGGACCCAGCAGTAACAGGGTCTCCGGTTTACCCGAACCGATCTCCTTGATCGGCTGCATCCAGGCGTCGTTGACCACGCCGTAGATTTCTCCAGCGGGAAGATCGAGTACCACAGGTCCGGTCTTTGACAGGTCCGACATTGCGATCGTGTAAGGCGTGGTCACGTTCGCGGTCATGTACGGATAGACGCCATCGTAGCCGTCACACAAACTGAAGAAGACGTCGTTCTCACTCATCTTCTGGTTGCTCAACATCGCCGGATAAAGCGTGTTGAAGTTCATCATCGGCATCGCCCAAGTCACCAGTTGGGTGGCCCGCTGCTGAAGAATCCGGCGATGCAAAAGCTCAGCCGTCTCCTTGGTAATGGTTTGGCCCTGAAATTCAAGATCACCCAAATAGGTTTCCTGGACGGTTTGAGCCGAAGCTCGTGACAGCATGGTGCTGCAAGCGATAACTGCAACCAATCCTGCGATAAATCGTGTTGGTATTTTCATGGTTTTCTTTCTTAGTAATTCGTTCTGTGTTTGTACTTGCTGTCTTTCTTGACTTACTTCAGCAACTCGAAGTCGTTGAGGACCCATGACTTTTCGATGTAGCCTTCCAGTGGGCCATAGAATCGGAAGACCACGAAGAATCCCTTGTCAGGATCTGTCTTAATCCAGTTCTTTTTGCCTTCAGGCATTGTCGGGCCGAAGTAAATGTCTACTGAGCCATCCTCATTGATGTCGGGTTTGCCCGTGCTGCCGACGTTTATGTTTCCTCCCGAACCGAGCAGGCTTCGGCTGATTGGGTCATAGGCAGTTACCGCCCAGAAGCGTTTGACAGGCGGATTGGCCGGCACGCGCAGTCGATAGTTCTTGTCACCGAGTAGATAGACGCCGTTCTTGTCCCTGAACGCGGTCAAGTAGGAAGTGCCAACGCCTGCTGTTGTCGAAAGCAGATTCGGTGAAACGCAAATGGCCTGATAGTGCCAGAGCGTCCGGGCGTCGATGTCGTCGTGACCGTCATCGACGAACTCGGTGTTGCGGATGAACATTTTTTCCCAGTGCCGGTTCGGCCAATACTTAATCTCCGGATCGCGCGATGCGTAAACGATCGCTCGCGACATGGCGACGCCTTGCTTGGCTGCCGTGTCGAAGATGCCTTGCATGCGTTCGTCCGGCTTAAAGGGCTTGCCCTTTTCAATGCCCAACGTGGCCAGTCGGCCCAATAATTCCTTGTCGAACAATTCGGTTGGCTCGTACTGGATGATCTCGTTCAACATCGTGAACACGGAACCGTCTTCCGGAGGCAGAGTATTCGCACCCATCCCGGAGCAATTGACGGCGGTATGTTCGCGGGGCCCCGTAGCCAAAGGGTAAACCTTGAGACGATCCTTGAACCATTTCACGGCCTGATCGCCATTGCCAACTTCGCCGAAGCCGCGCATCATCGCCCAGATCCGGTAGCCCGGTGAGCGGAACACAAAATAGCCGTTCGGAGCTTCGCCTTTGTAACCTGGAGGCAGGAAGAGATATTTGCCGCCCTTGCCCTTGTCCGGTCCGGTGGGACCGAAGTCGGTGAGGTATTTGAAAGCAGCGTCGTTGGCATTGCCATACATTCCCGGCGGGATCTCCACGACGGTGGGGCCGTCAACTTTCAAGTCGATGGAGGCAAAGGCGTACACCGTGATATTGTTGCCGGTCAGGTAGTTCTCAGTCGGTGTCATGAAATCGGCCATGACGCCGACGTCCGAAGCGGACTTGAACCCGAAGTCGCGAATCTGCGATTTAACGATGCTGTAGAGCGAGAGCGACGGATAGAAATCCATATACGCCTGAGTGGCCCGCTGCCGATCCATTTCATCGTAGATCTTTTGCGTCGAGGCTTCTGTCGGAAACGCACCGCCTTCAAACTCCAGCGTGCCGAATTTGGTTTCCATCTTGTCGGGTGCCGGTTTGAAATCTTTGGCTGTCTGTTTGCTGCCCGCCGACTCAAACAGATTCCTTTCGCCGGATTGCTGCGCAAAAGCGGGTGCCACCAGGCTGACCGCCAAAAGACCAGCAGCGATTGTGACGCCGAGCTGTTTCGATTTCATCGTATTTCTCTCTTGAAGTTACGTTTCAGTTCACGAATCCCAGTCCGGTGATCCCAGCCGACTCGCGGTGTTTTGATTGGTGCAGGCGGCGGCAGAAATCCTGCCGCCGTGTTTTGCTTTCATGGTTGTCAATTACTTCACGAGTTCGATCTCGCCCGGTCGCCAGGTTTGGTCGATCCAGGGTTGTTCGGGGCCGTAGATGCGCAGGGCGATGAACCAGCTCTTTCCAGGGATGGTCTGGAGCCAGTTGCCTTCCTGGCCTGCGGGCGCTTTCGGCGAGAAGTAGATGTCCATCGATCCGTCCGCGTTGGTCTTGATTCCCTTGTCCTGACTTCCCTTCGTCGGGAACTGCTGGTCCGTTTGAAGCTGCGAGCGGGTTTGGGTGTCATACATGGTGATCGCCCAGAAATCCTTGGCTGGCGGGTTCGGCGGAATCCGGAGCCGGTATGTCTTGGAGCCATCCAGAACCTTGCCCTCGGAATCGAGCATTCCCATCGAGTAGTCCGATCCTTTGCCGGCCACGGTCATCGCCATCGCAGGCGAGACACAGATGTAGCCGAAGTGGAACAGCACGCGTGGGTCAAGGCGATAGGCTCCGTTGCGTGTGAAGGTGGTGTCCTTGTCCGCATAGGCAGTCACCCAGGCATCACTGTCCTTGTAGGTCAGGTTGCCGGGATCACGCGGGAAGTAGCTGATGGCGCGGGCGGCGCCGTTACCAATCGCGGCGGCGTCGGTCAGGATCTTCTTCATGCGTGCATCCGGAGCGAAAGGCTTGCCCTTTTCGATACCGATCGCCGCCATCATTCCCCTGGCTTCCGGGCCGAGATACGACTCGGGTTCGGTCTGCATCAGTCCATGCAGTTTTTCAAACGCGCTGTAATCATTCGGAAGGATCACGTGCATGTCCTTGCCGGATACGTTGATAAACTCGGTGGCCGGGGGGGCATCCGCAGTTGACAGCGGGTAGACTTTCAGCGTGCTGCGGATGTTTTTCGACGCGGCCGGGACGGCTTGTGCGATCGGCATGCTCTTATCGAGATAGCCGCGCATGAACACCCAGACTCCACTGGTTTTCGACGGGACAACGAAGTAGCCCTCGGGGACATCACCTTTGTAGCCGGGAGGAAGCACGAGGTACTTGCCGCCCTTGCCCTTGTCAGGACCCGCGACGCCGAGGTCGACCATGTATTGGAAAGCCATGTCGTCGAGGATGCCGAGCATTCCCTGCGGCAAGTCGACAACGGTCGGGCCGTCTTTGAGCAGGTTAAGGAATCCAACCGCGTACATGGTCGAAGTATTCCCGGTCAGCAGGATGGACTTGGAGTCCATCAGATTGTCCCAGATACAGATCTTATGGCAGGCGTCTGCGCCCATCGCCGCTTGCCCTTCGCGCAGGGCGTTGACAGAAAGGGCGGGGATCGAATTGAGATAGACGTTCACGGCTCGCGAAGTGTCGAGGTAGTCGTAGACGTTTTTCACGGTCTCCGGCGACGGAACCCCGTCGAAGTAATCGAGAGCCCCGATGGAGGTCTCCACGGAATCCGGAGCCGTGTAGGCATCAGGGATCTCGGTGGTCATTTTTAGTTTCGGCGACTGCGCTTGGGCGTGCGTGGTCAGGGCAAATGCGATTGCGATGGGCGCAATGGCGACTCGCGAAATTGGAAGTCTCGATAACATCGTTTTTTCTCTCATAGAGTCGTGGTTGAAGAAAAAGTGTTTCGTCATTTCGTTTCTTTGATTTAGAAGTTACCTGATGTCTCTTCTGATTCGCCAAAGCAGACGAGTGCCGAATCCGGCCGCCACCAGGAAGCCCAGGCCTCCGGCAACAGATTCCCCGAACAGAAGTGGCGGAACTTTGTGACTTAGCAGCACAGCTGACGCGATCAGCACCGAAGCGATCAGCAACCCGCCGACGATGCGGTTGGCGACCAGTTCGAGGTTGTTAACCTCGTGTGTCATCTGCAGCTTGCCGGATTGCGCACGATCGAGAATGTCGGCGATGTTTCGGGGACCATTTCGCACCAGACGATCCACGTCACGCATCGACTGTTGCAGTCGGCGAGCTAAGCGTTTGGGGTCCAGGCGAGACCGAATCAACTGGTCTTTGAACGGTGCGATGACGTCATTGAGGCTGAAGGTCGGACTGAGCAGACGGGCGGTCCCTTCCAGCATTACCAATGTCTTTAGCAGCAGCGACGCGGCCGATGGCATCACAACATGGTGCCGTCGAACAATGTCCATCAACTGATCCATTGCTCCACCGATATCAAAGTCTTCCAGCGACTGTGATCCGTATTGCACCAAAAGATCACTGACATCGGCTCGAAACGCCACTCGATCCACGTCGGCCGGCGCGGAACCGGCACGCAACAAAGTATCGGAAAGCCCTTCGGCGTCTCGCTGCATCAGCATCAACAGCAGGTCTTCAAACAACTCACGCGTGGAATCATCAAGCCGACCGACCATGCCACAGTCGAGCAGTCCGACCACGCCACCGTCGAGCACAAAGAAGTTTCCCGGATGCGGATCCGCATGATAGAAACCGTCACGAAAAATCATGTTCATGAAGATCGTGGCAGCATCTTTGGCCAGAAGGTTCAAATCCACGCCCGCCTCGGCCAGTCGTTCCGGCTTTGATCCCGGAATCCCGTCAAGCAACTCCATCGTCAGCACGCGTTTACTGGAGCGATCCTTGTACGCTGTGGGGATGTGAACCGTTTCGTCGCCCTCGAAGTTGCGAGTGAAGGTCTCCATGTTGGTGCGTTCGCAAGTGAAATCCAGTTCACGCAGCAGCGTGCGACGAAACTCGCGAGTCGTCGCCTCCGGCTGGAAATTCCTCGACTCCGGCACGTACTCTTCCAACAGCTTCGCCAGCTTTCCGAGCAAATCCAGGTCGATGCGAACGGTTTCTTGGATGCCCGCGTGCTGGACTTTCAGGACGACTTGCTGTCCGTCAGCCAATCTCGCACGATGCACTTGACCGACCGATGCCGAAGAAAACGCCTCGGCTTCAAACTCAGTGAACAGTTCCTCCGGTGCCTGCCCTAATTCTTCGATGATCGTTTGCCGAACAACGTCCGCCGTGTCAGCGGGCGTATCGGCTTGCAGCTTTCGCAGTTCCGTCGCGATATCAGGTCCGACCAGGTCGGCTCGTGTGCTGAGGACTTGCCCCAGTTTGATATAGGTCGTTCCCAGCTCCGTCAGAGCCAACCGCAGTCGTTCGCCGACGGGCAAGTCCGCGATCGCCTGCGTTTCCTTGCTCGACAACAGATCACGAACCGACTGCAGCGGAATCTTGGCGAACCAATCTGCCAATCCATAGCGACCCAGCACCTGGACGATTTCCGCCAGGCGCTTGCCTTCTTCGCGATGTTGATTGAGGTTCAGTAAGTCCATGTTGATTCACCATCCCAAGAATGTGAGATTTAGCCGTTAACCTTCTTTTCGAGTAACTCCAGCCGATGCGTGAGCGATTCAACATCCTCCGTGCGAGCGACGCCGATTCGCTGAAGAGCTTCATCAACACGTTGATCGACAAAAGTCTGAAAGGTATCGCTAGCCGAGTCTGCTGCCTTGCGAGCCTCGGCTTTGAGCAACCCCATCTGGATCATCGCGCTGTCGATTTGATGATCCACCAATTCGGTCAAGTTTTTGCGTGCTTCGTCGCTTCGTCGATCGACCTCTTCTTGAAACTCGCTGGCCTGTTGCTCGGTCAAGTCAGCTTGTTCCTTGATCTCGGCCACAAGTTCCGAAACCTTGTCCTTGGTCAGGCTCGCCAATCCGATGCTGGTGAACACACTTTGTTTCAAGACATCAAACATTTTTCATTCCTCAAAAGTGATGTAGGCCAAAACCGGTCCTGGCCTACGTTTGACTTATACAATCAATCAACCAGTTCGATCTCGCTCGGTCTCCAACCTTTGTCGTACCAGACTTGCGTCGGACCATAGATGCGCCACAGCATGTTCCAACCTTTAGATGGATCGGTTTGAATCCAGTTGACGTTTCCGTCGGGCTTCTTCGGGCCGATGTAGACGTCATAAGAACCGTCCGCGTTCTGTACGGTCGCCTTGTCGATGCTGGTGACGCCCGGGTAGGGATTGTCGGTTTGCAACAGCGAGCGGGTCTGGTTGTCGTAAACAGTGATGTCCCAGAAACGCTCGGCTGGAACGTTGGCAGGAATGTGGATCTTGTAGGTCTTGCTGCCATCGAGGGCATTCCCTTCGGCGTCGCGCAGTCCCATCACATACTGGGATCCCGCTCCGACAGGTGGTTTGACCATCGCGGGCGTGATGCCGGTAGCGTAGAAGTGGAAGCGGACACGCGAATTGATCAGACTGACGCCGTCGTTGAGAAACTCGTAGCTGCCACCAGCGAAGCCTAGCTCCCAGCTTTTGCTGCCCGGCCAGATCGCGGTGTCCTCCGTGTCGCGGTTGCGGAAGAGGATGGTGCGCTGCGCGGCGGTGCCGACTGCGGCGGCCTCAGCGAGGATCTTCTTCATGCGGGCGTCCGGTTTGAAAGGCTTGCCCTTCTGGATGCCGATGGAGGCCAGCAACCCGAGGATCTCGGAACTCTCGGCCGAGTTCGGCTCTTCCTGGACCGTGATGTTGACCTCGTCGAAGAAGGTCTCATCCTGGGCGTGCAGGGTGTTGAAGTCCTTCATCGCTGTGTTGACCCAGTTGACTTCCTTCGGTTCACTACCCAGCGGATAGAGACGGAAATGCTCCTTCATGTTCTTGACCACGGGAACCGGATCGAAGTCCGTCATGAAACCGCGCATTGCCAGCCAGTGGCCGTAGGTTTTCGACTTCTTGACGATGTAGCCTTCGGTGGGCAATTCGCCTTTGTAGTTGGGCGGCACCAACAAGAACTTCCCGCCCTTGCCCTTGTCATCGCCAGCGTTGCCGAAATCGCAGACGTAATGGAACCAAGCATCGTCGATGATGCCCAACACGTTGGGCGGGGTCTCCATGACCATGGGGCCATCCTTGAGGTCGATCCACATGAATGTGTAGACCACGGTGGTATTGCCCGTCAGAAGCAAGCCTTTGGAATCCAGACGCCCGCCCCAATAGATCATGGTCTCGTTGTCCGGGCCCCACTTCTGGATGCCTTTGCGAAATCCCTGCAGCGAGGCCGCGGGCGTGGTCATGATCATGGCCTCGACGGCGCGGGAGAAGTCCATGTGGTTCCACACCTTCTCCGCAGTCGCTTCGGTGGGGAATCCATCAACGAACTCCAAAGCCCCGAGGCGTGTTTCCGTCCGATCGGGGGTGACGACATTCGTCGGAATCTCGGTGGAGTATTTCATCTTGGGTGCCTGTGCAATTCCGGTCGAAGTGATGGTTAATCCAACGAATAGACTCAGCGTTGACGCGACTGACGTTTTTCGTTTCATGTCCGCACCTTTCGATGTGCTTAGGAGGTTTTCGATCTTGATGTCTTCGCGCGCTTGATTCGACGTTTTGATACACTGCCGCTCAATGCCCGGTCGCCGTAGAGCGTAGAGACCCAGATTTGAAGAATTGCTTCCCGAACTGAATCTCGGTTTCCCCGCGGACGTCGTCCAAAGTGGTGAATTAGCAAATAGGCATCCATGCGGTTGAGCGCAATGGCTACCGGACGTGCGTCAAAAGGCTTGATCAACCCCGCTTTCTGATGTTGTTCGATTCGATGAGTCACCGCGTCGTCGAAGTCCTTCAGGAAATTGGACCACGCCTTTTCCAAACGTTCATCCATTGGGGCAGCGTCAGAAACAGCCCTCAAAATCGGGCCCTGTTGATAGCAGACACGCACTAGGCCTTCCATGGTTTCTTCGAGAAGAAGAATGGGACTACCCTCTCCTTGCAACCAGGGTGCGGCGATGCCAAAAATGTCTTCTTCGATTGTGCGGAGTAGCGCCTCCATCAAGCCGTGCAGGTCCTCAAAGTACTGATAAAACGCCGACCGGCTCGTACCGGCAAGCGACGTCAATTCAGCAACTGTCAAGTCGCGGAAGGGATGCGTCCAAAGAAATTTCAACGCAGCATCGAGCATCGCTTGCCGAGTTCGTTCAGACTTACGCAGCGCAGGACGATTCCGAGGATCGTTGCGACGACGAATCTGAGACTGTTTTTTTTCTGACATAACGTCATATTATGATGGCGCGATGCCATAATTGCAACCGTCGCTCGAATCGTTAGTACGACTGGTAGTCGGTCGAATGCCGCTGAGGGAGAAGCCATCGGATCGCGATGGTTAAAGCAAACCACTCTGCCAGACGACTCTTGCTTTCGCAAAATAAGCGGAGTGAAGTACAATCGCCCCGCAATATGGCGTTGAATCATTAATATTTTAGCCGGTATTCCGGCCCGGCCGCGCCTTCAAAATGCCCCCCCCCCAATGATCTGGCCACACTGCCCAGCTGATCGCCACCGCGACGAGGTTGGCCGTTTGCTTCCTGCGAGCGTTTGCATCAACCTCGGCTTTCGAGCGAGTGACCGAAATGCGCGAGGTGAAACTCACCCGTGCAACTTAGCGTGTTCCGTTCGACGCACGGGATGCCCCCAACTCGTGCAGCACCGGGTTAGATACCAACGGCACGCCCGTCGTCGAATGGATGGCGCGAATCTGGTCGGTATGGCCGTGCGGCTGCGTGCGGTGTCAAGAAGATACACCAGCCGAAACTGTAGCTCGCCAACTAGCGGGGGGCTAAACGACCTCCGCAGGAAACTGCAGTTAGCCAGGGCCAGCGGTAAAGACACTGCCCGCAATTGGCGGGATCTCGAAGTCACCGCGGGTGCATCACCCGCCACCAGTTGGCTCGGTAATTTTGCTGCCCTCTTCGTACGATTTTGGATCAATTTTTGGTGAACTGTGCAGTTGTTCCCGAATCTGCAAAGGTGTCGACATCGATTCTCGACTGCAAATCAGCTATGCTAGGACAAGGCATCCAACTTCGTTCACGATTACAATCGTGACCTACATTCGATGAATAACACTGCAAGGGCTCGGCCATGATTCTCCGCACAACCCTATCTTTGATTTATTCACCACTTCTGGTTGTTCTCCTGTTCCTCACCGGTGCAACGTGGGCGGCAGACATGCAGGCAGTCAGAGTCGCTCCCAACGAGAAGGGATTCATCCTTTTTCCGTCTGGCGATCGCTACACGCCCTGGGGCCACAACTACGCCTCGGTCGACATCCTGCAACGATTGGCCAAGGACCATGACCGTGTCGAACGAGAGTTCGCCGAGATGAAGGCCGCTGGCACTACGGTTGCTCGAATTCACCCCGAGATGCCTCAAATCATGATTGCTCCGGGCAAGGTCAATCCACAGGCGCTGGATCAACTCAAAAAGCTCCTCCAGATCGCTGAGAAATCGGGCATCCACCTCAAGATCACCGGCTTGGCCTGTTACAAGATCGAGGATCGTCTGGCATGGTATGATTCGCTGGATGAGCAGGATCGCTGGAATACGCAGGCCTTTTTCTGGGAAACCATTGCCCGCACGTGTGCCGAGAGCCCCGCCGTTTTCGCCTATGACCTGGTAAACGAACCTGCTGCCGTCGGCAAGAGCACCGATGGGTGGTATATGGGCAGGATGGGCGACGTCGAATTCTGCCAGCGGCTCAGTCTAGATCCAGGCAGCCGCACCGCTGACGAAGTCTTCCGCGAGTGGACAAAACGCATGGTCGCCGCCATCCGCAAGCACGATCAAACGCACTTGATCACTATGGGAATGCTGCCGTTTCCTGGCGCATATACGGCAGCCGCCGAACAGCTCGATTTTGTTTCGCCGCATCTCTATCCCAAGTCCGGCAAGATTGACAACGAGATTAAGCTCCTTCAGAAGTTCGACTGGGGTAAGCCAATCGTGATCGGCGAAACCTTTCCCTTGAGTTGCAGCGCAGACGAAGTGCGAAATTTCCTTCTCAAGAGCCGCGAGTTCTCACACGGCTGGATCGGACACTGGCCGGATGAGTCCCCTGCGGAACTAGCTGAATTGAAAAAGACTGGTAAGGCCACGATCCAAAATGCGATCTGGCTCTCCTGGGTGGACCTCTTTCAGGAGATCGGCCCGCAAATGATCGTCGAAACATCGAAATAGCTACTATCACCTGAATCGCCTCGGCGCACAGAAAATGCCCTCTGCTGCCACATAGCGCTCCAGAGGTATGAACACTGCCTGCAATTCGTGGCAAACTCAACTCGTTGAAGTTGCATTGCCCGAGAGGCCCACGGATATTCGCTTACTTGCAGCGATCTGTTGCCGGGTGAGACACCGATGCGAGATAGCGTCAGGCGCAACTTGCTTCTGTTTATTCAGCCGATTGCACGAAGCAAGTTCTTGACATGCGGGAGGTCGATTTCACCGACGGTGCGATAAGAACCCTGAGAGGATGTCATTATTCCAATATAAATGGAGACTTGTCCTGGCGAGTCTTCTCTTCAACTAGGTGACAACTCGCCCCACTTTCAGCTATGATGCTCTCGCCGGAGAAGCTTGGCACACATCAATATCTCCCTAAATTCTTTGAGCTAAGAGAACATGAACTCTTATCGCATCACCTCTCGCCATGCTAGTGCGGATTTGCGACATGGCCGTTTGACTTCTCACATTAGGGCGGGCTACTCCAGCGTACGACGATTACGATTTGAATCACTCGAAAACCGATTCATGCTTACTGCCGATCTTATCGCGAACGGCATTAGCGTGTCAGATACGACCGTCAATCCAGGTCAAAGTGTCACCGTCAATTGGACTGCCAGTAATATAGGTAATTCGGCCACAGGCTTCTTTCCCCTCGGTACCAGTCAACAAGGCGTGATGTGGTCCACGGATACGATTATTTCGACCAACGATACGCTCTTGGAAAAGGAGTTCCTTGGTTGGCTTGACGATGGCGATACGACCGCTGAAGCGCACACTATCAACATTCCAGGAAATGCAACCCCTGGTAGTTCCTATTGGATTGGGGTGATTGCAGACTACGATGGTGACATCAGCGAATCCAATGAAGGCAACAATAGTGGCGGAGTACCTTTCAAAGTAACTGTTAACCAAGCAGACCTGGATGTGCTGTCGGTCACTTTGGATGAAACGTCTGACGTCTGGTATCTCGGTGAAGGGATTGACGCCGAGGTGACGGTCAAGAACATTGGCAATGCTACGGCGAATAACGCCGAAGTTGACTACTTCCTGGGCACGCAGGGGGATCCTGATTCATACTTCATCGGCAACGGCCTGTTGGGAGGCCTCATCGGATTCAACGACATGTCGCCCGGTGAAACCGCCAACGATTGGATTGGCAGCCCCTTGCCTGGCGGAGGCTGGACGATACCCGCTGACGTCACGCCCGGTTTGGGCTATGCCATCTGGGCTCGGGCGTCCACTACTTCCATCGACGGTGATAGTACTAATGATTGGGCAAGCTCGGCCGAGTTTTCGATTCTGTCTCCCGTCAGTTGGCGTGAAAGCTCGGTTGCGGATGCTGCCTTAGTGGACACGATCCGTGCAGGGCTGACCGTCTTTGCCCGCGTCGAAGGTACCCCAGGCGAGCAGTTCGAAATCGAAGTTTGGGAAGAGGATGGCCTGGGCGACGACAAGATCGACGCCTTTACGATAACCGTCGGTGCTGAAGGTTTTGGCATCGAGCAGTGGACCGCAGCTTGGCAGGGCAATGACGGCGATGATCCCCAGAATCAGTATTATTTGTATTACGACGGCCCTGGCTTATTCAACCCGCAGTCGGCACCGCTGAGCGTCTTCGTCGGAGCTGAGCCCAATGTGGTTTCTTATACAAATCGATTGACGTATGACTGGGGGAGTAGTGGGCCAAATGAGGGGGTCATTGACGTCAGGCTCGCGCGTCTCGTTACTGGCCTCTCCTTTCCGTTACCTAAGATCGATCCGTTGATGCGCACTTGGGTGGTCATTCATGGTCGCAATGGATCTTTCGATGGCGACACCGATCGTGTGAAGATACTTGCGGACCAACTGTTCGATGCTAGAGACGAGGATCAAATACTCACCCTCGACTGGAGCCAAGGAGCGAACAGCTTGAATGATGCCGACTTCAGTCAGGAAGCATGGATTGTCTCTGTCGCGAACTGGGCTTCGCAGGTTTTGACCGCCTACGGATTCCCAGTCGAGAATATCAACCTCATTGGACACAGTTTCGGTGGAGTCATTGCCGGGGAACTTGCCGCAGCCTTGCCAAGCGGAGTAAACACGCTTCTAGCGATCGACCCGGCAGAAGATCCACCCATCGCTGCTAGCGGTTCGACGTATTCGACTGACAACGTGGTGTTCGGTGCCGACAATAGTAGTTACTCTTGGGCGTTTTACAGTGCGGACGGAGGTCCAATCAGCGGGTTGGCCGGCAACGAAGAAACACCCACGACGGCGGATGAGGCATTCGTGGTCGAACAGAGCGAACACACGAGAGTTGTGAGTCTGGTTTCGGCAATGATTGCAGCGCCTTATGGCACCGTAAGCCGCTATTTTTCCCTGGATCGCCTGCTTGCTTACGCCGACGGCCCTTGGCAGCGAAATCGATATTTAGCCAACGGGAATTTGGACTTCGACGACGGCCTTTACGAAGCCGTTATTCTCTCCATGGACCAAGGGACTAATCCCGTCATCAGTGTCCCCGTACTCATCGATTTTATTTACAATTCAGGATTCCCAGTCCCAGCCCCCGGAGATTATGACCAAGACAACGACGTTGATGGCGGAGATTTTTTGCGGTGGCAACGCAGTTTCGGTTTGGTCGGGACGCAGCTTCCTGCAGACGGTAACCTCACCGGCAAGATCGACCGAGGGGACTTGCAAATGTGGGCTGCCAATTATGGTCCCGCTTCGCCGCCGCAAATAAATTCGGCGATTCAAGTCACTGACCCGTTAGATTCCAGCCCAGAGGCGACGTCACTAGCCAGTTTCTGGCTCTCCTTGGAGCTATTCAGCATCGACAATGAACACTCGTTCGCGTCGCCACTTGAAGATATGCATCTCGACGAGTGGTTGCTAAATCCCGTCGGCCAACTTTCGGAAAAAAGTGAGCACGCGACGCTCAAACACGCAGTCTCAGCCGTTGTTGCGACTCCAGAACATGACGACCAAGTTGTCGAGCCGTGGCTGACAGACGAGTTGCTTGAGCAAGTATTTGGCTAAGCCATCAGTAACAACCATCACTTGCTATTCGCAGTCGAGAGACCCTTATTCCGCAGAAATAGCTTGGTCGGTTGAAGACTTCTCAGCAGCAAACTTGGGATTTCTACTTCCCCTTTCGTGCCTGTTTTCGGGAAAGCTTTCAACGCAAATCGGTTGCGATCAACCGGCAAGGTGGAGAATGCTCTAAAACCGATCGCGGGGGTCTTCCAAGCTTTCCGCCATGCGGTTGAGGGCTTCGGTTTCGATCTGGCGGACCCGTTCGCGTGTAAGGCCAAGTTGCTCGCCGATTTCTTTGAGGGTCTTGGGCTCGTAGTGGTCCAGGCCGAACCGCATCTTCAGGACAGTTGCCTCGCGGTCGTCCATCGTGGTAAGCATTTCCATGACGTGCCGCAGGCTATCGTTCTCGACGAGTGCATCGTCGGGGCTCATTTGGTTCTCGTCCATCACCATGTCGCCCAACGTCCAGCCCGCTTCGGTTTGGTCGGTTTGCGGGGTGGCGTTGTAGATCTTAATCGCTTTCTTGATGATCGGAAGTTTCTTCTTCGGTAGTCCCAGGACGCGGGCCACTTCCTCGGGGGTGGGACTACGATCCAATTCTTCTGTCAATCGAGCGGTCGCCCGCCGCCATTTAGATAAGAGTTCGACCATATAAGCGGGGATACGAATCGTCTTGCCCGTATTGATCAAGGCCCGCTTGATCGATTGCTTGATCCAATAGCTGGCATACGTGCTGAAACGCGTCCCCATGGCAGGATCAAAACCTTCTACAGCACGCAGCAAACCTAGATTTCCCTCTTCAATCAGGTCCTGCAAGCTCAACCCTTTGCCGGAGTAGCCGCGGGCGATGTTCACAACCAAACGTAGGTTGGCTCGCACCATGCGATCTCTCGAAGGAGAATCTCCCTGTCCGATCTTGACCGCCAGTTCCTTTTCTTCGGCAGCGGTCAGTAGGGCGGTCTCGTTGATCTCGCGGAGATAGGTCTCCAGCGGTGTTTGGACAGCGGACGATCGGCGGGATTTGGTCGTAGTGGCCATCAGTTTGAACCGTATGTTGTTGGGGGAGAGGCGTCTACCGCCATACCTCGATGAGCACGCGAGCGTTTGCTCCCGATTGCTCAATCCCGTCCTGTTGGATAGGTGCTGGCGCCACTTTCAACCGGTTCAGGTCTGCCTTCGCAGTCAATTCTAACTGCGACCTGCTGCCCGCCTGGTCTACGTCCTGTTGCATTAAGAGTATCGACGAGAGAGTAAAAAACCTGCACTACGGCAGGAAGATGTTGAAGTGGGAGGGTTGTACGCGAAGTAGCGACCGTACCAAATGGTGGGGCACCGCGCATGAAAGAAGGGCACGGCAGAAACAAATCCGCCGTGCCCTTGCTAGGTAAGAACGTCCAAGCCAGTTTATCGCAGGGTTAACCCTCCTGCTCGGCGGCTTTGACGGTGTTCTCCTCGTCGACTTCCTCGGCTGATTCAGCGGTTTCAGTCGTCTCAGTCTCATCTGCTGATTCCGAGTCTGTGACGTCATCAGATTCAGAAGCGGCTGGCTTGAAGAGCGGTCCCGAGTCGGAGCCGATGCCCCCCTTCAATTCCAAAGGAGTATCTGCCCTGGCAGCTTCTGCTTCGGCAGCCTCGGCAGCGGCTTCGTCTTCCTCAGCCCATTCCACTCGCTTGCGGGAGAGGCCGATCTTGCGCTCCTCAGAATCGACACGCAGGACCTTGACTTCGATGTCGTCGCCCACGTTCACTACTTCCTGAGGATTTTCGACCTTATGGTCGGCAAGCTCGGAGATATGCAGCAGACCTTCCAGGCCATCTTCCAGGCCGACAAAGACTCCAAAATTGGTAATCTTGGTTACCTTGCCGTTGACGAGTTGGCCCTGCTGATAGCGATTGGGGATGTCCGTTGCCCAGGGATCTTCATCCATCTGCTTGAGGCCCAAGGCAATGCGGCGACGCTCCTGGTCGACCGAGAGCACCTTGCACTCGACTTCTTGCCCCTTCTCCACGACTTCGCTCGGATGGCTGATTTTGCGAGTCCAAGACATGTCGCTGACATGCAGCAAGCCGTCGATCCCTTCTTCGATTTCGATGAACGCACCGTAATTGGTAAGGTTGCGTACCTTGCCTTTGACCAAGGCGTCGGTTGGATAGCGGTCGGCAACACGCTCCCAGGGATTGTCCTGGGTTTGCTTCATACCGAGCGAAATTTCCTGCTTCTGCTCATCAATGCGAAGCACCACCACATCGATCACGTCGTCGATGTTGACCAATTCGTTGGGATGGCTGATCCGCTTGGTCCACGACATTTCGCTGATATGAACCAGTCCTTCGATGCCGTCTTCGAGCTTCACAAAGGCACCGTAGCTCATCACGTTGACCACAGTCCCCTTGATAACGGAATTGACAGGGTACTTGCCGGCCACATTCTCCCACGGACTGGCGCTCTTCTGCTTGAGACCAAGAGCAATCTTTTCTTTCTCGTAATCGATATGCAGAATCTGCACTTCCAGCTCGTCATCGATTTTGACCATCTCCGAAGGATGGTTGATGCGGCCCCAGCTCATGTCCGTGATATGCAGCAGACCATCAATGCCGCCGAGATCCACAAACGCACCAAAGTCGGCGATGTTCTTGACCGTTCCCTTGCGGAGTTGGCCAACTTCCAACTCTCTCAAGAGTTCCGACTTCTTCTCTTCGCGCTGGGCTTCGATCAAGCTGCGCCGGCTGACTACGATATTGCGGCGGGCATCGTCGATCTTGAGTACCATACACTCGATCGTCTTGCCGATGTATTCGCCAATATCGTGTGGACGGCGAATGTCGACCTGGCTGGCAGGAAGAAAGACATTGACGCCAATATCGACCAGCAAACCACCTTTGATCTTACGCACTGCTTCGCCGGAGATAATGTCTCCTTCGTGAACGGTCTCCATGACCTTCATCCACTTTTCGATCTTCTCAGCCTTGCGTTTGCTGAGCACGATCATGCCACGCTCTTCAAGCGGGCTTTGGCTGTCTTCGACATCTTCGACGAGAACTCGAACAGTTTGTCCAATTTCGGGTTGAGGTTCCTCCTCATCCCATTCGTCACGGGCGATGGTGCCCTCACTCTTATAGCCGACGTCGACGAGGACGAACTCGTCGTCGATTCGGATGATTTTGCCTTCTACAATCTGATTCACATCGACGTCGGTCGCATCCAACCAGCCGATATCATCTTCGGCGAGTTCGCCGACGGCTACGTCCCAGTCTTCATCAGAAATGTCATATTCGCGGATAAGGTTACGGTTGACCATGAAATAAAAAAACCAATCGGGGACGTCGCGCCCAGCGACAGACGTTGCCGTTGCGACCGAGCGTCCCAAGCAATAAAGGAATGTCCGTTTTCCGATTACCAACCGAGGCAATCGCACAATAAAAACGGGCGTAGGGAAAGCTCGTTATCCTAGCAAAATTTCCGAGAGGCTTCAATCGGGTTAAGACCTTGCCAGCAAGGCGATTAAATGGGGATACGGGCCCCTAGATTTTCTAAACTGACCACCGCCCCAATTCTCAGCCCAAAACCCTACGATTTAGTAAGTGGCGGGACGATTGCGCGGCCGCGATGAACAGAATGCAGAAGCAAAGCAACATGGTTGTGGGCTCAGGAACATCGGTGAACGCCATCCCCGCGGGGCGTGTGAGTGATGACCCCACAACTGTGAGGGCTCCGCTGGTCAAATTAATCTGGTAAAGACTGTAGCCAAAGCCGAGTCCGTACATGATACCCGAGTCGGGATCAAAGGCCATGTCTTCCATACGCGTGAGCGGCATTGTCGCAATGGTTGAAGTGACGCCCGATTGTTTGTTGACAGAAACCAGCACATTGCTATTTGCTACGCCGAACAGATTTCCGAGCGAGTCGAATCCCAAAGCTCGATCGATCGCCAATGCAGTTGGTCCCACGAGAGTCGTTGCGCCAGTCTGATTGTTGATTTGATACAGATTTGCTGTCGACGCACCATAGAATGCCCCTGTCAGTGGATCGATGGCCAAGCTGCGAATCGCTTCCGGTGCGTTGATGGAAGTTGTTGCCAGAAGTTGCTGACTGAATGGATCGATGGACACGAGCTGGTTACCCGCTAGAGGGTTCCGTACTCCCCAGATGACACCCGGTTGGCGCATAGGGTCTGAAGCCATGTCGTCGACAGACGCCGATCCCACGGCACCAATATTTATCACAGGTGCTACCGCGCCTGTTGCGATGTCAATGGGCGTTAGACCAATGTTTGAACTACTTCCCGAATAAGTACCCCACAATTGTGAGCCGGAGGCGGCGGTTATAGGACTTGCCAATGCAAGCAAAAGAGACATCGCGATGCGTCGTGAGAAGTACATCTTGTTACCTTAACTCTTTGGCACAGGACTGACCAGTCAATTCACAAGAGAAACCTGCCCTTATTCTGCTTCAGAGGTCGCCTCCGGCACCTCGATCAACGTCACCGACTGCTTGAGATACGTCCTCGGCATTGGACCTTCCTTCACCAGCGATAGCTTGGAATCATAGAAATCGAACTCTTCAACCACATTGGCTACGCTTGGCAAGAGAGCGATTATTTCTGTGACGGGCTTGAGCTGGTCCGTATTGGCATTTCCGCCCACCATGCCAAGAAACAGCGGGGCGATGCCTCCCACTTTGCGAATCATGTCGGCCCCATTTTCGATACTGGCTCGTAAGTTCGTATAGGAAAGGGATTGCACGGCATCCTGAGCTGGCAGGTGGAACTTGGCAAAGTGTTCGCTGGTGCCAATTCGCTCGGCTTCGCCAGCACGAGCAGCCAGAACCCGTTCAATGGTGTTGGCATTCGAACCGATCATGAGCCAACTGTCATGAAAACCGATAACCGGCTTCAAGTTGAATGCGCCGAGGATTGAGGCATTTAACGTTTCAAATCCATCCAATGATTCTGATTCGACCAAAGCCAACTGCTGAGACTCTAGAGCTGGAATCTGACTGAGTCCTTGAATCAGGCGATGCAACAGGTCTCGGATACGCTCCGGATTGGTACAGCGAATCGCAGTAAAGTTCTCTTGCCCGCCCCCCTCACTGGGTAGTGTCACGGAAACACTTTCCCCACTGAAGGACTGCAAGATATCTTTATCCAGGTGCAAATCGATTTGATCCTGCACCTCTGCGAACTTCTGCAGGGCATCTTTCGTTTCAGGAAACTGGGAATTCAAGATCTCCATGAGGTGATCGTAGGCCGCGTGCAGCCGCACCCCTGAGGAGAGGGTATAGCCTTCGGCATCGGCGGGGATCCAGCTTTGCCAATCTTCAAAAGGTTTTCCGCCAAGGGCTAGTTGGCCAATGAGCGTGTTCTCAGCTCCCTCTTCATAGCGACCGAGTGAATCCGAGCGGTTTTCATGCCCGTCGGTTGTCTCAACGGTGACTTCGTAATCGATCACCGAGACTTCATCCATCACCAAATTGAAGATGTGGTTGAAGCGGGCGAGGTTTTCTTCATTGTTATTTGCCTTTGACTGCTGGCGGATGAAATCACCGAGTCCACGCAATTTGGAAAACAACTGCTTTCCATCAAAAAAGGTCAAACTGTCTTCGGGAGTAGGTAAGTGCTTGAGTGCTTCAACGAGGCGAGGGTCATCAAATTTCGAGACCGCATTTTCGTCTTCCAGTGCCGATAGTGCGGTAGTGAGCATGGATTGGGAGGTCGAGAAGAACACCACGTCGTCGATTCTGGCACACGAGGGCTGAAGAGGAACTTCAGCCGGCAAGCCCATGGAAAGGATCTGCGTCTCTCCGTGCTGAATAGTGCTCAGAGGAACTTTGCCCTCGCTATACTTCTCTACTAGGGCAAACAGATTCTTGAAGGTTGCCTCGAACTCGGGAGCGCTACCCTCAGGTAGTCTCAAAGCTACCAACGACTGATTAGAGGGGAATTGCATGACCTGGGCGACGACCACTTCTTCACAATCCCAGATAGCTACATTCGAGAGAGGCTCTAGGGCTGCCCGGAATTCATCGATCACGGACTGCGCCTGAGTCAGATCCTTTTCAGACATCCGCGAAGTGATAATCTTCAAAAAACGGTCACCTAACTTCTCTTCCTTAAACTTGCTCCAGACATTGGCGAAGAGAGGCCGTTGATAGTCTCGCTCGGGATTATGCCGAGCATAGACAACCAGATGAGCATCCTGGGGAGCAATACGGCGGAGATCCAGCTCAACTGCTGTTTCCTGGGTATATGCCCCTTGCGAAGCTATTAGTAAGAAAAAGGCTAGAGACGCGGTGAAAGCTTTCATCTTGGAAACCTCCCTTTGAAAAGCAACTGACTTGTAACAGGCACCCGTATTCTCTACCAGAATGCTGTGCAATACCATCCTCCGAAGTCTGGAGGATATGTAGGGGTTTCGCAGCTTTGCGGAGAATCTTGGCGAGAATCGACTAGGAAAAAGCAAAAAACAGACAAGACGCTCTGCTGGTGCCTTGTGAATCTCGGCCAACGATGAATTAGTGCATCCGCTCGCGGACGAGAGCTTCGAGTCGTTCGACTACCTGTGCGGGGGTCATCCCATTGGTGTGGATCTCAATCGAATCATCTGCCTTGCGCAGGCCACCTATGCGGCGTTCTTCATCTTGCTGGTCACGAATTCGTTGGTTGTCGAGTACCGAATCAAGAGTCACTCGCTCACCTCGCGAAACCAGGTCGAGAAAACGGCGCTGGGCTCGCACCTTTTCATCGGCAGTCAGGAAGATCTTACACTGAGCTTGGGGAAAAACGACCGTTGCCTGATCGCGTCCCTCAGCAACGACGTCCTGGCCCTCGGCAAACTTGCGTTGAGCCTCGACGAGAATCTTGCGGACCTGCGTATTGTCAGCAGCATATTTGGTGAGTTGGGTAATCTCGACGGTGCGAATCTCTTGGGTGACATCCTGTCCATCAAGAAGTATTCGATCTTGGCTCAACTCAATCTGGCTTTTTTGGGCAATTTGGGCCAACTGGTCAGGAGCGTCCCAATCGACATCCTCCCGCTGGCCGGCAAGCGCCACTGCCCGGTACATTGCCCCAGTGTCCAGGAACTGAAAACCCAACCGCCGGGCAAGTTGGCGAGCCGCACTACTTTTTCCTGACCCGGCGGGCCCGTCGATTGTTACGATCATGCGTCCAGTAGAGCCAAGGGAGTTCGATAGGTCAAAGTGCAATGTAAATCGGCCATGTTCTCAGAGGTAAAAGATCTTACCACGAAACTCCCCAGCTTCCATGATGAAGCACATCGCATCAATATCGTTGACAATTCGGCCGAAATGCTTGCCCGAGGCCCAATAGATGACCCCAGGATGATCAGACTCCGTTTTGAGCAGCCTCAAGAAGTCTGCATCAGCAGTAACGATTACGCGATTTTCAGCTTTGCAGAACGCAACTTGCTCTTCATCGCTAGAACCGAGCATGTCCATTTCCTGCGAAGTGGAGCAAATACGGTCACGGCGACGTAGGCCCGCCGCAATATCCGTTGTCACACTCTCGTCAAGATGGAACCTGGGAATCGGCGGCATCCGAGCTCAATCCATTCACAATCACACTGGTTCCGGTCAACTCTTTCTTAAGTGCCTCGACATAGGCTTCGTCCTCGCGGATACAGTCCCATACGGCTTGGCGATTTTCAAAATAGTACGCCAAAGCTCCATGCACCTGAGCTAAAGTCAAATGCGGAAGGCCCCGTACGATTTCTTCGGCAGCCTGGCCGAGGCGATCGTGATAGAAGACCACGTCTTGGACGCGCACACGAGTACCGGCTATGAAAGGCCGATCTTGGCCATCACGGTTCTTGCGAATCTCGATGTATTCTGGTTGCGAGGCGTCCATATGTCCTATTCTAGCCTGTTTCCACATCGCGAAGCAAACTCATTGTCCGTGGACTGATAATTGGAAATTGTCCCATAGAATTCTACATTTCCCCATCAAACCGCCTGTTCTTACCCTTCCTCCCCATCCATGGCCACCAATTCTATACAAATCGCAAATTCCGACTAAAATAGGTGGGGAGGGGGAAGTTTCCTTCTCCGAGGCAATGTCCATGTTTCTGTAATTTGAAACAGAAAATTGACGAATCCTTCCGTGAAACGATAAACTTGTCATAGAGGCAATTCGAGAAGCGCAGCGCTGGTTGGCTATGCCGCAACGTCATTGATCCGTTGTGGCAGGAGACGCACAGTCGCGTATGATTTTTGGGAACAGGGGTGCAAGGTATGGCGAAGAGTAACGCCGTCTGGGGAATCGACATTGGCCAATGCGCGCTGAAGGCGCTTTTGTGTCGGCCCCATGAAAAAGAGGCCGATCGCATCATCGTCGAATCCTTCGACTACATCGAGTATCCCAAGATACTTTCTCAGCCCGAGTCCGAGCCAGAAGAACTCGTTCGGGAAGCCCTCTCACAATTCCTGTCACGCAACGAAGTGGCTGGAGATCGGGTCGCGATTTCTGTTGCTGGCCAGAACGGTTTGGCACGATTCATCAAATTGCCACCGGTCGAATCAAAAAAGATTCCTGATATTGTCAAATACGAAGCTCGCCAACAGATTCCCTTTTCACTCGACGACGTGGTCTGGGACTATCAGCAACTCACCGGCGGGAGCGAGGAAGATGGCTTTGCCTTGGAGCCTGAGGTCGGCATCTTTGCGATGAAGCGGGATCAAGTCGCCAGAGCGCTCAAGCCCCTGGAAGAAGCGGGCATCGAGGTTGATTTTATCCAACTCATGCCTTTGGCGGTCTACAATTTCGTTTGCTTCGACCGACTAGGAGATTTCAAGTCAGGCACCTACGATCCCCAGAATCCGCCCGACTCGACGGTCGTTATCTCTTTGGGAACCGACACAACGGACTTGGTGGTAACGAACGGCTTCAGGGTCTGGCAGCGAAACATTCCCATCGGAGGTAGCCATTTCACGCGTGCTTTGAGTAAAGAGCTCAAGCTCACTTTCGTCAAAGCGGAGCATCTCAAGCGGAATGCCACCGAAGCAGACGATCCCAAAGCAGTGTTCCAGGCCATGCGGCCAGTATTCAGTGATTTGCTGTCTGAGATTCAGCGATCGCTGGGCTATTTCACGAGCATCGACAAAGCAGCCAAGATCGGCAATGTATTGGCCCTGGGCAATGCGATGAAACTGCCCGGCTTGCAGCGGTATCTTTCCCAAAACTTGGACCATGAAGTCAAACCAGTAACGGAGTTTCAGCAACTCAGTGCCGGCAGCGCTGCAGGAAAGCCCCAGTTCAAGGATAACACCTTGAGCTTTGCGGTCGCCTACGGTTTGTGTTTGCAGGGACTGGGAAAAGCAGAACTAAGAACCAATCTCTTGCCTGAAGAAATCGTTCGCACACGCCTCGTCATGAGCAAGAAGCCCTGGGCAGTGGCTGGTGCGGCGGCCATTTTGGCGGGGCTTACTTTCAACTACTTCTCCCATGTGTCTGCCTGGCGAGAAACTGACAATGAGGCGATGGCAGCAGCGGAAAGCCGAGCACAGTCCGTGCAAACCACTGCCACCGGCTATCAAAGCAAGAAAGACAGCATTCACAGTGAGTTTGAGACGGTCTCACTGACTGGCGAGAAGCTTATCAGTAATGTGGAAGGTCGTTTGCGCTGGCTTGAACTGTTTAAAGCGATCGATAGCGCCCTCCCCAAGGATCCGCGCCCTGCCAAGGAGCGTAAAGAGACCGAAGAGGACATCAGCAGTCGAGAAGAGTTGCATATCGCTGCAGTGGAATCTCAACAATTCCCAGAATTGAGTGAATGGTTTTCCCAGGTGGAGACGGCCTACACAGAAGCTAAGGGGATAATGGCCTCCTCCGATGCAGAGGGAGACATGGGTGATCCGGCTGCGGAAATGGACCCGATGGGTATGGAGCCTGGAGCTGAAGGAGAAGAAGGCGCTCTCTCCGGCGCCGGTTGGGTCATTCAGCTTACTGGACACCACTATCACAACAGCAAGGCGGATCGCAGCAATCAGATGGGAGAGTTCGTGAAGAACACCCTGATCACGAATCTCGAAGAAGGAACGGTCGAACTCCCTGATGGTGAGAATGGCGAAATGATTGAAGTGCCCATCAAGGATTTGGCGATCAGCCATGTTTGGCTGGTCAAGGATCAAAAACTGCGGGACGAAATCATCGATCCTGAGGCAAACTTGACTGGCACGGCGACCGCGGGAGGCTATGGAGGCGGATACGGTGGAGAAGGTGGCTACGGTCGTGGCGGAGCAACCATTACTGCTGGTCAAGATGGTGAGAAATCCAAGTTAATCACATTGAGCCGGTTCGATTTCATCGTGCAATTCGTTTGGCAGCCTAAAACTCGCGCCGAACGTCAGGAGCTGGCCTTAGCGCGTCGAGAGGCCGCAGAGGCAGCCGCTGAGGCCGCGGCATTGAATGCAGAAGACGAGAGCGCTGCCGAGTCAGAATTAGAACCTGAAAACTAAGTCAAGCTTTGTAGTTGGAGTCCGTTATGGATCAAATTCGTGCGATTCTAAAAGTGATGTGGAAGCAGAGATTCTGGATTCTCAGCGTAGTCGCTGTGATCATTGCAGTCGTCTGCTGGAGTATGGCCAAAAACGACTTGGACGCCAAGTTTACTCAGCGCCAATCAGTGATCAAGGATGCATTTAGCAAGATGCAAACTCTCGCTAGCTCCCAATCCTTTCACAATAATGACGTGATTGAGGTGGACAAGAAAGAACTTGTCGCTCAGCAAAAATACGTGCTGGATGTGTGGAAAGACCTCTATGAACGCCAGCGAAATGCGGTGCTTTCCTGGCCCCAAGAACTCGGCGAGGAATTTATCGATTACATTGACAATCGCAAGTTTGGTGATTCGATCAGCAACAAAATGCGTACCATCTATCAGAACTACATTGAGAATCGCATTGATGGACTATTGGATATCGTCAAAGCTCAGAAGATCGAGGGAGCTGCAGCAGCTGGAGGCTATGGCGGACGCGGCGGCGGATATGGTGGCGAAGGTGGTTATGGTGGCGAATATGGCGGAGGCGCCGGATATCAGCCTGGCCAACCAGGAGCCGAGGATGAAGATTATCTGGTCCAATGGCTCGATCAGGGGAGCCTACGTGAGAAGCTCTTTTTCGGCAACAAACCATCGTCGATGGAAATCTGGGTTACCCAAGAAGACCTCTGGGTCTATGAAACACTGCTCAACGTAATTGCCAAGACCAATGAAGCTCGCAAGGCGACTCGTCCAGACAATACGGCAGTACGGGTGATCGCCGCATTAGAAGTAGGGCAAGCCGCTTCCATGGCCTCGACCCAACCTGGCCAAGTCTATATGCCAGCGCCAACTGGTGGTGGTGGAATGGGCGGCGAAGGTGGGTACGGTGGTTATGGTGGAGAAGGAGGCGGCTATGGTGGCGAGCGTGGTGGTTACGGTGGTGAAGGGGGTGGCTATGGTGGAGGCTACGGCGGTGAAGGAGGCTATGGCGGATACGGAGGGGAAGGAATGGAAGGAGGCGGGGGTGATGATGCCCTATTGAACAATCGCTATCTTGATGAAGAGGGCGCTCCTCTCCCAGCAGGCGAACCTGAATCCTTTGGCGCTGAATTTCGCCAGTTGCCCATTCGCATGTTGTTGGTCATGGATCAGCGCTGGCTCCCTCATCTGTTGGTCGAATGTGCCAACTCGCCACTACCCATCGAAGTCAACCAAGTGCGAGTCAATCCCGGCAACGCGCTAGAAGGATTTGGACAGTCGGGTGGTATGAGTGGCGGCTATGGCGGCAGCGCTGGCCTGAATAATCTCGATTTAGGATCTTCTCCTTCACTAGCTCAAATCGAAGTGAAGGGAGTTGTTTACATCTATATGCCACCCGACGAAGAACAGCTTGGCACACCAAGTGCGGAATTAGCTGAAGCAGATATTGCAATCCCTGAGTGAGCCTGTGAAGCTGCCTCGTGGGGCTGGAACAAAAACAATAACGGAGCATTGACCATGAAAGCAAATCTCAAAGGTGGAAACGCGATTGTTCGTTTGTTACTCGCTCATGGCGAGAAACTCGGCATGATAGCGATACTGGCTTGTGCGGGATGGTTGCTGTGGTCGGCTATGGGTGTAAGTCGGCTAGAGTCTGGAAAAGACCCGGCGACTCTCACTAATCTGGCACAGCAGGCGGAGGACCACATCAAGAGCTTTACATATCAAAAGATTGCCGAGGTAGCTCCAGAGGAAGTGCTTAAGGCGGATCCTCTCGATGTGGAGTCGATGAAGCCACCCTCCAAGGAAGACTTTCCTCGGATAGCCCCCCTTAACCGACCTGTTATCCAACCCATGGGGCCACGTACGGATCCCGTTCTCTTGGCACCTGAAGATCTGGAAGTTAACTCTGACTCCGGTCTGTGGGCGTCTGCAAACCCAGATCAGATCAAGCAACGACAACTCGAAGCCGCCGCTGAAAAGCAACGCCAAGAGCGGGAGATGGAAGCTGAGCAAGCGAGGAATCGAGATGAAGATGGCGATAGACGTGGCAGGGGAAGAGGCAGAGGCCGTGGAGAAAGAGGCGACAGAGGCCGCGACGAACCTCCGACACGGAGTCGCAACGATTCCATTGTCGTTCCGCCTCAGGTAGGCATCGCGCTGCAGGGATTTGAAACCGTCCGGCCCCAGTCCTGGGTGACCGTGCTGGCAAAAATTCCCTACGAAGCTCAAAACCAGATGTACGAAGACGCGCTCCAGTCGGCACGAGGCTACGAGCCCCAACGGGATATGCCCATTTATCTCGGTTACATCGTCGAGCGAGCGGAAGTCACCAACCAAGGCCAAGGCGACTGGGAGGTGATTTCCTCCATAAAAGAATCGACTCTGCAAGAAGAGCTTGCCACGTATCCAGTGAATCCTCCGGAAGTGGTGGCCAGCCGCTTCGTTCACCCGTTACTCACGCATCCTTTGCCGCCACTAATCCTCAAGGAATGGGACAACCGTGTGAGCCACTCTTCGATGCCATTGGCTGTCGAAGATGCTATTCTCGAAGCGGAAAAACTCGAAGCAGCGGCCGAAACTCCAGTCGAGGAGGATGCCGAAGAAGACGAAGGATTTGGTCGAGCTCGCATACCTGAAAACGAGATGGGAATGGGACGAGGTGGGGAATTTGAGGGTGGCTACGGCGGTGGACGAGGTGGCTACGGCGGTGGCTATGGTGGCGAAGGAGGCTACGGCGGTGGCCGTGGAGGCTACGGTGGTGGTTATGGCGGTGAAGGAGGCTACGGTGGCGAAGGAGGCTACGGTGGAGGATATGGTGGTGGACGAGGTGGCGGCTACGGATTAGGTGCCGGAAGCGGTGTTCAGATTGCTGATTTCGTTTGGGACCACAAGACCTCCAACGTATTGCTACGCTTTTTTGATAACAGTGTCGAACCGGGACATCGCTATCGCTATCGCGTTCGTTTAGCGCTCGCTGATGTCAACAATCGAGTCTCTCTGTCCTATCTCGACCCCTCGGTCAACCAGCGTCGAGAGAAGCTCTCGAAATCGCAAAAGCGTTATCGCTTGACCGATTGGAGCAAACCGAGCCCTGTGGCAAGTGTACCACTACCGGCCCGAATCTATCTGGCGAGTTCCGAGCCCGCAAAGGAGACGAGCTTCAATTCTCAGCCAGAGGTGGAGATGATTATTAAGGCACTCAATAGTGAATACGCGGCAGAAATTGCTATTAAAGAGTCCTTCATTCGCGGCAGCGTAATGAATCTATTGGAAAAGGCGATGATCATTTGGTCGAATCGCTACCCACAGGATGATCCTGAATTTAAGGCCCCTGAATTTGATTTCCGAACAGGTGCGACAGTAATCGATATGCGTGGCGGTGAAGATCTTTCTTCCAAAAATCGTGATCTGATTGCACCGGCCCGCGTGGTCCTGATGGATGCTGCTGGAAAGCTGAGTATTCAGCAAGAACTGAAAGACGAACCTACTGTCAAGGAATTTGATGCCATCATTGAACAAGGTCAGAATGACCGTACGCGTGGTGGTTATGGCGGCGAAGGGGGCTATGGGGGTGGACGACGAGGAGGTCGAGGAGGGTTCTGAAATAGCGAACCTACTTTTCCTAGCAGTTGGCGGAAGCCGATGGTCGATTCCCCAACACCATCGGGTTGCCCCGGCGGCTATTTCGAAATCTTGTTGCGCTGTTTTTCTAGTTTCTATCCGTTGGCGATAGCGACGCTAGCACAGAATTTTGTATCACTTGCGACTCAAATTTTCTCAAATTTGCGTCCGTTCTATTTCTGCACTTGACGCTAATCTACCTGCCAAGTATTTAACTGCCTCTCGTCTCCAAGGAGACTTGGACAGGTCCTCCGAAAGAGGGCAGCGGAACGTACCTATTTACGCAAATATCAATCGGGGTGGTTACACCTCGGCAGTCGATGTGAATCACGCTTTATTGAGACACATTTGCTGACGTGGTGTTGCGAGACTCAGCCAAGGATTAGGCACAGATCTCGAAAGGAGTATCGAGTTGAACCGGTTCATCAAAAGAGTTGGTTGCTGCTACGTATTGTGGATGATTGCCATTTTAGTACCGGCAGCACCTTCAACAGGAGCGGAGACGTACAATACTGCGCAATCTAGCGCTGTACTGACCCTGTCTGACGTAGACTCATTGCTGTCGCGAACCAGGCAGGCGATGGCCCAGGGGGATTACTCCCTGGCAGATACCTTGCTGCAGCGCGCCGAGAATGCGAAGCCGACCTATCCGGTCTTGCATTTTGGGGATACTCCAGCGCGGGTGCGTAGAGATCTCGATAAGCTCATCAGCAACCGCCCCAGCGGATCGGTGCAGAAGTCCGCTTCCAATCAAGTCGCGAATCCCTTCGCCAATCCTGAACAGGTCGTGGCAAAGGAAACTAGTAGTTCCAATCCAGTCGCTACTCAACCGAAGAGTCGTGAAGCGTGTGATCGTTTGCTTTTGGCTGCGCGCCAATCCTTGGTGGTGGGTGATTTGCCACAAGCTGCCAAGCATCTAGAGACGGCTCGAACTTTCCAAGTGGAATATGCCGAGTCGGAAGACTCTCCCACGCGAATTGCCCAATCGATCGCCGAACTCCAACATTTGGAATCTACGAAAGACAACTCTGCAAGTTGGAAACACAGTTACGCAAAGTTTCTTGTTACTCAAGGAGATGCCCTGCTCAATTGGGGTGATTTGGAGAATGCCGAACGCGCGGCTTCCGAGGCAGCCGGTTTGAATTCTGCCTTGGGAATCGAAGACACCAATCCAATCAAACTTCTCAGCCGGATTCGTGAGACGCGCAGAGCCAAGCTTGCTCAATCCAACGCAAACAACGTCACTGTTGACCAAGTCGCGGCCAATACAGCAGAACCTCAAGGTTCTGCTGCCAATCGAATGCTCCTCGATCAGTCCGTCGCGCCCGCCGCGGCCGCGGTGCCTATTGATTTGACCCTGCCAAATCTCGATCAAACACCTGCCATCCCCAAAATTGCTCAGTTGCCTACCACGGAGCCAGAGCCGTTACCTTTGGCTGAAGATGTGGTGACTAAAGATCTGGCACCCGAAATGATGGATCCCTTTGCCCTGTTGCAAGAAGGGGAAGTTGCTCTGCGCGCTGGAGACCGTGCCCAGGCACTAAAGTTATTCCGTCAGGCCTACAAGCGTCGGGGTGAGCTCGACCTGACCAACCAGCAGCAGCTGCAGGACCATTTGCAGATGCTGTCAGCTAGTCCCGAAAAGAGCCCTTCGAGCGCAACAGGAAATACCCTGATCGACGCCGCCACAAGCGGACAGGTCGTTATTGCGCGCCAGTTGGCTGCGGAAATCGGCAAGCGCCAAACCGAAGCAGCCAAGCTTCGTGAAACCGATCCTCGCCAGTCTCTTGCAATCCTGGAAGAAGCGGGCGAGTTGGTCACCAAGTCAGAATTGGACCAGAGCACCAAAACTCAACTCCAGCGTCGGCTTGAGCTAAGCATTGCCGAGACACAGCGCTACATCAAAGAACACCAATCCGAAATCGAACTCGACGAGGCCAACAACAAGGTCCTGGAAGAAGTCGATCGCAAACGCGCCGTCAAAATCCAGGTTCAAGAGAAGATCGCCGAGATGGTGGATCAATTTAACAGGTTAATTGATGAACACCGGTATGCCGAGGCAGAGGTGGTCGCGCAACGACTTTATGAGATGGCTCCTGAAGAACCAGTTGCTCAGCAAGTATGGCAAAGTGCGAAGTTTATCCGCCGGGAGAAGCTCAATCAAGAAATAGCCAATATTGCCGAAGACGGATTCATGCGGGTGACCCAGGACATCAGGCTCACAGCCGCCGAAGGCATGAGAGACTCCAATGATCCGATCACCTATGATATTGAGCATTGGAAAGACATTCCAAATCGCAAAGGCTCTAGCGATCGCAATTCTTATCGCACTGAACGTGAGCTAGAAATTGAGCGAAAGCTTCGTACGCCGGTTTTACCCAGCTACAACAACATGCCTCTCTCCGAGGTGGTCGATGGATTGTCGAAGCTTGCCGGGATAAATATCCATCTCGATCCTCGCGGTTTGAGCCAAGAGGGAGTGCAAAGCGATGCGACAGTTACCCTCAACCTGGGCAAAGAGATTTCGCTTAAGAGTGCCTTGAGCCTGATTCTTGAGCCATTGCATCTCACCTATATGATCAAAGACGAAGTTCTTAAGATCACGAGTGAGCAAATCCGCGATGGCGATCTTATTACTCGCACCTATAACGTCGCCGACCTCGTGATTCCAATTCCCAATTTCGTACCTAGCAACAACATGGGTTTGCAAGGGCTGATCAACGATGCCTATGCGGCCGTACCGTTCAGCAATGGTGCCCGACAATCGGCTCCCGTTGCGATGGTTCCAGGTGCTCCTCCACAGGATGGCATGATGCCAGGTGGTGCAATGGCCCAGCAATTCGGAGCAAACAGCGGCGCGCCCGGTGCATCGTCGGTTCCCATGGGAGGTGGTCCAGGTGGACTGGGTGGGGCGGCGAATGCTGACTTCGATTCTCTCATCGATCTGATCGTGACGACCGTGGAGTACGACAGTTGGATGGAGAACGGTAGTGGTGAAGGAGAAATCCAACCCTTCCCCACGAATCTCAGTCTCGTGATTAGCCAGACTCAAAAAGTCCATGATCAGATCCGTGACCTGCTGGAACAACTGCGTAGATTGCAGGATCTACAGGTCACGATCGAAGTCCGCTTCATTCGTTTGTCCGACCAATTCTTTGAGCGAATCGGTATCGATTTCGACTTCAATATCGAAGACGGAACTCACATAGCGAATCTGACGAATACGGCTAATCCTGTTTTCGAGCCTAGTCGAGCCAGTGCAACAGTCGGTATTTCCAGCAATCCAACCGGTTTGACGGATCCACTGCCTGACTTCACGGTCGATCTCGACATCCCCTATCGCAATAATTCGTTCAGTTTGACGGAACCCACCGTTGGTGGATTCCAGGATGTCGGCTCGTTTGGATTCGCGATCCTAAGCGACATCGAAGCATTCTTCTTGATTAATGCGTCGCAAGGAGACCAACGCTCGAACGTGCTGCAAGCCCCCAAGGTAACGCTCTTCAATGGCCAGCAAGGTATTGTGGCTGACACCTCCTTGCGACCGTTCGTGATTAGTGTGATTCCTGTGGTCGGAGAATTCGCGGCCGCACAACAGCCGGTGATCGTGGTGCTATCAGAAGGTACCTTGTTGACTGTCCAGGCCGTCGTCTCTGACGATCGTCGTTATGTGCGACTCACGCTGGTTCCATTCTTCAGTCAAATCGGTGACGTGGATACCTTTACCTTCGAAGGATCAGAAACGACCTCGGTGAGCAACAGCACCAATTCGGGTCAGGATGGCAATGACGAGACTGAGGACAATGCAGAACAGATCACCCGGAGTGGTACGACAGTTCAGTTGCCGACGTTCCAGATCATTACCGTAGCGACCACGGTCAGCGTCCCCGATGGGGGAACCGTTCTGCTAGGCGGAGTGAAACGGTTGAGTGAGCAGCGGAGCGAATTTGGCGTCCCGCTGTTGGGTAAGATTCCTTATGTGGATCGACTCTTCCGCAACGTTGGCATCGGACGAGATACCAACAGTTTGATGATGATGGTCACGCCTCATATCATCATTCAAGAGGAAGAAGAGGAACGCCTGGGAATTTCGCAGGAGTAGGTGGAGAAAATGACGAATGACGAAGTACCCAATGACGAAAGAAATCTAAATTTCGAATGACGAAGTGAGTTGCTTTGGTCATTCGTCATTGGAAATTGGTCATTTACCTCATGTCCAATCGTGTTGCCTTATCCTTGGGAGCTTTCCTCGCCGCGATTGCGGTCGCACTGGGTGCTTATGCAGCGCACGGTCTGGAGGAGAAGATTCTCAACCTAGGCTACGAAGCCGATCTTGCTCGGCGCATGCAGTGGTTCGAGACGGGCGTGCGCTACAACCTGTTTCATGCGATAGGCATCTTGTGTGCCGTGCTAATTACTGAACTCAGTGATGCCTCTCAGTGGTTTCGCGCCGCTCCAACACTTTTTCTGATAGGGATCGCACTATTCAGCGGCTCCCTCTATGTTATGGCGCTGGGACCTGAAAGCTTGCGCTGGTTGGGAGCAATCGTGCCCCTGGGGGGCGTTGCCATGATCACCGGCTGGATCTGCGTGTCCTGCGGAGCGATGGCCTCTAAGAAATAATGGAAAAAAACAACGCCGGAGGATTGCAATCCCCCAGCGTTGCCTTTACGCAGACGGCTTATACTGCCTGCAAGCACTCGAGTTCTCTAGCGAGACGCTTTCGTGCTACGTGCAATCGTCGTTTGATCGTGCCCACGGGGGCATCGAAATCATCGCTCATCTCGTTGATCGAGCGACCGTCTAGGTAAAACGCTTCCAGCGTGCTACGGTCCAGCGATGCCAATCGCCGCAAGCCTTGGTGCAATTGAGTTTCCCGCTCCGACGCCAACAGCGAGTCAAGCGGTGCAACGTGCCGATTGTCGGCATTGTCCAGGCTCTGGGGTTCAACAGCAATCGACGGAGGCCGACGGGTAGCCCGATTGATTGCTTGTCTGACAGCAATCTGTCGCAACCATCCCGCAAATGCGGCAGGCTCTTCGAGCTGGTAAAGCTTTTCGTAAGCCTTGATAAATACATCCTGGCTTACTTCAAGTGCCTCATCGTGATTGCGTAGCCGCTGCCAGCAGACCACATAAACCATGCGCTCGAATCGACTTGCCAAATCCCCGAACGCATTGGAATCGCCCAGTTGGGCTGCGCGAACGAGGTCTTCATTGCTGATCTCTTCAGTCTCGATATCATCCAAATACAAAGTACTCATGGTTCTCTCGTTATCTCTCAAAATAAGCCGCGCGTCGGGAGGGCATGTAAGTGCCCGAAAAACGCCAGCGGAAAATTAGACCGATGGTCAAGTGGGAGCAATTGCCGAACAGCCGTGCGCGATCAGGGGCTTGGGCTGTTAGCGGTCAACTTGAATTTTGGGAGGCGTTGCTAGTGCCTGGGAGTCCCAGAATCAGCTGACTGAGCGGGGGCGCGTAACTCGCACATTCCGCTCCTGCTGCTTGGCTAGGGCAAAGCAGCAGGCCTTGTGCGACGCGGGCTTCCCGCTGAGCACATGCCACATGACGTCGCACATGTCTATAGACACGTAGGACGCTAACCACTGGAGCGCTCGTGAAGAATTGGCGCAAAGGGAGCGAAATGCTTCACGGCGAACGATCAGCGTGATGCCCTGGCGAATAATCTGAATGCCAAAGGTGCTGATGGTGCTTGAAATATTACGCATGATTACCCTCGCTGCGCCGAGCGCTGCTTAGAGAGATCCGAAGGAAAAATGTCGACTTGCAGTGTGGACAAACCACTTTGGTCGCCTGCACAGGTTATCGACCCGATAATAGGAGTTTCGCTAGAGGATTGCTAAAGGTCAAGCGAAACCTTGCCTTTTTCATGCGTCCCGCTCTCGCGAATACCTGTGAAGAGTCAATTTTGGCACAAAGGTTCGCGGATTTGATAAGAAATCCGCGAAAATTCTGTGTCTTGCCGAATAAGGCCTAAATACATACGCTGCAATGGTTTGCATCATTCACAGACCTGCCACGACGAGCAACAAAACCTGAGATTAACTCATTTTGCCGTAGAACTTGCTGCCCCCGAGATGAAAAGCCAATTCGTGAGTAAATCTGTGCCAGCGGCACGCCCTAGTGCCGATCGCTAGCTGGTCCCCTGGGACACCTTGTTGTAATTTGTCTTACCATGATTGAACTAGTTGAGAGCTCCTGCCAATTAACGAGGAATTTGCAATGACCGCTGCCATCATGGAACAGGTCGAACAAGCCGTTGCTGCCGACAATCTAAGTGACACAGCCGCCGAAAATATCCGTGCGTGGCTCACCGAGCCTCGCTACGCAGATTATGCCCCGCTGGTGAACGAGCATATCGAGGCAGGGAAGTGGCAGGAACTCGACGACGCCTTTTGGACCATTATCCCGTTTGGCACGGGAGGTCGGCGGGGACGGATGTACCCGATCGGTAGCAATGCCATCAACGACCGCACGATTGGCGAGAGTGCGCAGGGATTGGCCAATTACGTGAAATCGCAACTTGGAGCGGATGCTCCATTGGCCTGTGCCATTGCCTACGACACACGCCATCGCTCGGAACACTTCTCGCGGCTCTGCTCCGAGATCATGGTGGCTGCGGGTTTCAAAGTTTACTACCTCAAAGGCTATCGCAGCACGCCGGAACTCTCGTTCACGGTGCGCTACAAGAATTGCTCCTGCGGGATTATGGTCACCGCCAGCCACAATCCGCCGAGCGACAACGCAGTGAAAGCGTATTGGTCCACCGGAGGCCAACTGCTCCCTCCCCATGATCAAGGTGTGATCGACGAAGTGATGTCTGTCCAGACAATCGAACGTGCCGACTTCGACACGGCCCGGGCTGCAGGACAGATTGTGGAATGTCAGGAAGAAGTGGATCGGAAATTCATCGATGCCGTGGTTCAGCTTTCTACTCCTGGACCTCGCGACTTGAAGGTCGTCTATTCACCGCTGCACGGCGTGGGCGCTAGTGCCGTCTGTCCTGTGTTAGAAAAAGCTGGGTTCCAAGACGTGGAACTGTTCGCTTTGCAAGCCAAACCGGATGGAGATTTTCCTAATGTACCCGGGCATGTTTCCAACCCAGAAAATCCCAAAGTATTCGATTCGATTGTAGAACAAGCTCGTTCTGTTGACGCAGATCTGGCCTTGGCAACTGATCCAGATTGTGACCGGATCGGTTGCTCTGCACCTCTCACGACGGATCCGAAGTCCGACTGGGATACGCTCTCAGGAAACCAGCTTGGTGCCCTTCTGGCCGAGCATGTTCTGCAAACTCGACAAGCAGCCGGTAATTTATCGCCAGAGAAGTTTATCGTCACCACGCTTGTGACTACCCAACTCATCCGCCGGATCGCTGACAGTTATGGTGTGCGAACTTTTGGCGATTTACTGGTCGGGTTCAAATGGATCGCCGGAGTCATTGATGAACAGGGGGCAAATGATTTCCTCTACGGCACCGAAGAATCGCACGGCTACATGGCTGGCCAGCACGTCCGCGACAAAGATGGGGCCGCCGGTGCCTTGTTGCTTTGCGAATTGGCGGCTCAGCTTAAGGCTGACGGGAAAACATTGCACGAAAAACTAGATGACTTGTTTTGGCAACATGGCTTGCACTCCGAACGCACGGTCTCCGTTCAAATGCCTGGCAGTGAGGGAATGGACCGCATGAAGGAAGTCATGCAGCAGTTCCGTTCGGCGCCACCGCAGTCGATTGCTGGGTTCAATCTTAAACAGATGCGCGACTACCTTAACAAGGAAACGGTGTTGCCCGATGGCTCCAAAAAGAAACTCGAAGGACCGAAGGGAGACCTCGTAATCCTCGACCTTGAGGCTGACGGGAATTACGTTGCAATCCGCCCCAGCGGCACCGAACCTAAAATCAAGCTCTACATGTTCACCTACGAACCACCAGAGCAACTCTCTAATCTCGATCGCGCCAAAGAAATGCTCAACAAGCGTCTGGATAAGATGGAGGCAGACATGCGGACCTTTGCTGGAGTGTAGGTGGGGACGGATCGTCGCGGATCCGCCCATTCCAAATCTAGCTAAGCTGGCCGAACCCGCTGCGATAACCTACGATTATCGTGCCATGGACGACCAATCGGACGCAACTCACGACCTACCAGAACCGAAAACGCAAGCAGAATTCTTTCTGCGTGCCGGCGAGAAGGTGCGCTCGAAGTTCCCGAATACCCCGGGAGTCTATCTCTTTCAGGATCAATCAGGCCGAGTGCTGTACGTTGGCAAGGCCAAGAATTTGCGTGCCCGTGCAGGGAGTTATTTTCTCAAAGCCGCCGCCGAGGATCAGCGGACTCGTAAACTGGTCCAAGCGGTCTATGACGTTGATTTCATGGATGCAGAAAGCGAAGTCGATGCCCTCTTGATGGAGGCGCGACTCATTAAGGACATTCTACCCCCCTTCAACAAGGAGTTGCGCGACGACAAGACATTCCCCTACTTGCAGATTACGACCCATGAAGATTTTCCCCGCATCGAAGTCACCCGTGAGCCCCGTTCCTCGGGAGTGAAACTCTATGGCCCCTTCACCAGTGCCGGGAGTCTCAATGGTGCGATCCAGGTGCTGCAACGCGTCTTCCAATTCCGCACCTGTTCGCTCGACATCGACGCCGAGGATGAGCGGTGGCGGTGGTTTCGGCCTTGCCTGCTCGCTTCAATCAAGCAATGCACGGCCCCTTGCAGCTTACGCATCTCGAAAGAAGAGTACCGCAAGGACATCGGTCGCTTGAAAAAGTTTCTGGAGGGAAAACGCAAGCCACTGCTCAAAGAAATGAAGAAGGAAATGCAGGAGGCCGCCTCAGCACGCCGCTTCGAACAGGCCGCCCGTTTGCGTGATGAGATTGCGATGCTCGAATCGCTCAACGAGCGAGGCGATCTCGATAAGAATGTTCAGCCGGAGGTGTTTTATATCGATCCCCAAAAAGGCCTGAAAGGACTACAAAAGGTTCTCAAGCTCAAAGTCGCGCCGCGTACCATCGAAGGGATGGACATCGCCCACTTGGGAGGCGACGAAACGGTGGCCAGCCTTGTACAGTTCATTGATGGCATGCCCTTCAAACCGGGCTATCGGCGTTATCGCATCCGTGAAGTCGAGGGGATCGACGACTACGCCAGCATGCAGGAAATCGTCACCCGCCGATTCGCTAAGCTCCGCGACGATACCGAAATGTTTCCCGATCTGTTGTTGATCGACGGCGGCAAAGGGCAACTCAACAGTGTGCTCAAAGCCTTTGATTCGCTGGGGATCGAACCACCACGTGTGATCTCCCTAGCAAAAAAAGAGGAGCTGATTTTCGTCGCCGGTCGCGGCGAGCCACTACGGCTTACACGCCATTCTTTCGCCCTGCGGCTCCTGCAATACATCCGCGACGAGGCCCACCGGTTTGCGCAACATTATCATCACCTGCTGCGCAAGAAGAAGACGTTGGGGGAAGGGTAGCGAACCCACGGCTTCCGCCGAGGGCTATCAGAAAACCCTTGTCTTCCTCAGATTGCTCTCCCTTGCTTGCTTTTCAGCGAATCTCGTATTTCTCCCGATCTCGTACTTGCATGGGTTCCAAAAGCGGGTAAAATCTCCCCTATTAAGTGGGATATAAGCCCAATATAGGCTTTATTAAGCATATTATTGGGGAAACAAGCCATAAAAGGAGTTTATCGTGGCGTAGTCAATGCTGTCCGATGGGTACTCCATGGCCGAAACCTCCGAATTGTTTCTCGGTGAATGGGCGCGTTCGTTGGACGAACGGTTTCGGTTTTCACTGCCTGCGGAGTGGGCGGAGGAACTCAGTGACGACAGCAACGAATGCGTCTTGGCCAAGGAGCAGCCCGGCTGCGTCAGCATTTGGCACCCGCAGGAGTGGGACAAATGGCTGCGTGAAGGCGTCTCACTGGTCACTGGCAAAATACGAAGTGGCAGACTTGGAGGGCGGATCGACAAAGTGCAGATGTTCGGTCGGTTGCTCTCCACCCGCCATAAGACGGTTCCGATAGCAGGTCGCGGACGTATCGCAGTTCCCGACAGTTTTCGGACTTTTTTAGAAGTAGAACCCGCAGGAGAACTATTGGTCGTCGGCGCCGCGGTGTGCGTGGAAGTATGGAATCCCTCGCGCTGGAGCGAGCACATCGGGGAGCACATGCCAGAGTTCAGAAGTTTGTTTGATGAGTTAGCGGATTAGAAAGCAGTTAGGTATTAGCTATTAGTCATTAGCAAGAGTAATTCCAAGAGGTCTCTGGCTAAGGACTAACTGCTAATAGCTAACCGCTATTTCGTCACCATGCCCGGTCGGCACGATAGCCATTACCAACCCTCCGTTTGTCACCCGGTGGGAAATGCAAGTCGCATCCTAACAGGCTATTGGGCTCATAAAGCCGCGGAAATCGCCGGCTGGGCATGGTGATTTTTTTATTGAGAGCCACCACCCCCTTCCGGGGGCGGCTTTAAAGGGATGTGATCGTCGGCGAGTTCTTTTAGAGTTCCAGCTTTGACTTGGTAGGCTCTGCGGCTGCCTGCTCCTTGACCTGCCCCTGCAAGGCGACAAAGGCCATTCGCAGTTGATGCAACAGGCTTTCGAGCATGGCGGCTTCTTCTGTCGAGAGATTTCCTTTGGTCTTCTCTTCCAAAACCTGCAGCATGTCGATGGTATAGCGAGCGTGCTCAAAACTGATCGTGTACTCGTTGTTCATCGGATTGGGCACCTGCCCTAGGGCGATCAGTGCCTCCGAGGCGAAAGTGCTTACCAGCATTTCAAAACTTGCCGGGGGCAAGGATTGAGCTTGAGCATCTTTCGCTTCGTCCGTCTTGGGCTGCTCATCATAGGCTGCTTTTTCAGCTTCGACCTGGTCTTTCCAATTCTCGTCAACAAAGATCTTTTTATCATCACTCATCGTGGATTCTCCTTGAGTGGGTTAGTGCGCCTTGCGGAGAAATGGAACGGTATCTTCCTCGTCCGACGTCAGATTGTCTGGGGAACTTTCATGAGGCCGATCACCACGGCCCTGATGGTGCTCGACCGCTGCCTGAATAAAACCGGCAAATAGTGGATGAGCCGCTGTCGGCTTCGACTGAAACTCGGGGTGGTATTGAACCGCTACGAACCAGGGATGGGCAGGAAACTCAATGATTTCCACTAGCGAACCATCGGGGCTAGTTCCAGCGAGCGACAGACCATGCTCTATCAGTTGCTCACGATACTCGTTGTTGACTTCGTAGCGATGGCGATGCCGCTCCGAAACTTGCTCTGTTGCATAGCTCTTGGCGGAATGACTCCCAGCGGCGAGTTTCGTGGGCTGAGTACCGAGCCGCATGGTGCCTCCCATGTCGGTGATCGTACGCTGGTCGTCCAGCAAGCAAATCACTGGGTGACGTGTTTCCTTATCGAACTCAGTCGAGTGGGCACCTTCCAGGCCGCAAACATTGCGAGCGATTTCCACCACGGCACATTGCATTCCCAGACAGATCCCAAAAAACGGAATGTTCTTCTCCCGGGCGTAACGAATTGCAGCGACTTTGCCTTCGATGCCTCGTTCGCCAAAACCTCCTGGAACCAGCAGGCCGTCAAAACCTGCGAGAAGTTTCTCGGCACCTTCGTCCTCGACATCCTCGCTACGAATCCGGGCCAGCCGGATCTGAGCCCCATTGGCCATGCCGGCGTGATCAAGTGCTTCGTAGATTGACTTGTAGGCATCTCGATGCTCGGCATATTTCCCCACAACCGCAATGCTCACTTCGCAATCAGGATTGCGAAGTCGCTTGAGTAAATTTCGCCAATCCTCCAGATCGGGCTCAGGCGTCTGCAGCCCCAGCTTTTCACAAATCAGCCCGTCCAAATTGTTATCCAACAGGCTCAACGGCACCTCATAGATCGAAAAATCCTTGTCACGTTCCTCAATCACGGCATCGAGCGAGATGTTACAGAACAGGGCGATTTTCTCACGATCTTCGCGGCTGATCGGCTGTTCGGTGCGGCAGATGAGAATATCTGGCTGGATGCCGATCTCACGCAACTGACCAACCGAGTGCTGGGTCGGCTTGGTCTTGAGCTCGCGGGCAGCCTTCAAATAGGGAACCAAGGTAAGATGAATGTAGAGGCAGTTTTCCTTGCCCACATCAAGGGCGAACTGACGGATCGCCTCGAGGAAGGGCAGGCTTTCGATGTCACCCACGGTCCCACCGATTTCGGTGATGACCACGTCGACCTGCTCGTCCCTTTCCTTGGCGACGCTGTCTTTGCCGACCTTGTGAATGACCGACTTGATTTCATTGGTGATATGCGGGATTACCTGCACGGTCTTGCCCAGGAACTCGCCGCGACGCTCCTTGTTGATGACCGACTGATAAATCTGACCGGTGGTGTAGTTGGAATCGCGTGTAAGCGGGGAACTTGTGAATCGCTCATAATGGCCCAAGTCGAGATCGGTCTCGCTGCCGTCGTCGAGCACATAAACTTCGCCGTGCTGATACGGACTCATCGTGCCGGGATCGACGTTGATATAGGGATCGAGCTTCTGCATTCGCACGCTCAGTCCCCGCCTTTCAAGCAGCATCCCTACTGACGCGCTGGTGAGCCCTTTTCCCAAGGAACTGACGACACCGCCGGTTACAAAAATGTGTTTGGTCATATAAGAAAACTACCTTCCTGGCTAGCAATTGACCTCGGCGTCTCTTTCCGGGTCGGAGGGCCCTGTAATCTTCCATCTTAGCGGAATCAATGCTAGCAGGGGAGGGTCGCAATATGTCGGATATCAGCCGATTTTGAGCATGTCCCAAAGCCCCACTCGGTCTGATCTCGTGGGATCATCAACCGATCTTGACCCATCGGGAAGTTTGAGACAAATTTCAAGCGGTTTCTCCCCATGAGCATTCACTTCCGGGAGCGACCTAAACGACCCAGGGCCGGGAGACGATGCTCGGCCAACCCGATTTTTTCCCCGTGCAAATGGAGGTGCACATCTATGAGACGCGAATTGGATCTCGCTCGGCAGTTGCTGCTGGACATCGAAGCAAAGGGGGCCGACTGCTCTGTGAGCATTCTGCGCCCAAATATGAATCACGAAACCGAAGAGCGAATTCGGTATCATCTCCGCCTACTCATCGACGCCGGCTTGCTCAAGGAAGTGGATCGCACCACGGCCGGTGTGCCTTGCGTCCGCCTCACGTTTGATGGGCACGAGCTGCTGGAACTTGCCAGACATGAGAATCTGTGGCGCGAAGCGAAGTGGCTTTGCCAAGAACGCACCGGAGGTTTGTCGCTCACCGTTATTCGCACTTTCCTGCTGCGACTGGCGTCGGGCCCCGCTGGAACTCTCCCGCGGGCGCGCAGACGCTATATGGATCGGCTCGAGGCAGATCGCATCGAACCACTTCGCTATCTCCACCGCGAATACGCGGATGAGCTTGTCGACGGCGACCGCTATCGATACGTACGTGTGCGGCCAGATTTGGCAGAATATGCGGAAAGGCCTATACGTGGTGCTTATGACTGGGAAGAGGAAACCCGACTGAATGGCGAATGCGAGACGCATTTTCCGACCCAACTGATCTAAGCAGCGATCCACACGGGATCGGTGATGAATCGGGGCGCTGCTCTCGAAAAGCAGCGCCCTCTTTTCATAACCCACAGCGAGCCGGGTCGTCCTCGACCCCGGGCTGCTCGACCCCGGGCTACTTGAGATCGGTGACCAGATCTGAAACAGCCCGGGGTCGAGGACTACCCGGCTCGCTTGAGAAAGAAAGGATTTCAAATGACAAACTCCAATAGTTTCACTAGCTCGGTTCTGCTTTCGCTAGGTATGATCCTCACCCTAAGTCCATTGGGTGACGCAGCGACTCTGAAAAAATCGTCCGAGGCAGGCGATCCCACGGCCGCGTATGTCACGGATCAACCCGGGGCGTCCTCGCCGGCAGCGGAGGAAGTGGCTCGCGAAGTCTTGCGTTTGCAGGAAGAACTAGGGGGGTCGATCGTCAGTGATTTCTCGGCTCCCGAACCTCCGAAAAGTCGCCCATGGGCCCCTCCCCCAACTGCGCCACCTGTGCCGACCTATCACCTTCACCAACCCAGCTGGACAGCGCGGCAGTCAACGCCCGTCGATGCACTTCGTGAAACCGCCTGGCGAATGGAGCAATCGGCATATCTGTTGGAGTCGCTGGATCTCTATTCTCAGGCAGATGCGCTCCGGACGACAGCCACACGATTGCGACAAGACGCACGTAAAATCAAGTCAGGGAAGAATCCAAGCGAATCTACTGCGAACGAGTCTGTCAAAACGGCTAGATAGCCCACACCTGCCCTCGACTCTCGTCACTAATCTCTAATCTCCCGCCTCAGGAGAACTGCAAATTCAAAAAACACATGGCTTTGCAATTGGCCAATTACCAAGGACCAATGACCAAAACTGTCGAGAATCCTGCTGAAATTAGTCATTGGAAATTGTACATTGGTCACTTTCCTACGAATGCCGACGTACTTTGCAGTTCTCCTGGCTCTCGCCCCTCACTTAATTGACATTCTGCCTTTCCGCCATTAGCCTAGAGACTATGCGGTGAGGTGGGGAATGTGCGTAACTCCCCAGGGGGCACGGACTTCTGTCCAAAATGGCAGGCCAGCAGGCTGGCTGGGTCGTTTTGCGATTCGGGAGTTTCGTTCTTGTCTTGCGACATTGTGATCTTTTCTCAGCTGGCCAGTGAGGCAAGCGGAGATTGGAAGCAGAGTCAGCAAGTTCTCCCGATATGCCGCGCGGACCAGAAGCGAAGAGAACAGAGACTTTTCTGCGATGTCTAAATTTGGTGATTATCTCGTCAAGAATCGGATCATCGGCCCCGAGCAATTGCAAGAGGCCGAGACGGTCTCAAGTTCGCGCCGGCTCACGCTTCAAGAAGCGATCGTGCAGTTAGGTTATGCCGCCCCCGAACAGGTTTGGCGCGCCCTGGCCAAGATGCACAAGTATGAATACTACGATCTCAACAGTGTGCCGATTCCTCCCGCCGTGGTGGAACTCGTACCCGAGTCGGTCGCTCGCGAAAATGCCGTGATTCCATTTTCGGAAGACGATGGCAAATTGAAAGTGATTGTGAGCAACCCCGAAGATTTTGAAACCTTCGACAAGCTCCAGTTCATCCTCAATCGCAAAGTCGATATCGGCATCGCCACCAAGGAAAGTATCCTCGAAGCGATCAACCGCAACTACGGCCAGATGGATGGCGAGTCGGCAGACTCGATGTTGCAGGAATTTACCGACACGGCGATCGACTTTACCGAGACCGAAAGCGACGATGATGCTGGCGACGACGACGTGGTTGACGAAACCAGTGCTCCTATCGTGCGGCTTGTGCAGTTGATGATTACCGAAGCCGTGCAGCTGCGGGCCTCAGACATTCACGTAGAACCTTTTGAAGAAGTCGTGCGAATTCGCTATCGCATCGACGGAGTTCTCGTGAAACGCGATAGCCCCCCTCGGCGACTTTTGGGTGCCTTGCTCTCACGTATCAAGATTCTAGCGAAAATGGACATTGCCGAGCGGCGCCGTACGCAAGATGGTCGCATCAAAATCACGGCTGGTGGCAAAGAACTCGATCTCCGCGTCAGCATGCTCCCCACCTCGCACGGTCAATCGTGCGTGATGCGACTTCTGGACAAAGACAACATCAAGGTCGGCGTGCGCCAATTGGGCCTCGCCGAGGCAGACTTCCGCAAGTTCCGCAGTTTGATTCGCCGGCCCAACGGGATCTTTCTCGTCACGGGACCGACCGGTTCCGGAAAAACAACAACCCTCTATGCGGCACTCAACGAGCTCAATCGGCCCGATCGCAAAATCATTACCGCCGAGGATCCCGTTGAATACTACTTGCCTGGCATCAATCAGGTGGAAGTGCGTCACAACATCGGGTTGGACTTTGCCTTGATTATTCGCGCGATGCTGCGTCAAGCTCCTAACGTCATCCTGGTTGGCGAGATGCGCGATCACGAGACGGCTTCCATGGGTATCCAAGCTTCACTCACCGGTCACTTGGTATTTAGCACGTTGCACACCAACGACGCACCCGGTGCGATCACGCGTATGGTCGACATGGGGGTGCCGGCTTACCTGGTAGCTGGAAGTATTATTGGCATCCTGGCCCAACGACTCGTTCGCGTGGTCTGCACGAAGTGCAAACATCCTCACACCCCCACCGACGGCCAACTCGAAGCCGCCGGCATCACTCCCGAGCAGGCCGCCACCGCCACGTTCATGAAGGGGCAAGGCTGCTCGCATTGTGGAAAGAGTGGCTACCGTGGGCGACTTGGTATCTTCGAGTTGATGATGATGAACTCAAAAGTGCGGGAGCTCGCCTTCGCGGGGGCCTCGACCCCTGAGATTCGCAAGGCAGCCATTAAATCCGGCATGACCACACTCTACGACGATGGAATCCGCAAAGCCCTCCAAGGAATCACCACTTTAGAGGAAGTTTTCCGCGTCTCGAAACGCACAGAAAACTAACTCGCAATTAGAATAAAAGTTAGCCGTCTCGCAACGCGGCACACGGAACCAGAGTTATGGGCACAATCTTAATCGACAAACTGCTCTCTGCCCAAGTCAAGCAGGGAGCAAGCGATTTGCATATCACGGTGGGCCAACCACCTGTGCTCCGTTTGCATGGCCACATGCAAAAACTCAAGACCAAAGTGCTCGAACCGGCCGACACGATGGGCCTGATGAAAAGCATCACGCCGGACCGCTGCCAGCAGGAATTCCAGGAGACCGGCAGTACCGACTTTGGCTTCGCGTTCGGCGACCAGGCACGTTTCCGTGTGTCAGTGTTTCGCCAGCGTGGCAATGTGGCGATGGTGCTGCGGCAGATTCCCGTGCATTTGATGAGCATGGAGGATCTCAAGATCCCCACGATTTTCAAAGATCTGATCATGCGTCCCCGCGGTCTGATTCTTGTGACCGGTCCCACGGGTTCAGGAAAATCGACCTCCCTCGCGGCGATGATCGACTACATCAATTCCACGATCGATCATCACATCATCACAATCGAAGACCCCATCGAGTTTTACCACGATCATCGCAAATCGACGATCAACCAGCGCGAAGTGGGAGTCGACGTGACTTCCTTCGCTGAGGCAATTCGCCGTGCCTTGCGACAAGACCCCGACGTGATTCTCGTCGGTGAAATGCGTGACCTCGAGACGATCGAAGCGGCTATCACCGCGGCGGAAACGGGACACGTAGTGTTTGGCACGTTGCATACTAGTAGCGCCGCCGGCACGATCAATCGTATCATCGACGTCTTCCCCACCAACCAACAAGATCAGATTCGTACCCAGTTGGCCAGTTCGATCATTGGTATTCTCGCCCAGCAACTGATTCCACGCATCGGCGGGGGGCGTGTCGCTGCGTTTGAGACCTTGGTCGTCACGCCGGGTATCGCCAACTTGATTCGTGAAAACAAGATCTTCCGCATTACTTCGTCGATTCAGACGGGTTCGAAGCATGGCATGAAATTGCTCGACGACCACTTGTTCGAACACTGGAAAAACGAGCTCGCGACCAAGGAAGACGTCATCGCCAAAGCCAACATGCCCGAGGAACTCGCCCGCAGAATTGCAGGCGCCGAACGAGGCGTCTTCGACGAACCCGAACCCGGTGAAGATGGGTGAGGAAGCGGGATGAACGACGAGTAATGAATGAAGACCCCTGCGACTCGTTGAGTCGCGGCTATGCACGGATCGAAGATTCTCCGCGATAAACAACTGACCACTGACCACTGACAATCCCGGAAGCTAACGCATCCGGCTCGCCACTAACCGCTAACACCTAACCGCTAACACCTAACCGCTAACAGCTTCAAAATGGCCCTACGTCGCATTGGACAAATCCTGGTTGACCTCGGATATATATCCGACGAGCAGCTCGAAACGCTGGTCGAAGAGCAAGAGCAGCGCCCCGGCCAGCTCTTGGGTCAGGTCGCTATGGACATGGGCTTGGTGAACGATGAGCAACTCGTTCAGGCCCTCGGCGAGCAGATGTCGCTCCGCACCGTTGCAGTGGGTGACCTGACGATTGCCCCTGAGACTCTGGAAAAAGTCACCGAGCCGATGGCACAGATGTATCGCATCGTGCCAATCGAATTTGAGAACGATACGCTCACGATCGCGATGTGCGATCCGCAGAACTTAAGTGTCCAGGACGAACTCCGCACTTTCCTCGGCTACAACATCAAAGTGGCCGTCGCCACCGAGCCCGGCATCCTGGCCGCGCTCGACCGCTACTATGGCGAGAACACCGAGAGCGTCGAGAGCATCGTTCACGATCTGGAAGACGACAAAGACCTCGCCGCTGCGGTGGCTGCCGCCGAGGGCAACTCGGTCGACCTGGCCAGCGTCGAAGCCATGGCCGACAGTGCCCCGGTCCGCAAGCTTTTGAACATGGTGCTGCTGCTGGCGATTAAAGACCACGCGAGCGACTTGCACTTCGAGCCGTTTGAAGACGAATTCCGTATCCGCATCAAGGCGGACGGCGTGCTCTACGAAATGGTTCCCCCGCCACGTCACTTGGCCTTTGCGATCACTACCCGCATCAAGGTGATGGCCAATCTCGATATCGCGGAACGCCGCATGCCACAGGATGGACGCATCGAGCTGACCGTCGGTGGCCATCCGGTCGACCTGCGTGTGAGCGTGCTCCCCACCATGTTTGGCGAAAGCGTGGTTATGCGGGTACTCGATCGCTCGGTCGTATCGCTCGATCTGCAAAAAGTCGGCATGAATGATGATTTGCTCGCGATCTTCCGCGATGTGATTTCCAAGCCGAACGGCATCGTGTTGGTGACGGGTCCCACCGGCTCGGGCAAAACGACAACCCTCTACTCGGCACTCAACGAGCTGAACACGATCGAAGACAAACTAATCACCACCGAAGACCCGGTCGAGTACGACATGGAAGGCATCATCCAGGTGCCGATCGATGCCTCGATTGGCAACACCTTTGCCCAATGTCTGCGGGCGATCCTGCGGCAGGACCCGGACAAAATTCTCGTCGGCGAGATCCGCGATCTGGAGACCGCCGAGATCGCTGTCCAAGCGTCTCTTACAGGCCACATGGTGTTTAGCACACTGCATACCAACGATGCCCCCAGCACGATCACGCGTATGAAAGACATGGGGGTCCCCACGTTCCTGATTACGGCCACGGTCGAGGCGATTCTGGCCCAACGGCTGGTACGGCGGGTCTGCGCCAAGTGCCGCGAAGAATACTCACCTTCCCAAGAGATTCTCGACGATTTGCAGCTTTCCCCCGAGGATTTGAAGGGTAAGAAATTTTATCGTGGTTCTGGCTGCGAAAACTGCAATAATACAGGGTACAAGGGACGCGTCGGGCTTTTCGAACTCATGATCATGAATAACGAACTGCGAGAGATGATCATGCAGAACGCCTCCACCGACGATCTCCGCAAAGCTGCCCAGAAAGCCGGCATGTTCACCTTGCGAGATGCCGGTATGAAAGTTGCCTACGAAGGAGTCACAACCCCCGAGGAAGTGGTAAGAGAAACAATTATTGAAGGATGAGAGAGAAATGCGGAATTCGGAGTGCGGAATGCGGAATCTAATCACGCAAAACTCGCGACTCGCGACTCAAGACTCATAACTTAATTCCTATGCCTACTTTTCAATTTGAAGCGATGGATTCGACCGGCGCTGAGATCAAAGATGTGATCGAAGCGGCGACCGAGGAAGATGCCCAAGCCACCATTCGGCAGATGGGCTACTTCGTCACGAAGATCTCCGTCAAAAAGGCGCGCAAGAAATCCGAAGGGGGCCCCGGTAAAAAGAAGCGGGGATTCGTCTTCGGCGGCGTCAAATCCAAAGATCTCACCGCGTTCACGCGCCAACTGTCTATTCTCCAAGACGCCGGCCTGCCGATTTTGCGCTCCCTGCGCATCCTCGGTGATCAGGCCAAGCCGGGGCGACTCAAATACTCACTCGAAGACACTTGCGAAGCGATCGAAGGGGGCGACACGCTCTCCGAAGCGATGTCCAAGGCGCCCAAGGCGTTTGACCGACTCTATGTGAACATGATCAAAGCTGGTGAGGCGGGTGGTGCCCTGGAAGTCATCCTCCAACGTCTGGCCGACTTCAAAGAACGAAGTGAATCTCTCAAGCGCAAAGTCAAAGGGGCGATGATCTATCCGATCGTCGTCGTGTCGGTGGCCGTCGGTATTTTGACGTTCATCATGATCAAGATCGTCCCGAGTTTCCAAGCGATTTTCGACGATTTCGATCTCGATCTCCCCATGATGACGGTCTATCTGATCGCATTCTCCAACTGGTGCGTGAGCTACTGGTACCTGATCCCCGGCGTGCCGGTGGCCATCTGGCTCACGATCAAACTCATCCGCAAATTCAAGGCCGGCCGCATGGGTTGGGACCAATTCACGATCAAGGTCCCCATCTTCGGCAACCTGATCGAAAAGAACATCATGGCCCGCACCTCGCGGACCTTGGGAACCCTGATCTCCTCCGGCGTGCCGATCCTCGAAGCCTTGAACATCACCCGCGAGACCGCCGGCAACGCGGTGTTCGAAAAACTCTATGCTCGCATTAGCGAACGCATTCGCGAGGGTGATGCCATCGCCCAACCGATGAAGGAATACTCCCAACTCAGCTTCCATCCGGTCGCCGCCTTCTTCTGGTTCTGCTTCATCGGCGGCCCGGTCGGACTGTTGATGTACATGTTTAAATACCGCCAGCGAGTCGTCGACGACATTGTTGTGAACATGGTCGACGTCGGCGAAGAGACGGGCGAACTCGATACGATGCTCTACAAAGTGGCCGACACCTACGACGAAGAAGTCGCCGTACTCACCGACGGCCTCACCAAGCTGATGGAACCGCTGCTGATCCTCTTCCTCGGCGGTGCCGTCGGTTTCATCGTGATCGCCCTCTTCATCCCGCTGGTAGAACTGATCAACGGACTAACTGGATAGACGCTAGTTGTTAGGCGCTAGGCGCTAGTCAGAGTTTGTTGGAACGATTTCTGACCAGCGCCTAGTAACCAGCGCCTAGCGCCTACTGTTCTATTCCGCTACAATACACTGCCGCGACAGCGCAAAGTGTCCAGCGTCGCGGGGCGGCAAAACCACCCCATCTGGGGGGGTAATGTTCGCAAAATGAGACGTTTCGGCCTGCCAGAAGCGAGAAATCGCGACTTTTGGCCAAAAACGCCCAGCTAGCGGCCTTGCGCACACGATTTGCACCTAATTCAACCAGTTAAATCAGGAGAAACTGCTATGGGACGGAAAAGAAGTTCGGAATTCGGAATTCGGATTGCGGGATATAAGGGAAATCAGAACCCGCGATTCGGCTTGCGCAATGCCCATTCCGCATTCCGCAATCCGCATTCCGCCTTCACATTGACCGAACTCTTGGTCGTAATCACGATCATCGCCATCCTGGCAGCTCTCATCACGGCCGGCGCCGTCAATGCGCTCAACGCCGCCAAGCGGGCACGAATCTCTGTGGAAATAAACCAGCTCGCACAGTCAATGGAGGATTTTAAGGTAGGAAAGCAGTATGGGATTTATCCGCCGAATGGGATGAACGACAGTAGTAACAGTTTTCTCGGAAATTCGATCTACCAAATGACCATCAAAGACTTTGAGCGAGCGTTCAAGAAGGCTTTCCCACGCCACCAGGAACCACTCGGCTTGATTCAACGTTTGGGGGGTGCCACCGGAACTCTTTCGAATGGTAACCCTTCAGCACTGGATAATGGCTTGAATGGTGCTGAAGCGATCTATTTCTGGTTGGGTGGTTTCAGTGATGATCCGCAATATCCTATCTCGGGACCGGGAGGACCATCGTTCATCTCTACATCCGTTGATGGTGAAATTCTCGAAAGCCGCAATCGCATCTATGAATTCGACCTCGCTCGTTTGGGTCCACGTACCGATGCCGGCGTCTTTGACGGACGATTTATTACTTACAACGATCCTAAAGACCCTAGCATTGAGAGACAAATCAATCTTTGGACTTATAACCCTTCAGGTTCCGAACGTCCCTACGTGTATTTCGATGCTTCGCGTCATGATCCGATGGAGTACTGCATAAATATGACTGGCTTGGCTACCAGCCCCGACCAAATTTATGCTCTAACAAAGCTTCGCGAAGGCTTTAGCTCCACAGCGACTCCTGTGGCCAAAGATTACGTTTTTGTGAACAAAAACAAGTTTCAAATTCTTCACGCCGGCTTGGATGATGCTTGGGGGGATATGTCTCCGTTTGCAATGACGCAATCCAATCTACCTCTGATCCTCTTCCCCGAAGGCCCGTTCACCGGCGATGTTGCCGATACGCTCACCAACTTCACCCCTGGCACACTGGAGAGCGCACAAGAATGAAACTGAATGCGGATTGCAGAATGCGGAGTGCGGAATTAATTCGAATTCGGAATGCGGAATTCGGAATGCGGAATCTATATACCCATTCCCCATTCCGCACTCCGCACTCCGCATTCCGCTCCGGCGTCACTCTCATCGAGCTGCTAATCGCCGTCGCGATCATCGCCACGCTCAGCGCAGTGTTCCTCGGTGCTTCGCGCTCTGCGATGGAATCGGCCCGCGCCGCCCGCACCAAAACCACCATTGCGAAACTCCACACCCTGCTCATGGAGCAGTATGCGAGTTACATGACGCGGCAAGTGGATATTGATATTCCAAGTGGAACCGATCCCCAAGTCCGAAATGACTTACTAGTTATTGGCCGGCGAGAGTTGATGAAATATGAGATGCCTGATCGATGGAGTGATGTAGACCTTTTGGCCAATCCACTTAATAAACCGACTAGTACTGCACAAGGTAGTCGAGATCGCTCCACAGTGGTACTGAGAAATGTACCGGCAGTAGCAAGAATGTATTATCGCAGATTTGAGAAAGCGCTAGCCACGACTAATAACGACATGGGCAAAGTCAATCAAAATGGCAGTGCCGAATGCTTGTATTTGACAATCATGCTTTTAACTGGAGATGGTGAAGCCCGCACGCTTTTCAGCCCACAGGATATTGGTGATACAGATGAAGACGGTGCTCCAGAGTTTTTGGATGGCTGGGGCAATCCGATACGTTGGGTCCGCTGGCCTGCAGGCTTCGCACTCAAATCATCCCTCATGACGGGTGACACCGATTCCGATCACGATCCGTTTGATCCATTTCACAGAGATTCAGTGGATGAACCTACGAATCCCAAACAACCTCCTGTTTCGTCTTATCCATCGCAATTACAGGGGTTTGTTTCTCGGTTGCGGGACAACAATCCTGCCTTTAGGCTCGTGCCTCTCATTTTTTCATCGGGCCCAGATGGAATCGGAGATGTAAGTACTCGAACTGACAATATCACAGATCCGTCGACAGCTGATCCTTATTATCTGGACCCTTACACATGGGACACGACATATAACGCATATCAATTTGGGTCTACAGGAGACAACCCCGATGATCCAGACGGCGACGATAATTCCATCGACAACATCCACAACCATGTGATTGATAATAGGTAGGCGCGAGGCGCCAGCTACTAGGCGCTGGTCAGAGGAGAAGAAGCTACGAGAATAGCCGCGACGCTACGCGTCGCAGGAATACAGTAGGGGCAGGGACAGAAGAAGAGAACTGAGTACAGAAATGAACAAACAAACCAGAAAACGATTGACTAGCGCCCAGCGCCTAGCGCCTAGCGACTCCTCCCTGCGACGCGTTGCGTCGCGGCTAGGGTTGTCCTGCTCATTCCGCACTCCGAATTCCAAACTCCGCATTGGAATGACCCTCATCGAGCTCATGGTCGTTGTGGTGATTCTGACCACGTTGGTCGCCGGCGTGTTGCCGTTGGTTTCGCCCAATAATGATGCCCGCAAAATCCGCGAGGCGTCGCGGGGCCTCAAGACCTTTCTGATGATGGCCCAAGCCGAAGCGGCCCGCACGGGTCGGCCGGTCGGTGTCGGCTTTCGCGAATCAAGCATCGGCAGCGGCGCGGCAATCGAGGCCTACCAGTTGGCTGTCCCGCCCGAATACTCCGGCGGTAGCCCGGACTCTCGTGTCGGAGTTCAAGAGATCACGGATTATCTCTCGAACAACAGTCTCTCAAGTTCCCAAACTAGGTATGGGCCAACAGATGAAATCATCAATGGGAACGACGGGGAGGATTTTCGAGCATTGTATGGTGCCCGACTGTACGTCGTAACACCCAAGTACGCGACAACAGCAGCCGATGAACCGCTTCCCCCGGGGATGATCCGGGTTGGAGATGTCATCAAAGTCGCGGGAAAACAGTTTAAAATAGTGGATGACAAACGCAATGCGCAAGAGACTTCAGCTTCTGGTGCGAATTTTCTCGACCCCAGACAGAACCCAAATGGCTACGAGAATCGACTTATCTGTGTCTGGCTGGATGAGGCGTCCCAAGGCCAGGGAAAAGTTCCTCCGCTGGCAAACCCGAGCACTGGCGAGCGATACATCATCGAACGACAGCCAGCAAGCGATAATGCCCTCGGCGTAAGCGCCCAACCTTCGTTCCAGTTGCCTGCCGGCATGGCGATCGACTTCAACGGCTCCGGAATCGAAAGCGGCGGTTTGCCCCTCTTCTTTATTGATGAGCCTGGCTCACCGACTCCTACCGTGCCCAATACGGCCGGCGTCATGTTTTCGCCCAACGGGGGAATCGAGAGCGTCTGGTACAAGGGGACCGAAATCAAAGCGGTCGATCGGGTCTTCTTCCTCGTAGGCCGCGGAGAGAACACTGCCCTCGGCAAGCCCCTTAATTATGACGAAACCAATTGTCCCTGGTATGTCGGCATGCAGTATTCGGACGACCAACTCCAAGAGAAGCGGGAACAAATCAACTGGCTCAACCCCGAAAGCCGATGGCTGATGATTGAGCCGGCCGGCAATCGCCTCAAAGTGGTTGAGAACGCTGTGTTTGATCCTCGCACAGACGAGTTTCAAGGCGAAATGAGGCAACTAGCCAGCGAGATGAAAGAGAAGCGGATAGTAGCGGATGTCGCCCGGATTGTCCAAATCGAGCACGCCCACGAACTGGCTCACGGCCTGGACCATGACCACGGCGGGGGGCAGTGATTATGAAGTGGTTGGTTGCTAGTGGTTGGTGGTTAGAGAATTGTGGTCCGGGGACTGGGGATTGGGGGCTAGGGATGCGCACTCGCCACTCGACACTCACCACCCACCACTCGCCACTCACCACCCGCTCCGGCATCACCCTCATCGAGATCCTCATCTCGATGTTCGTGCTGCTATTCGGCCTGATGGGCGTGGCGGCCATCTTCCCGGTCGCCAGCCACTACCTGGTACAAGGCGACCAAAAAGACCGCAGCGACCAGTTGGCAAATAATGCGTTTGCGGAGATCGAAGCGCGGGGGTTCATGGATCCACATTCGTGGTACTACGCCGATCACATGGATGCTACTCCTAACAACCTATTGGACAATTATCCGGTTGGCACGAAAGTTACTGCTAGCCCAACTGGCCTTTTTACTCTCGGATCCGATGCAGGGCATGCCTTTGCGATTGACCCACTTGGATCAGCCGAGGTGGACCCCAATGATCCAAATCCATCTTCATATCGAGCTTACTTCCCCTATGGTGCATTAGATGGATTACCGTGGCCCAATGTTCCTCTTTACTTTCCGCCAGTTCCTCCGGGGACTCTATCAACACTGTGGCCGGTCCGCCGTGTCACTTTCGAGAGAACTACTGGATATGTGCTAGATACAAATAAAGCCGAGACAACCTTCCGCCTGCGCGACGATCTGGCTGTCGAACTCCCCGACCAGGGAGATCGCCCGGCAATGCAGCGGTGGAGCGTGGACAATACAACAGGAAACCTGCTCGCCCGCCAATACCAGGGAGACTACTCCTGGCTGGCGACTGTGGTGCCCGTAGACAACAACGCGCTCTTGGGCCTTCAACCCGCGGCAAACCTCGACGGCGGACTCTACGATGTGTCGGTCGTCGTGTTTTACAAGCGCGACATCGTCCCTTCGGCCAGCGCATCCGGCAGTCCCGGCAGCGAGCGACTGATTGCCGCCGAGTTTCTCAATCAGGGGGAACTCCTTATTTATGATGCGAACAGCAACGACCCCGATGTAGTCGATGCGGCCGTCGATGGCCTACGAGCAACCAATTGGATTTGTGTGATGGGAGTCAACCAGATCAATGGCCAGTTCATGATGAAGTGGTATCGCATCCTGGCGATGGATGAGGACTCCGAAGATATGCAATATTCGCCAGCAGGTATCACAGGCAATGCGATAGGTCGCACCCTGATGGTCTCCGAAGGAGGCGCTTGGCCCAGCGATTCCTGGCAAAACCTCCAGGTCGCGATCCTCCCCGGGGCAATCCACGTGCAAACCCGGCAAATGCCGTTGAGCTGTGAATGTTGTCAGTAGGGGAGGCTAGGAGTCGGGGGCTGGGGGCTGGGGTAAAAGAAAAGAGAGAATAGCCGCGACGCTACGCGTCGCCGGAAAAAAAGAGAAGAACTATGAGTACAAGATTTCGACTACAATACAACCGCTTGGCTACCGCCCAGCGCATATCGTCCAGCGCCCCCGCCCCCCGTTTCCCTTCCCCCTATTCACCCCAGCCCCCAGCCCCCAGCCCCCAATCCCCACCTCGCGGCATCCTCCTGCTCGTGGTCCTCGGCCTGTTGACCCTGTTCCTGTTCATCGGCACGGCGTTCGTCATCTCCTCGAACCAGTTCCGCCTCGCCAACCGCAGCTACCAACAAGCCGGCAACCAGGAAAACATCTCTAACACCCAACACAATTTCCTGGACGAAGTCCTCAACCAATTGGTGCGCGATACCAACAACCAGAACTCGGCCCTGCGGTATCACAGCTTGCTCAGGGATCTGTATGGAACCGACGGGTTCACGGCGACGATCCAGAACGTGCGGTGGGCACAGAACCCGGCTGGTCCGCCATTGCCACCCTATGGTGTGACCAACGGGCAATTCATCGAATTTCAGATCACAGCTGCTCAGGACATGCTTGGCAACAATTTAGCATTGCCTAGCGCGACTCCTCCGCCTGGCATGGAAATGCTGAGTGCTATCGAGAATTACTACAATGGACAACTGGTTACGTTTGTCTCGCCGAGCAACTTCAACGAATGCATCGCGGGCTATACGACGCGCATTGTGAGCTATGTGCAGGAAGACCCCACCGTTCCCAATTCTCCGTATTGGTTGCGTGTAGTGGCGACACCGCTATCGAATGGCCAACCGTTGACATCGCTAGCCAATCTGGCACTTCTTAATGGCACTCAGATTGTAGTCAACGGCCGACCGTTTAACGGTACAGGGGTTGGGTATGACCCCACAGTGACTGCTGCAAATACGCAAAAGCTTGGCACAGGTGAGGATGTCAATGGCTTTCCACGGCTGCTTGCGTTGATGCCGAATGCTGCCTTTTTTGACGTAACCAACAATCCTGCAAATGGTGCAGTCAATTCGACCTATTTCGGTTTCCCAAGTTACCCCGTACCTCTCAATCTAAGACCTTTCGACGGCCTGGGTGGCAGCGATGAATCGTACGATGCCGCCGACTTCCAGAATATGTTCCTGGCGTGGAGTCCATCGAGTCCAGGCGAGAAAGGGATTCACAACTTCGCCAACGTTTCTATGGATCCAACAACTCTGAGTGATCCCGGGCCGGACGACATATTTGGTAACGCGGATGATCGCGGGGGGCTTGTTCTACCTTCTTTCCATCGACCGGCATTAATTCATCATTGGGCCAAGAAAACTGATTTTTGGACCTCCGGCGACCCCGTTTGGAATTCTACATTGGGAGCCGCAGCAAACGCAGCAATATTGCGAAAAATACTTTTGCGGCCCAATTGGCAAGATCATCCGTCGTTCACCGGTAGCAATCCTGAATTTGCAGCAGCGACTACTGACGGTCAAAGGCTAGCTCGCATGATCTACGGACCGTGGGACGTGGACAACGACAAGGACGGTGTGCGCGAAAGCCTGTGGGTCGACTTCGGGGCTCCGATCATTGCCGGGCCGAATGGCAAAATGGTGAAGCCGCTGGCGGCGATCTTGGTGCTGGATATGGATGGACGGCTAAATGTAAATGCGCATGGGACGGGGGAATTGGCAGGAACCATCAACGGCCCCAACAATCCCGGCTATTCGCTCGCTGGGGTTGGCTGGAACAACGCTCCTCGGGGACAGGCTTTTGGGCCGGCCGAGATTAGCTTGGAACCGCTCTTGGGAGGCAATCGATTTGAGAGATTGCTCGAAGGTGGAATGGGTTATTCGGGCCGATATGGTAGCGGCGGAGATGACGAGCCGGGCGTCGACGGTAGGTTTGATTTGAGTGCCCAACTCAAAATGCAAGGTTTTCCAACTCAGTTTGTCGTTCCCCGCAGCAACTTCGGAACGCTTCCTGACCTGAGAGCCCGCTATGCGATGGGGCTCAATGATTTCGGCCAATCAATTACCGATTTTACATCAAGCAATAATGATTTCGATCGACTCACCAATGACAATCCGTACGAACTCAACCTCTCAGCAACCGCTCCGCGGGGAGAGGGGAGTAGTGTGGACAAACCCTTCTCACTCGCCGAATTTGAGCGGCTTTTGCGGGCTTATGATATTGACTCACCGACCTTACCGCCACGATTGTATGAATTGTTGAAGGGCAACCAAACTACTCCTCCGATCAATGATCTGAACAACTGGCGAACATTACTCACCACCGACAGCTACGATTTGCCGGAGCCAGGGTTTCAGTTGCCGGAGTGGACAAGTACGGGCATGCCCGGTTTGGCAAATAGCGATTACGCATCCGTCATGGGCCGTCAGCCCGTGAATGCCACGTTTGCGGATTTAATAGAGTATCGTTTGCGAGCTGCGCAGGACCCAGTTTGGAACGTAGCAACCGACACCCCCGCTCGAATTAGCGCATTGCGCACACAAATGGCATTGCTCATCGCCCCCGAGATGATGGCGGGTCTCAAGCTAAATCTCAACCGCCCGTTGGGCAATGGGCGGGATGATAACAACAACGGTGTGGTGGATGAACCAGGGGAATTTGAGGATGCAGGCTGGCAAATTGACTATGGGCGTGCAGGAATTACAGCGACACCTGCTACCAGTGATTTTGAGGACGTAACTTTTACCTCTTATCACGACGCCTTTGACCGAAATGGCGATGGTACGATAACCGACTTTGAGCGGGGCGATACTAACGGGGACGGCGTCGTCGACAACAACGATGACCTTGTAAGTTTACACAACTTTCGCCGCCAACTCCTGGCCCGGCATTTGTATGTGCTGGCACAAGCCGTAGCCGATCCACAGCCGATTCCTCCAGGCGGCCCGTCGGACCCGACCTATTTGGAAAAGCGAGCTGAACGTGCCCGTCAGCTTGCCCAGTGGGCAATCAACGCAGTCGACTTCCGCGACCCCGATAACATCATGACTGCGTTTGAGTATGAAGTTGATCCTTTCGCATTGAAATCGAGTAATGCTTGGCAAGTCGATGGCAATCTCACTACGACGGCGGATTGGACCGGGATGGATACCCAACCTGCGACGAACGACGACACGGGTGGTGTGGTCTGGGGCACCGAGAGACCCGAACTCGTGATGACCGAGACTCTTGCCTGGCACGATCGGCGTACCGAGGATGAAGACAACGAAAACCCCGAGCCAAATGCACCTGACTCGAAAAAGGCAGGAAAGGTAGATCCGGCAAGTCAAACATACGATCAAGACTACGATCAGATAAGACCACCTAAAGGTGCAGCGTTTGTCGAGCTCTACAATCCGTGGCCAGCAAGCCCTGGTGCGAATAATGACACTCACGAAGTAGTCAATGGCAACGACAACGGAGTCGACCTGGCGGCCTTGGACCCCGTCTCTAACAGTTCTCCTGTGTGGCGGTTGGCGGTCTACAAAACTACGTTCTTGCAGAATGGAACCTATCGATCTCTGGCAGGCCCAGATAAGGACCCGGATTCTCCAGACAAAAACCATCATCCGCGCGTGCTCGATCGCTGTGTGTATTTCACAGGACAAAACCCCAACAGCATCACCATTCCCGACAGCGCTGGGGGCAGAGCATTTGTCAATTCGCCAAACCTTCAAGTCCCTCCGGTGCGTCCCGGACGGTACTTAGTGGTAGGATCGGGCGACCAAGTCTCTGGTCAACCTGGGCAATACCGTTCTCATTTTGGTTTGGGATCTTCTGGAGTGAATTCTTCCCGCGGCATTGTATTAGATACGAGGAGTACGCCGGGAACACCGAAGGTGAAACTAGTAGGTTCCAACGGAACAGATATCGTCGCATCTCCTACCTCACCAGATATTGCGGACGTAGCAATTATCAACGAACCAAGGCGATTTACGATTAGCGAACCCGTTAGAGGTTATCCTCCAATTAACATACCAGGTTATGAAGATATACCGCACGACGATCAACGTGCTCAAGGAGGCGGGGGCATTGGCGGCAATTCTTGGAAAGATGGTGAGACGCGGTTGAGATTACCTATCACTAATTCCTCGTCGGGAGGTCAGGGAGGAATTGGACAACCACAAAATCCAAACAGAGCGGTGCTGAGAACGATACCTGCTTTTAGTTGGATTTATCTCCAGCGGCTTGCTAATCCACTCTTGCCTTGGAACAAAGATACGAATCCGTACCTTACCATTGATTCGATGGGTGCCAATGTCACCGTCTTTAATGGAAGTGATGATGGACCAGCACGAGGAGAACTGAAGCTGGATTCCAATGGAAACGTTGTAGAATATCCCAATCGTGATGCAGAATTAAGTTTCTCTAGCGTGCAACGCGGCAGGTCCAACAATCCGGTAGATGCTCCTCTTCCTAATGCTGCTGGGATAAGCCTGGACTTGCTCCATAAAGGAATGTTCCTGGACGGAAGAAGACTAGATAGAAATCGACAAATCGATGGCTACCTTAACAACGACATTAGCTCGACCATACAGGCGAATCAGCCTGCTCAAAATCTCTGGAATCCCGAGTGGATTGGATGGTCAAGAACGAGTAACAAGCTCTATGGAATTTTTCGAAACCGAGCCGGCAATGGAAGTGGCCAGGAACCCGCCGGTTCTAGTGACTATCATTTCCGAGGAATTCCCGATCAGACTCTTGGGTTCCTAAATGAATCGTTCAGCAGAAACACGAATTCACAAACGCAACCCGATACTCCGTTTCCTTGGATCACCTGGAACAATCGCCCCTTTGCCAATCCTGGCGAGTTAATGCAAGTTCCGCACCGCCGAAGTTCGCAACTCTTGCAGACGTTTTCGTTCCTCAATCCCTCGGCAACTTCGCCGACTCCCAATCAAGAACTTTATCGTGATACGAATCAACGTAAGGCTGTTGAGGTAGAACTCTCGAACGCAACAAACGCTTTCAAGTGGGTTCTTGACGGTCCCTACGGCCATTTGCTGAATTTCTTCCGTGTGGATGCAAACGGAGTGGATGGCACTGCTGGTAATAGCGATGACCTTGGTATCGCCGGCCTCTATCGCGTCCTTGATCTGGTCGAAGTTCCCAGCCGCTACGTCGGCACCGAGACGTGGCTCAATCCCCAGACTTTTGGACAGACTTTAGCGGACGCCCCGAGTGGACCACCCAATAAAGACCCGCGTGATCCCCGCTACGGCTGGCAGCCCCCCTTCAACCGGTTGCCCGAGAGACGTGATCCGGGGAAAGTGAATATCAATACTGTTGCTAACGGTGCCGTTTGGCATGGGGTATTCCACGGGAGCGCCAAGCGAGATGGAAGCGATCCAGGGCATCCTGTTGTCGACGATGATGACTTTGCTTCTTTCCGTAGGGGCTATGGTCAATTGAATGACGCACCCACTAAGCTAGATGCTGATTCTCCAACTCTTTTTGCAAATCCATTCCGAACCTCGGATACTGGTGATATGGTGCCTACACCAGCCATGTTGCGTGATGGACTGGATTCCATGTTATTGCGCAGTTCAGAGTTGCCGGCTACACTAACAGCAAGTTTGAATCTATCCGGCGATCCACTCTTCACAGCAGAAGTCAATCAGGCAACCAATGCCTCTGGTCATAAATATCGTGACACCGATCGCAATCCATACTTCCGCTACTCACCCATCTCGCGCTTGTCGAGCATGACCACCAACCGGTCGAACGTGTTCGCCGTGTGGATCACGGTCGGATTTTTTGAAGTTGAGGAAGCACCCGCTTTTAACGCTACTATTCATGGTGATATGACTACTTACCGGCGCATCTACCCCGATGGTTACCAATTCACCAAAGAAGCCGGCAGTGACACGGGGGACTTCACCCGCGTGCGAAAGTTTGCCATCGTCGACCGCACGATCCCCGTCGGCTTCCAACCCGGGGCGAATCATAATGTGAAAGAAACCGTGAGATTGAAAAGAGAAATTGAATAAGTGGGGACTGGGAGTTGGGGGCTAGGGACTGGGCGAAAAAGGCGAGCCGGTTGCGTTAGCTTCCGGAAATCCGTTTGCCACGAAAAGCGCGAAAAGCCACAAGAAAGAATTGAACATGAGAGAACCGAGGTAACAGAGATTGTAATTGACAATAACTCCGTTTACTCAGTTGCCTCCTGTTCATAGATGAATAGAGATTAGAGGCTGGAGGTTAGAGACTAGAGAAAAACGGGACTGGGGCAAGAATCGCATCCCTAGCCCCCAAATCCCAACCCCCGTTTTCCCCACTAACGACTAACACCTAAAAGCTAACCGCTTTTCATTTGACATCCCCGAAATCCCCAATGAAAATGGAACTAACCGTCGGCAGGGTCACCGGACGCCCGCTGGCACATACCATCCGAGAGAGGCACTTCTATGCGTTTATTGATGAGCATTCAATCTAGTTCCCTGGTCCCAAGGCTAATGGAAGTAGGACGGGCACTCCTGCCCGTCTTCAGATCAACGGCCAGGAGTGGCCGTTCTACGGGAAGCGTATTGGTTCCACGCTGGCTGGCTGGTCTCGCTGTGCTGACTCTCGTCGGCCTGCAATCGTCTGTTCATGCAGATTTGAGCGTCGTGGGTGATACGGACCCAACTCCGGGAAACATTAGCGATGCTGGAGGACCAATCGGCGGTGATCTCATCATTGGCGATACGGGTATTGCCGGCTTGTTCATGGACAGTTTTCCACCTTTCTCTGGTACACTCGCACCGATCGAATCCGACAACGGCATCATTGGCAATCAGGAAGGGAGCATCGGCGCAGCCACGCTGGAAGATTTCAATGGCGGCGATTGGATCGTTACTAATACCTTTTTCCTCGGCAATGCTGGACAAGGCTTTCTTGATCTGTCTGATAGTGCCAGCGTGGAGGCCCTTGACTTTGTTGTTGGTGCATTAGAGACGGGTGACGGCGTCGGCACAATCACTGGACAAGGATCAAGGATTATTACCGACGGACTCATCGTGGGCGACTTCGGTACTGGGCAACTTGACGTCAACGCTCGTGGAATCCTCGTCTCTGGTGACGGAGGGAGCGATTCGATTATCGGCAACGAGAGCGGCGGCGTGGGTATCGTCAACGTGACCGGCATCGGCTCCCGCTGGAATGTGGGTACCTCCGGCACCAACGCCAATCTGTTTGTAGGTAATGGTGCCTTGAATCTCCTCGACCCGGGGCAGGGAACTCTCAACATTGCCAATCGAGCCATAGTACAAGTGGCCGGTTCGACGTTTATCAATCGTGGCGGGCAAGTTGTTCTTTCCACCGGTGGTCGTTTGCGGAGACTTCCTTCTGCAAGTGGATTGATTGAAATCGAAGGTGAACTCTATGGCGACGGCTATGTCGACGGTCCCGTTCTCGTCGGACCTTTCGGTCAGATAGGCAGTTCGGCTGGTGATGTTACCTTTCGCGATAATCTGGTCTTCTCTGGTCCGGTCGATAACTTCGGCACTATCTTTGTCCAAGATGGTCAAATGGATTTCAACGCTACACTCCTACCGTTGATCAACAACTTCGAAATTGTTGTCCGCAATGGTGTGATGAATTTCCCTGCGGGTCTGGAAAACGAGCCGGGTGGCACGATCTCCATCGGCGGCAACAGTACATTGCATGGGCTAATCAATAACAACGGCGGCGATATCCAGATTCTTTCTAACAGCGAAGTGCTCTTCGTCGGTGATTTGACCTTTACCTCGGCCGGACTCTTGGGACTCGCAGCCGGTCCTTCGGCAGGAACGCTCGATATCACCGGAACTGCCGACTTGACCGACGCGATTATCTCGCTGGACTACTCGGCGGGCGTGCTGCCAACCCCAGGCGACAGCTATCAACTGCTGCATGCAGTGGGGGGAGTTACCGGTACTTTTCCACAAGTGGCGTCGGCTGGAGGACGGCTCTGGGACATCGACCTGATGGGTACCACAGATACGCTCTTTGCCACAGCCACCGCGGCCATCGCTTTGCCAGTTGGAGCCGACTTCAACGGCGACGGCATTGTCAACCAACTCGATATGCAGATCTGGCAGAATAACTATGGCCGGACCGCGCCTCCTGACTTGTCTGCACTGGGCGACGCCGATGGCGACGGCGACGTCGATGGACTGGACTTCCTAAAAATCCAGCAGCAGTATGGTGGAATGGGTATGCCCCTGACAGCCGCTCTAGCCAACGTCCCCGAGCCCAGCTCGCTCGTGCTGATGCTCGGCGCCGTACTGGGATTCGGCCTTCGTAGGCGCTAGAGAAAGACGAAGGGGCTAGGAGTGGGGGGCTGGAGGCTGGGGAAAATGCGACGATGTATGTTCCCAGTCCTGAGCCATCAATTCTCAACCTCCCTCCATGCCGTAGGCCATAACGAGTAACGCGAGTTCCGGCATCTCTCCCGGGCAAGAGTTCTCCCCAGTTCAGTGCCGGAACTGCGCACGGCTTGTTCCAGCCTACGACCAGACCCAAGCCCCCAGATCCTAGCCCCTTCTCTCTCCTCCCCGTCCAAAAATCCCCGGTGGCGGTTTGCCCTGAAATCGCGATAATGGGCGAGGGAACGGTTTTAGCTATTGGCTATTAGTGGGCAGCGAGCCGGGGCGTCCTCGACCCCGACACCATAGCCGCCTTTCACTCCGCGAAAGTAGGGCTACTTTCGGCGGAGCGAAAGGCGACGAACATGCAAAGAGCTTCCTCGCAACGTTCAGTGGCTAAGCGAACTGTCATCCCGAGGTACTCCGAGGGATCTGGCCAGATTTCTCGGAGTACCTCGAAATGACAAGAAGTGGATTCCCGAACTCACAGATAATTTTTGTTCAAAAACTCAAAAAATTATGCACGCGGACGATGAGATTTACCCCTGTTTTTATCGAACTGAATGACAACATGACGGTGCAGAAGGGAATTAATTATTTTTTGAAAAGCGGTTTTTTCCAAAATCGAGAGCTCCTCTCTTCACGACGCTCTGCGTCGGGGCGCGGCTAACCTCTAACCTCTCACCACTATGCCATCTTCCAAACGAACCACTACCGGTTGGGGTGAAATCCTCGGTTTTGCCTTGCTGGCCACAGCGTTGGCGGTGATCGTCTGGCCGAGAGGCAGCACGGGATCACTTATTGCCGAGGGGACACCGATGCCGGAGTTGATGGCCGAGGGGTGGGTGAATAGCTCGACCGCGCCGTCGCCGGCGAGTTTGCGTGGTGAGGTGGTGTTGGTCGATTGCTGGGCGACCTGGTGCCCGCCGTGTCGTGAGTCACTTCCCAAATTGGCCAAGCTGTATGGGAAGTACCAACCCCTGGGCGTGGAGTTTATTGGTCTCACGCCGGAAGGGGGATCCGCCCACCAAGCAGTCAAGAACTACATGGCGACAGTCCCCGGCTTCGATTGGCCCGTGGGCTACGGAGCGAATCCCACGCTGGACATGCTCGGAATCCAATTCTTCCCAACCTTGATCCTGTTCAACAAAGAGGGCAGGGCAGTGTGGTCGAGCACTTCGACCTACGGCCTGGAAGACGCGCTGGATGCAGAACTGGGGAAGAGGGGGTAGTGGTGAGTGGTTAGAAGTGACTCATACTCGAATCTCCTCTGCGGCCTAGCCGCGATGCAACGCATCGCAGGGGAAAAAATGGAGCCGCGCGATGCGTTGCATCGCGGCTACTTTCTCTAACCACCAGCCTCTAACCTCTATCTCACAGTTGCTCCCGAATGTACTTCACCGTCGGTTTGCCGCTGCCGCGTACGGGGACGCCGATGAGGTAGTCGCTGGCGTAGCGGAGCCGTTCGCGGGGGCGTTCGGGGACACGGAAGTTGTCGCCCTTTTGCATGATGACACGTGGGGTGGGCATCTCGCCGAATGCACGCATGCCGGAGGATTCCGAGGGAAACCAATGCAGGTTACCTTCCTCATCGGCCAAGCAAAACTCGGGGTAGCAATGTTCATGAACCCATACCAGCCGAGCGGGGACCTTGTCTGCCCGGCAGAGTGCGACGAACAAGGCACTGATGTCGTGGCAATCGCCGCTCCCTTCGGTGAGCGTTTCGACAGCCGTCTTGTCGTCGCCTTCGACGTATTTGACGTTCTGTTGAACGTAGTCGTAGATGGCTTCAACACGCTGCCAAGGGGTGAGAGGAAGAACTTCAGGAGTTGCTTCGGTTTCTTCGGCGACTTCGTCGGTTGATTCGTCATCGTCCGCTGAAGCAGTCTCGCCGTCGGAAGACTCGTCGTCGGAGGGTTCCTCTGGTTTTACCTCGAAGATCTTGCGAAGGGTCTTGCGGATCTTGCTGTCGGTAGATTGGATGTAGTCGCTGCGGCCGAGGTATTTTTTGAGGTGACGATCGGGCCTTTCGGGAACAACGAGCAGCGCCGTTTGATCCTCCTCGGGGGGGAGAATCGTGCTGGTAGTGACGTCGAAGGTGACAATCGCGTGGGCTTCCTCGCCGCCGGCGAGATAGGGGATATTGATGAGCATTTGGCGTGCTCCCCCATCGAGCAGCCGATAGTCGACCAGATCGACGCCAGGAGAAATATCCTCCTCGGCGATTTGCACATCCTGCTCCGCACACTCAAACGGCACGGCCACCATCGCGACGACGTTTTGGACGGGCCCCCGCTTGGCGGTGATCGACGCACCAACCCGATAGCGCACCACCTGGGACTGGCCAAGATTCAGGAGCGGGTCGACATCGGTCGCTTCCTTGATCTGCGCCAGGACAATAGAGGACGTGCTGAGGGCGACCAGCAGGGTGAGAATGGTAGGAAAGGATCGAGCGAGGAAAATCATACCGGTTCTTTTCGATGTAGTGCGATGCGAGTGGTGGCGCAATGCCGGAACAGTGCTACCGCTCGTTCCGGCCTACAAGTATTACGCCACTACTTCCATTGTAGCTTGGCGAGAGGGCAGGGTGGTCGCTGTCGACCAATTTCTACGCGAAACAGAGAGTGTTTCTGATGGGCGTTGCCCCCCCTACAGAACGCAGCGCATGAAAAAGCCGCTCGACCGCGTTCAGGATGGCACGGTCGAGCGGCACTCAAGGTAGGTCGTGGTTGCGCTTGCTCCGAGTGGCTTTGGTAGACCCAGTTACTGGGCGGTGGGAGGTTTACTCTCTACCAGCTGAGCCACACGAAACGTCGCATCCAATGGTTCTACATATTTCTTTTTTCTTTGAGTTATTCTTCTTCCTTCTCAGGATAGTTAGCGCGACTTTCGGGAGCAGGACCCGGTGTGATCGTTGTCTCAGGGCTGACAAATGTCTGCCCGCTGGGCATGTAGGTTTCGCCTTCTCCCATTTCAAACGTGCCAGGATTGTATCCGCCGGACCAAGCGCCCTGGCAGGGATCCGTGGGGCAGCACATGTTGGCACAGGGGTCGTAGCAGGGTTGGCACATCGGCACACACTGGGGTACACATTGTGGAATGCACTGCTGTTGGGGAACGCACTGTTGCTGCGGCGCAACCATTTGCTGCATCACAGGGGCTTGTTGCATTACGGGAGCTTGGGGGGCAACGTACGGGGTTCCCAACGCGACAGGGGATCCCATCGCCGCCGGGGTAACGGTTCTCGTCCCGCAACGTGCCCCGCGATGGAGCCAATTGCGAAAACCCGAACAACAGCCGGAGTTGGCGGTCGTTAAAACCGTCAACGCCAGCAAAAGTAATATATTCCTTCTCATTCGTAAGTCTCCTCGGCGGGGCACCCGTGGCGGGTGGAGTGGGGAGGGACGGTTGGTTCGTAACGGCTTTGCTGGTGGGAGACTATTGTTACCATCGTAACGAATAGTCAATTCGCAAGTGTGATCGAACGGCTTGGTAGCCATCCCAATCCGCAAAGCCATCTTCTAACCGGTGGGCTACGAAACTCTACAACATGCTGCGTGATGTGCAAACGCAACGGTAGAATTTTTTTGTGGTTTTTTTCCGACACGCGCGCCTATTACATGCTACGTTTGTTTAGCCACGTAGCTGAGTCTCTGGAGAGACTCGGATTTCTTGCGACGTTGTCGCTCTGACTCGGAGAGTCGGACCTACGTGAAATGATACGACTCGGAGAGTCGTGCTATTCTGAACAGTACATATTGTTTGGACGGAACCAATCCATGAACGAACATGACAATTCGCTCATTTATTCGCTTCGTTGTCTGAAGTCTCTCGCGATTGCGCTCGTTGTTGCGCTGATGCTGGTGAGCGCCGCAACAGCTGCGCCGCCGTTCGCCCCACCCCCTACGCCTCCCCAGGCCGACGAGATTCTGCTCATTAGCACTCGCGAGATGGGTACCACTTGTGACCCTACGAAGATGGAGCGGGAGTTAGTCTGCCGAAGGTTGACAATTGATTCTGAGGGGCATCCAACCTGGGACGACTACGATTGGCACAATCTGCAAAGTCCATCCTCCAGCCATCTTAAGACGGTTATCTATGTCCACGGTAACCGAGTGGAACTTGGTAACGACGCTGCCGAAGGGATGGCTGTGTACGACTCATTAGTACGTGCCCGGAGCAAGCAGGAACCCTTGAGATACATCATTTGGTCCTGGCCCTCCGGACAAATCCCCGGATTAATTAAGGATTACAAAGTCAAAGCGGAGCGTACAAACGAGGTGGCCTGGCAATTGGCCTGGTTTGTCGATCAAATGCCTGCGGAGATGCAAATATCGCTAATGGGATACAGCTACGGCGCACGCACTGTCAGCGGTACTATGCATCTACTCGGCGGGGGCCAACTCGACCAATTGCGATTCACCCAGCGGAAGCATCCGAATCGGCCTCCAGCACGAATCGCGCTCGTTGCGGCCGCATTTGATGCCGATTGGCTTCTCCCCGGTGAAATCCACCAGCGAGCCCTCTCCCAAACGGACCGCATGGTCGTGGTGACCAACCGTTTGGATCCTGCAATGCGGTTCTTTCGGCTCAGCACGCGTCACAGTCGGGTCGACGCATTGGGGCTCGCAGGAGTGCTTAACCGAGATAGACTGGGGACCGCCTCGAATCGCATACAACAGATCGATGTCACCGCCGAAGTAGGTCGTAGTCATGTGATTTACGATTACCTTGCCGATGAGCCCAAGATGAACCGGATGTGGCGGCAATTGCTAGGCGATTCTAATGATGTGGACCATGAAGCGGTAATTCCTGCCTATGCCCACATCAATTCCCGCTCCGAGCGAAGATAGGCGTCCCACCCACTTTTGACGCGTTTACTGCAATTTGCAGATTCCTAAACTCGTCCCGACTCGTCATATTGGCGGGATGAATTCTTCAATCGCATATTTAGATGGCATCTGGATTCCCGCATCCCAACTGAGCATTGCCGTGGACGATTTGGGTTTCCAAATGGGAGTCACGCTTACCGAAAGGCTGCGCACCTTTGGGGGTCGTCCGTACCGAGCGGATGAACACTTCGCGCGACTGGAGCATTCTCTAGAAATCGTGGGTTGGGATTCCAAGACACTTTGCAGGGAGGTCTCTGCAGCAGTTGAAGAGTTCATGGACCGCAACGCAGAGTACGTTACCAATGGGGACGACTGGAATATCGTTGTCTTCATCACGCCGGGCAGGTCTGCTGATGCTAGCGGTCCCACCGTGTGTGTGCACGGCCACCCCCTGCCCTTTCAGCAATGGGCACACCAATTTGTGCAAGGTGTCTCGGCTTCGATTGCCGATTCCCGTCAGGTTCCTGCCAACTGCTGGCCGTCTGAGCTCAAGTGTCGCAGCCGGATGCATTACTACCTAGCTGAGCGTCAGATACAGCAAGCAAGTCCCGACGCACGGGCCATCCTTTTGGACCAGGAGGGTTATGTGGGAGAAGGAACCACCGCCAATGTCATTGCCTACTTTGGTGATTGTGGGTTGGTGACACCCCGTCGTGACAAGGTTCTCCCAGGTGTCAGCCAGCAAGTGGTTTTTGAGCTTGCCCAGTCGCTAGGAATTGAGCAGCAGGAGAACGATCTCCTGCCTGCAGAATTGGCCAAGGCTGATGAAATCTTTTTCACCAGCACCTCAATCTGCCTGCTCCCTGTCGTGCGGCTCAATGAATTGCCAATTGGCACCGGCAAGCCGGGGTCGATTTACAATCGGCTTCTGGAAGCGTGGTCCCAAGAGGTAGGGCTCGACATCGCCGCCCAAGCACAGAAGTTTGCGATTCGGTAGAACGAGTCATCCGTCAGGCCACTGACGGCAGTATTCATAGAGTGCCATCGTGGTGGCGGTTGCTACGTTGTAACTAAAGGGCATTCCCCAAACGGGGATTTCTACTACGTCGTCGAGCAACTGCAAGACATCCGGCGTGAGCCCTGTGCGTTCGTTGCCAATTACGAGCGCGGATTTCCGCTCAAAGGTGTATTCGTGCATGTTGATGGAATCGGTGGTCTGCTCCAATCCTACAAGACGAAAACCTTCCTTCTTGAGTTTCGAAAGCACGGGCGGCAACGTACGGTGGCTTACAATACGAATCGCATCGGCGCCGTCGCGGGCAATTCGGCGTTCTAGCTTGGCGGGTCCAGTGCAGAGTATCTCATCAAGTCCACAGCAACTAGCAGCCCGGGCGATTCTTGAGAGGTTCACATTGCTCCGCAGTGGAGCACACACAAGCAGTAATTCGCGTGGTTGCGAGAGTGTACGAGGCGGCTTGTGGCGTTGATGTTCAAACAACCGTGAAAATCTCCTTTGAGCGAATCGGAACTTAACGTTAAGCTGACGCATAGTCTAACACTTTGCTCGCTTCAAGAGATGCCGATTTTTGCTTATGTCGCCCACTTCCCGCAGTCTGATCGCCTGTCTCTTGCTGGGGAGTCTGTTGCTGGGAGCGGTATGGACGACACTTGGAGGTGGTCTGCCTCCCGCAGATTTCACGTTTATCAACGAGAGCGAGATTAAGAGCGTTGATCCGGCTTTGATCACGGGACAACCTGAGGGTCGAATTGCATTTTCTATCTTTGAAGGATTAGTTCGAAATGATCCCAAGACATTGGAGCCGATACCAGGCGTGGCCAAGCGTTGGGACATCTCCGAAGATCGCCTCGTATACACTTTTTACTTGCGAGACGACGCTCGCTGGTCCGATGGATCGGACGTTACGGCCGACGATTTCGCCTACTCATGGCGGCGTTTCCTCGACCCTCGCACGGCGGCCGAATACGCCTACCAAGCGTGGTACATCAAGAATGCCCATGACTATAGTCTCGGTGGCAGTGGGATCAAACCTGGTGACGAAGTTGAGGTGGAACTCAATCTTCCCCCCGACGCGATCAATACGCTGAGAGGAGAAGTTCTTCATGGCGACCTCGTCCGCATAGTTCCTCGGAGTGAGGATGAGCGCGATTTTCTTGTCGAGATCGATGGCAGAGAAACTATGTATCGCCCGACGGACGACACCGAAGCCGCAAAAAATGACCCGCCCGAGGGAGTCACCTGGTGTCGACAAGTGCTCTTGGATTTCCGACAAGTTGGAATCAAAGTAGTCGATGACTTGACTCTGAGGGTCACACTAGAAAATCCTACCCCTTATTTCTTGGGACTGGTAGGGTACTATCCGTTGTTTCCAGTCAATCAGAAGTGCTTGGAAACTTATGGTGCTCCTGATTGGACCAAGGCAAGAAACGTCGTCACCAACGGCCCCTACAAGATCCAGTTTCGCCGAATTCGCGATCGCATTCGGATGATAAAGAGCGACCAGTATTGGAATCGCGAGAATGTCCGCTTGGAGGTTGTGGACGCGTTGGCTGTGGAATCACTTACGACTGCTCTCAATTTGTATCTGACCGACAAGGCCGACTGGATTGGCGACGTTCCGCCTCCTGCAATGCGAGAGTTAATACGCGAGGAACCTGCGCGCAACGATCTCAACCCAGCCCCCTATTTGTCGAGCTATTTCTACTTGATCAACACACGGCGAGAACCCTTGGACGATGTACGAGTTCGTCGGGCTTTGTCTATGGCGCTTGACCGTGAGGAGATCACTTCCAAGTTGCTTCCTGCAGGGGAACTACCAAGCTTGAGTCTGGTATCTCCAGGGATCGAGGGTTATCGAACGCAAAACGCAGAAGCTGAGAACCCTGCGTTAGCAAGACAACTCTTAGCCGAGGCGGGTTACCCCAAGGGTCGTGGATTCCCACGACTAGAGATACTTACGAATACTCACGAGGCTCATCAAGCGATTGCCGAGTTGATCCGCAAGCAATGGCAACGTGAGCTGGGCATCACGGTGAAGACCCGAAATGAAGAATGGGGAGCTTACAACACCAGTATGCGCCAAGGCAAATATGACCTCGCCCGTCGTGGATGGATCTCTGACTACACCGATCCAAACACATTTCTCGACATGTTTACTACGACGAGTGAACAGAACAGCACCGGCTGGAGTAACGCTCAGTATGACGAACTAGTCGATTCAGCCGCAACTGAGCCAGATCCTGACAAGCGTTTCCGCCTGCTAGAACAGGCCGAGCGAATCTTGCTCGAAGATCTACCGCTAATACCTATCTATACGTACGTCTCCAAGAACATGGTGAAGCCCTATGTTCGCGGGTTCTACAACAACGTGCGTGATGAACACCCTGTGTCGGATATGTGGATCGACCGTTCACTCAAATCTCCCAATGAATTCATGCGAGGCCGACCATGATCCGTTTCATGCTGCGGCGGCTATTCTGGATGGCTATCACTCTGCTGGTAGTTTTCACCGTGTCGTTCTTTCTTATGCGCAGTGTACCAGGTGGCCCCTTTGATCGAGAGCGAGTCCTTGAGCCAGAAATCATGAAGAATATCGAAAAACGATACAATCTCGACAAACCGCTCTATCAACAGTTCTTGCTGGAGTTAGGAAAGGTCTTGCGAGGCGATCTGGGATATAGCTATAAGATCAATGATTACTCAGTCAACGAGATTATCGCTGAAGGTCTGCCAATCTCTGTAGCACTGGGGTCGCTTGCCTTAGTTTTTGCCACCACACTGGGACTAGTTGCGGGAGTAACTTCCGCCGTGCTGCGGGGCACATGGGGGGACGTACTCTTGATGCTGATCGCTACGCTGGGGATTGCGCTCCCCAACTTTGTGATCGCGGGAATCTGCATCATCTTGTTTGTATTTCTAATTCCTCTCTTCCCTGCAGCAGGCTGGGGAAACTTTAATCAACTCGTACTCCCTGCGTTTTGCTTAGGTGCCCCCTACGCGGCCTATATAGCTCGTATCGCACGCACCAGTATGCTCGACGTCCTTTCGCAAGACCACATCCGCACAGCGCGTGCCAAAGGTGTCGGACCGCTACGCCTGATCTTGGTCCATGCCCTTCGAGGTGCTCTACTGCCAGTGGTTTCGTTTATTGGACCTGCCGTGGCGGGAATTCTGACAGGTTCCCTCGTAGTGGAACAGATTTTTGCCATCCCAGGACTCGGCTCCCACTTTGTTCAGGCGGCACTTCAGAAGGACTATACCCTCGCTATGGGTCTGGTATTGTTGTATACCGTGCTGCTCTACTCAATGAATTGGCTGGTCGATCTGTCCTACGCTCTGCTCGATCCGCGCGTGGAGCTTTCCTAGATGTCAGCGCCTAAAACAAATGAGATCGAATTGTCGCCACCCGCTGCACTAGTGTCGGCTCAGGGGATGTCGCTCTCACAAGATGCCTGGCGGCGACTCCGCAAAAATCGGGTCGCAATGCTCTCCTTGGGGACGTTGATTACCATTTGCTTGCTGGCTATTCTAACTCCACTCTTGCCACTTCAGCCTCCCGATCATGCCCAAACAGCCCTGCAATATGAGCATCCGACGGCATCTCCTTTCTGGGTGGCAAGCAGGACTCTCGACGAGGACGAAGTTGCGCGAACTCCGAAAATAGTGTCCGAGTTATACAAAGAACTTGCCACTCTCAAGGAAAGTTATGAGCACACAACGATCGATACAGAGGAACATGCTAATGCCCGCAACCTAGTACGGCGCAAAGAGGCCGAGATCCAGGATACAATCCAGGCTCCTTATCGAAAACTAGGTTATCCACCACTCGGGTTTCTTAGCCGTTGGATGGTGCAAGCCCGGTTTTCACTATTTGGCGACCGGAATGTCAATTCACTCTGTGGCCGAGACCTCTTGGGGCGCGATCTGCTGTCACGATTGTTTTGGGGAGCAAGAATATCACTCCTGGTGGGTTTGGTCGCGACGATTGTTTCTTTGGTGATCGGAGTGAACTATGGTGCAATCTCAGGGTACTGTGGAGGTTGGATCGACGACGCGATGATGCGACTAGTCGATGTACTCTATTCCGTGCCTTTCATATTCGTCGTCATCTTTCTGCTCACTATCCTTAGTGAAGAATCCATTGCCGATGAGTTGGCCTATTGGGGAATCAACCGCATCACGGTTTTCTTCCTGGTAGTGGGCGCTATCTATTGGCTCACCATGTCGCGTGTTGTCCGTGGCCAGGTGATTTCGCTCAAGCACGAACTCTTCGTCGAGGCAGCAAGGTCGCTGGGGGCCAGTCAAACGCGAATCGTTTTTCTGCATCTATTACCGAATCTATTGAGCGTAGTGCTTGTCTATCTCACTCTGACTATCCCACGCGTCATGCTCTTCGAGGCATTTCTGTCATTCCTCGGCTTGGGCGTCGAACCGCCGGACGTCTCCTGGGGACTGCTGGCCAACGAGGGTATCAAGGTGATCACGCCGGTGAAAATCTATTGGTGGTTGATACTGTTCCCCAGTCTTGCCCTTGGAACAACCTTGCTTGCCCTAAACTTTCTGGGAGATGGCATGCGCGATGCACTTGATCCACGTCTGCGAGACGCGTGAAAATGGGCTTTGTTAAATTAGGCAAAATCCAAAGGCAACTTTTTTCCAACAATCCTTTTTGACAATCGCTGGGTGAAGTGCTAGATTCTGGGCATTCATCTGACTGCTCTCTTTTTATTGAGCTGTTTCGAATGTCATTCGTTCGAAACGGCTCTTTATTTTTGCGCGAGCCAGTCATCTCCATTCGTCTGAAGCTGCTAGTACTTCCAACTGCGGTACGATTGCCCGCAGCGCCCGAGCACGATGGCTAAGTGCCGACTTCACATGGGGACCAAGTTGGCCGAAGGTTTGATGATATTCGCGAATTTCAAATAAGGGGTCGTAGCCGAATCCATTGTTTCCAGCTGGCACGGTACGAATTCGGCCTCGGCACTCACCCCAACTCTCAGCGCAAACTAATCCAGTGGGATCGGCTACTGCAATATGACAATAGTAGCGCGCTCCCCGCTTCTCCCAGGGAATGTCTGCCAACTCAGCGAGCAACTTCGCGTTGTTGTCGGCATCGGCCGCCGTGGCACCTGCAAACCGGGCAGAGAAGATCCCCGGAGCACCATCGAGTGTGTCAACTTCGAGCCCGCTGTCGTCGGCCATCACCCAGCACTTCAGGTGAGATGCCTGCTCAGCAGCCTTCTTGCGAGCATTCGCTGCGAAGGAATCGCCATCCTCAACAACTTCCAAGGCGTTTGGATAATCTTTGAGAGTTTGGATATGAAACCCATAGGGTCCCAACATCTCAGACAGCTCACGGCCCTTGTGTGCGTTGGTGGTCCCAATCACGAGTCGTCGCGCTGCACCCATTATTCACTACCCATTTTGAACTGGTCGCTTAAAGCACCAGTCAATTCCGCGCATAAGCCGAACTAATAGACTTCCGCGGCACTGAGACAACCTCAGGAATGATATCAAGCGGCAACCCAACACAACGCTTGGGATGAAATCCTGTGGCAGTCTTCCCATAACCCTGAGAGAACAGATTATTAAATCGCTGCTTCTGTAGATTCTCCAATTGTCGATCCTGGGCAGCAGGCTTCTCAAACACGTTGTTAGGAGTGGCTGCTCCAAAAGTGTTGATAATAATCTGGGCATCGCGAGAAGTGAGTGCGACCCGGCCGTCCGCCAGTTTCTGGCCTTCCTCGAATGATCCCACGGTCACATAGCTTTCGACTCGATCATGGAACTCGTAGGCCTCCCAGCCTTTTTCACGCAACGCAAGCGTCAGTTTGTGAGCATTTTCTGCCTCGGTAGCTAGCGGAACGGAGTCGGAAGCTTTACGTTTTGGCTGATCTTCTTTGGTAGAGTTTGAAACAAGACTCACCTTGCCACGAAACGTCGCAACTCGAATCGAATACTTACCGGGACACTTCATTAGATTGTATTCTAGGCCTTCGTTCCATTTCGCGACCTGCGCCTCAACTCCCTGAGGCACAAAGTACTCCTTAGGCAAGAGGGGATTTCGCGTGAGAAATGCATGTCCCATTGGTCCACGTTTCTTGTTTGGATTGAGCTTTTCTCGCAAGGATTCATGATACTGACGAACAAGTGCAAGGCTCTGATCGGAATCATGAATGTCCGTTTCGGTAAGTGCTTTGGGAGAGAGATGCTTAATAACTTCCAGCAAGTCCTGACCTTCTGGATCGTCTACGGCCGGGAAATCGCCGACGAGCACTGCATGCTCAACTACCTGATCGCCTCGGTTGTAGCGACGTTTGATAGGGGCTCCGTAGTCATCAATACCCCGACCAGGATTGATGTCGTCCATCTCGAATTTCATGCCGTAGTAGTAGGCAGGGAGATTGTATTTGCTCCGAAGTTCCAAGATCAATTCCTCGGCCTGGGACTTGCCCGTCTCACCACTGAATGAGGCCGCCATCACGAGCCAAGGCCCTTGAGTTTCACTCAGTGAATAGTCCTGTTGCGGGTCGGCCTCAACCTGCTTACGCGGGACCAATTGTTGCCACAATGGTGGCGCAGCCTGAATCAAGTCCAAGTTGTGGATGGAGCAGACACCAAGGAACAGTAGAAGCCACGTGTGTCGCATAGAAATTCATTCTCCTCGCTAGGCGGAATCGTTCCGTAAGTCGTGATAGCGGCGGGAAAATAGCAGACTTCCGCGCCATATTCTAGGTCGATCTCAGCGGGTCCTGACGTATCGAAGGAGGGATCTGCCAGAATACCCGCCTCCAAACCTCGAAAATCCTGCAATCAGGCATTTGCCCGGCAGAATCGGGGAAGAAATAACGGTATAATGCAATATTGTTTCATTTCGAGCGAACTACTTTTGACAACGGTGCCTGCATTGGCATAAATCTTGAAATCTAGAACTGCTAACTATGGGGTCCAACATGCGATCACGTTTCCTTTCGACCGATGCTGTGTTGCTGGCGATGCTAGCGTGTCTTTCTTTCGCCACATCTCTGCAGGCAGATACGGCGACTGCTGAACCCACCGAGAAAACTCAGGAGGCAACGGCGTCAGACAAAAATGTCGAACCAAGTGCCGAGAAGAAAGACGTAAAAGTTCGCCTGGCACATATCAAGATCGAAGGAGAGCTTCCCGAGTCGGCTGGTCAAATGTCATTCTTTGGTGATCTAGGTCTCGACCTTCGCAAGACAATTGCTCGGCTGGACAAAGCTGCGAATGACAAAAAAGTCGACGGAATAATCTTAGAAATCGGCAGTGCTGCCCTCTCCCGTGGCAAGCTAAACGAGCTGCGTGAGGCGATATTGAATATTCGAAAGAGCGGCAAGAAGGTATTCGCCCAACTCGAATCTGCTGATGGATCTCAATACTTACTTGCCAGCGCTTGCGATGAAATCATCATGCCCGAGGCAGCTGTAATCGTGATTCCGGGTGTGCAATTGCAGATAGCCTACTACAAAGAATTGCTCGGCAAGATCGGTGTCGAAGCAGACATGCTTCATGTGGGTGAGTCCAAGGGAGCTGCTGAGCCACTTATGAGGCACAATATGAGTGAGCCGGTGCGCAAGAATCTTACCGCTCTGGTAGATGACCTCTACGACCAGATGCTCACAACCATCGCCGCAGATCGTGATTTGCAAATCAAGGAGGTGAAACGTATCGTGAATCGCGGCCTGCTCACCGCCAATCAAGCGAAGTCCGCCGGGCTCATAGATCGCGTGGAATACTACGATGAGTTTCGTGATGAGCTAAAGCAGGAATACAAAGCTGACCAGTTGGTTTATGTCATCAACTATGGCAAGCAGGAAATCGATACTGATTTCTCCGGTCCAATGGGGATGATCAAACTGTTCCAATCCATCATGGGTGGTTCCTCAGGCGGCGAGTCTAGCAAAGGACCTAAACTTGCTTTGGTCTATGCCGTGGGTGCCATAACTTCCGGAAAGAGCGAAAGCGGCTTTGGAACCGAGGTGATGGGATCAGAGACGATCGTCAAGGCTCTGCACGAAGCTGCTAAGGATGAAAACGTCAAAGCAATCGTCTTGCGCATCAATAGCCCCGGCGGTTCGGCACTTGCAAGCGACATCATTTGGCGCGCCACACAGGCTATCGACAAGCCGATAATCGCCAGCATGGGAGACGTAGCCGCCAGCGGAGGCTATTACATCGCCATGGGTGCCGACAAGATCATCGCCGAACCAGGCACGATCACCGGATCGATTGGAGTGGTGGGTGGCAAACTCTCTTTGGCGGGATTATTTGACAAGATTGGCGTCTCGACCGACTCGATCAACCGTGGCGAAAACAGCAACATATTCTCCTCGACGACGAAATTTTCTGAAGGAGAGCGCAAAGTTGTCACCGATATGATGCAGGACATCTATCGCCTGTTTACGACCAAAGCAGCCGAAGGCCGGAAGATGGATCTAGATAAACTGGAAGCTCTCGCCGGAGGGCAGGTCTACACGGGCCGCATTGCCAAGCGGAACGGCCTCATCGACGAAGTCGGTACCCTCAAAGATGCTTTCCAGACAGCGAAGACCATGGCCGGTCTCGATCCCGATAAGAAATACGAACTTCTCATTCTGCCAGAGCCTACCAATCCCTTGGAGGAACTGTTCGGCACGGACCTGGACAAAGAGCGTGAGACTCATGCTCTTAGTAGCTTGGGACAATTGGTGCCTGAATTGGCCGGCTCCTTAAATCACGCAACCCAACTTCGCGGCCTGATGCGCGAGCGGGCGATGCTATTGATGCCGTTCTGGGTTGAAGTGAAGTAGCGAGTGGAGGGGAAGATGAGCTTGACGGAAGTGCCCGTCTTAGCTTTTTGAATACCTCAGGTATTATTGCCAAACTGAAAACAGGAATACAAATAGCCCGCAGATTACGCGGATGATCGCGGGTTATATTTATTCTCAATTTCCCAATTGATTTCCTCGCTAAGTAAGGAGCCAATCCTAGGATCCAGGCCAATTCACACTACATCCGCGTGATTCGCGGGCCAATTTCTTTTCAGTCTGAGTATTATTGTATTCGTTTATTGCTGGATTAGTAGCAAGCGTATTCGCGCCATGGCTTGATTTTGTACCCTCCGGCATCTCCAACCAGATCCCTCGGTCGTGAAACTCCCTCGGGACGACATTTTACACCCTTTACTCCTCAGCCGTCCCGATTCGATCTTTACCCACCCACTTTCGCAAGACCTCAGGTACAACGACCGTACCATCGGCTTGCTGGTAGTTTTCCAAAATGGCAATCAGCGCCCGACTGATAGCGACGGCAGTGCCGTTGAGCGTGTGGACCAGATGGGTTCCCTTTTCACCTTGCACTTTGTAGCGGATGTTGAGGCGACGAGACTGATAGTCGGTGCAGTTGCTAGTGCTGGTGACCTCGCCGTATTCGCCATTCTTGCCGCGACCGGGCATCCACGCTTCCAAGTCAAACTTGCGATAGGCCGGGCCACCCAGATCGCCTGTGGCCGTGTCGATGACCTTGTAGGGAATTCCCAGGCCGTCGAAGATTTTGCACTCAAGATCGCAGAAATATTGGTGCATCTCCTCGCTTTGCTCAGGGAGCGTGAAAGCGAACATTTCCACTTTCGTAAACTGGTGGACTCGGTATAGACCTCGCGATGCTCGACCGGCTGCTCCGGCCTCGGTGCGAAAACAATGGCTCACACCACACATTTTCAGTGGAAGTTGGTCTCGATCGAGCACCTCGCCCGCATACAAACCTCCCAGGGTAATCTCGGCCGTGGCGACTAGATTGAGATCGTTGTTCTCGACGCTGTAAATTTGCGTCTCCGGCCCGCGAGGAATAAACCCAACTCCCTGCAGGATTTCATTGCGGGCCAAGTCTGGAGTGATCGTGGGAATAAACCCTTCAGCCACAAGGAACTGCATTGTGTATTGCTGAAGTGCCAGTTCCAATAGAGCCGCTTCGTTTTTGAGAAAATAGAAACCGTTGCCAGCGATACGCGCACCACCCTCAAAGTCGATTAGATCATGCTGCTCAGCGATTAAGACATGATCAAGGACAGGGAAGCTGAACTTGCGAACCTCGGTTTTTCCACGGCGGAATTCGCGAGCGTGATGTTCCTCACCCACAGGGGCATCGGGATGTGTGAGGTTTGGCATGCTGCGGTAGATGGCCCCTGCCTCAGCCGCAAGCCGATCAACTTGCTCCTGCTTGACGTCCTTCTGTTCTCGTAGTGTGCGGCCTTCTTCTTTTCGCTGCTCACGTTCAGCATCGTCTTTGGCCTTACCGATGGATTTGCTGACAACATTCGCCTGGCGGGAAAGCTCCTCGATTTCCTGCTGCATCTGACGACATTTGCTTTCCAATTCTACAAAGCGATGCACATCAGCTTTCACGCCACGATTAACGCAGTTCTTTTGAACAACGTCGGGGTTTTCGAGAATATATTTCTTGTCGAGCATATTTGTCTAAGTATCCTGATTAATCTTGGCCAGTTTGTCCCACAATGCAGCACTGGTGCGAATGCCACGCTGAAAATCTGCTAAAGTGAATTTTTCGTTGGGAGAATGAAGATTGTCATCATTCTGTCCCCAGCCCAACAGGAGCACATCAGCATCGAGTATTTCAGCAAATTTGTTGACAATGGGAATTGAACCCCCTTCTCGCATGAAAACTGGGCGTTTGCCAAACCCGACCTCAATCGCGTCCGCTGCCGCAGAGAGATAGGGACTCTCCAGCGGAATGACTATACCCGGGGCACCATGATAGTCGACCAATTCCATGGTAATCCCGGCGGGAACCAGAGGTTCGAGCAATTTCTTGAGCCCTGCCGTTACTTTCTTGGGGTCTTGCTGCGGCACAAGGCGGAAACTGAATTTTGCCGACGCTTGCGAAGGGAGCACTGTTTTGGCCCCTTCTCCTTGATAACCTGAGGTCAATCCACACACGTCGAAGGTTGGACGTGCCCAGCGACGTTCCAGTGTGCTGAAGCCCGCCTCGCCGGTTACTCCGTTGATACCGAGTTCCTGCTCGAACGCATTCTGATCAAAAGGCAAACCTTGAAACTCTTCACGTTCTCGCTCGGTCAGTGGAACAACATCATCATAGAACCCTGGAAGTTGAATCCGACCCTCGTCATCAATGATTGCAGCAAGCATCTTACTCAGGGCAATCGCTGGGTTTGTCACGCCTCCACCGAAGACACCCGAATGGAGGTCGCGGTTTGGACCTGTTAGATGGACTTCGTAGTAGGCAATGCCTCGCAAGCCATAAGTAATTGCAGGCACCCCGGGAGCAAACTGACTCGTATCGCTGATCACCACACAATCACAAGCAAGCTTTTCGGCGTGTTCCCTGAGATAGCTTTCCAGATGTTCGCTGCCAACCTCTTCTTCCCCTTCGATCAGGAATTTTACTTGCAATGGCAGAGAACCATTTGACTTCATCCAGGCCTCTACACTCTTCACGTGGGTGAGCATCTGACCTTTGTCGTCGGTCGCACCTCGGGCATAGATTCGTCCATCGCGGATCGTCGGCTCAAACGGTGGGTTCGTCCACTTGTCAAGCGGATCAGGGGGCTGGACATCGTAGTGCCCATAAACGAGCGCCACGGGTGCGCCCGGTACGGGTGCTGTTTCGGCGTAGACCAGGGGATGTCCCGCAGTCTCGATTAACTCTGGACTAAGCCCCATTCCACCGAGATGCTCGACCAGCCATCCCGCAGCCCGCTTCACATCGGGCGCGTACTTCGAATCGGCGCTGATGCTCGGTATTCTCAATAACTCCGAGAGATCGACGACATATTGTTCCTGTTGCTTTTCAACGAGATCGAGGACTCGATTTACAGTAGATTTTGTCACGGCAGAAAGCAGTTTTTGAGGGTAATGGTGCCAAGGTGTTTCCTCATCCTAGGGGCATCCAATATAATGTCTGTTCCTTAATCCCGCCACCTGATCTGGACAGTCTGCAGGAGGAGACTTGGTTATACATGTCCAGCTCGACCGTCGGTGGTAGGTTAGCGGCCAACTGGATGCGAACTAGTTGCCGCAATTATGCTACGTCCTCACTTCGATTGGAAGAAAAGCGATGAATTGGCAAGATGATGATCCAGGTGGGGCAGTGACAGTCGCCCCAGCCAAACAGGAAGCTCCCGAGCGAGTCCACGAACGGCAACCTCGCTATAACGTTCTCTTGTGGGACAGCGACGACCACACCTTTGAATATGTCGAGAAGATGCTGCGAGAATTGTTTGGTCATGAAAAAGAGCAGTGCAAGGAAATTGCAAAAGGCGTTGACAAAGATGGCAAGGCCGTGGTGCTGACCACCACCCTCGAACATGCTGAGCTCAAACGCGACCAGATCCATGCCTATGGCAAAGATAATCTTGAGGGGAGCAAGGGCTCCATGTGGAGCACAATCGAGGCGGTAGAGTAGAAGGCTTAGGTATTCGATGAAACTGAAAACTGTTACCCTAGGCTGCAAAGTCAATCAATACGAAACAGAATTCCTGCGCGAGGGACTTCTAGGGATTGGATACCAGGATGCCACCCTTGAGGACCCTGCCGACCTTTGCGTCGTTAATACTTGCACGGTCACCTCAGAGGGAGATTCCAAGAGTCGGCAGATTATCCGTCGTTTGGCGAGGGAGAATCCTGCGAGCAAGATTGTTGTCATGGGTTGCTATGCGACACGTGCTCCAGAAGAAGTCGCAAAGCTTCCCAATGTGACCGAAGTCCTTACCGACAAACGAGAGCTTGGCGACCTGCTGGGTCGGTTTGGCGTGACCGACGTGCCGACGGGCATCTCTGGCTTCGGACGACGCCATCGAGCGTATGTGAAGGTTCAAGATGGCTGCCTGCTGCGATGCAGTTTTTGCATTATCCCCATGGTTCGTCCCGAACTAGCCAGTCGCCCTACGCTGCATATTCTTGATGAGGTGAGGCGGCTTGTCGACAACGGATATCGTGAAGTCGTACTCACCGGCATCCATCTGGGCCACTATGGCGTCGATTGGAATCGCTACCAGCCGAAAGAGAAATGGACTAGACTTTCACACTTGGTCCGTGCCATTGCAGAGTTGCCCGGGGATTTTCGCGTTCGACTTTCTAGCATTGAGGCTACCGAGGTAACTCGGGAACTAATCGAGGTGATGGCCGAGAATCCAGACAAGATTTGCCCCCATTTGCACATTTCCATGCAGAGCGGCAGCGACAGTGTGCTTCGCCGCATGCGCCGCCGCTGGGGGAGCCGCCGATTCATCGATCGCTGCCAATTGCTCAAAGAACGGTTGGACCAGCCGGCAATAACTACCGATATTATCGTGGGATTTCCGGGAGAGACGGATCAGGAATTTGCGGAAACCTGCGAGACGGCTCGGCAAGTTGGTTTCTCGAAGATCCATATCTTTCCCTTCAGCGCCCGCCGGGGGACTCCCGCCGCTGATATGCCTGAGCAACTTCCCAAGTCCACTAAGCAAGAACGTCTGCAGGAATTGGCTCGCGTCGAGGACGAATTGCGCGACCGCTATTATTCCATGCTGCAAGGCAAGCAACTCCGCGTTTTGGTAGAATCGCCTCTGGATGATCGCCTTGGTTTTTCAGTGGGAACCTCCTGCCGCTACGCGCCGGTGGTGGTCTCCAATGACTTGGCAAGCTGTGGTGAATTTGCGGATGTCAATGCTGGGACTCATATCGATGGCCGCATCGAATCAGCCTAACCCGTTAGCCCAGCAATTCTGCCGTTTCGTCACATAAGCGTTTTGCTTCCGTGGGCGTAGGTGCCTCGGCAAAGATTCGCACAATTGGCTCTGTGTTACTCGCACGAATGAGTAGCCATTTTCCAGGCCAATCAAGCCGTAGACCATCCAGGCGGTCCGCCGTGGCATCGGCAAAGTGCTTCTCCAAGAGGTTGAAAGATTCCGCGACCTTCTCCGCCGAGAGCGTTACTTTCGATTTATGGATCGCGTATTGAGGCAGCTCGTCAGCAAGCGCGCTGACTGGCATTTCTCTCGCCGCCATCGCGTCTAAAAGCAGCGCCATGCCCACAAAGCTGTCACGGACCAGGCCGACGCGTGGATCGATCACGCCACCGTTCCCTTCCCCGCCCAACACAGCGTTCACTTCCAGCATTTTGTCAACGACGTTGGCCTCCCCCACTTGTGAACGAAAGAAGGGCACACGATATTTCTCTGCCAAGTCTTGTGTCATTCGGCTGGTTGAACAGTTCGTTACCACAGGTCCAGGTTTGTGCCGCAGTACATGATCAACCACCATGGCGAGAGTGAATTCTTCGCCCACATAGCGTCCTCGTTCGTCGATCACCGCCAGCCGATCCGCATCAGGGTCTTGGCAAAAGCCGACGGCAGCACCCTGTGTACGCACCTCTTCTAGAACCGACACAAGATTCTCGCTCGTTGGTTCAGGCAGATGAGCAAACTGACCGTCGGGCGTACCGCCCAGTACCGTCACTTTGCAACCCAGCGATTCCAACATCGGCACCGCCAGCACACTCCCTGAGCCGTGATTGGCGTCAACCAATACTCGAAATTTGCAAGCTCGGATCCGCTCGACGTCGCAGTTCGCGAGCACCAATTCCTTGTGAGCCGAAGTCGTATCCTCAATGACTCGAGCCTCGCCTGATTGGTCGAGAGAGATACTACACGGCTGTTGCGATTGATAACGGTCCAGCACTCGCTGACCCGCGGCGGCGGGAATTACTCGTCCTGTGGTATCAAACAGTTTCAGCCCATTGTACTCACGAGGATTGTGACTCGCGGAGATCTGAATCCCCCCGGCCGCCTTCAACTGTCTTACTAGGACGCCGGTAGTAGGGGTTGCAGCAACCCCAGCGTCGAGACATTCACGCCCTATCGATTTCAGCGCCGAAGAAATCGCTGTAGCCAGCATCGGCCCCGATTCGCGGCCATCTCGTGTTACCACAATCGGCCCCGATGGCAGCTCATGTGCAAAGGCAGATATGTAACACATCGCTACATCGGCAGTAAGAGACTCACCCACGATTCCGCGGAGGCCCGAGACGCTGATAACTAGATGACTCATGAGATTCCTGGATATTTGCCGCTCGATTTAGTTCATTCAGAAAAATACTAACAATATTCTCGTTAAAGCAAAACCATCGCCCTGCCCCGCTGACTGCTTAAAGGGCTATAATTGTTGCATGGAAGAACATCACCACCACTCCCGGCGATCTTTTTTACAAGGGAAGGCAGCGGCGGAGACGCTTGCCAAGCAAGCCCTGGAGTGGCTGGAATCTAAAACTGCGCTAATTGACCGCTTACCCTCCGATCCTGCCCTCCACGTCCGAGCGAGTCGCCGGGCAATGGCTTGTGAATTCGCTGTGCAGTATCATCGGGCCGATCGCCAAGCCGCCGGAGACTTTCTCGATGCGTTCGATATGATTGAAGCGGTTGAAGACGAACTTACCATTTATCGCGATGTAAGTTCTGTCGTCGAAATTAACCGGCACGCCGCCGAAAGTCCGGTGGAGGTGAACGGTGAGTTATTCGGCTTACTGGAGCTTAGCCTCAACCTCTTTCAGGCAACCAAGGGAGCCTTCGATATCACGAGCACTCCTCTTTCCCGGGTTTGGGGATTTTTGAAACGCGCGGGGCGGCTTCCCGACGAGCTGGAAATCACCGAGGCCCTTTCATGCATGGGTAGCGATCAATTGGAACTTAGTAGCCAAGACCAGACGATTCGATTCCTTCAGCCTGGGATCGAGATCAATTTCAATTCCATCGGCAAAGGTCATGCACTGGATCGGGTTGCTGAGCAGCTGGATGAAAAAGGAATCGGTGACTATCTCTGGCACGGCGGCAGTAGCAGTATCTTGGCACGGGGTCGCAATCGAGCCAGCCTCGATGAGTGCTGGAGCATCGGTTTGCGGCATCCGCTGCAGCCGGAATGCCGAATTGCCGAATTTCATCTGCGAAATCGATCACTCGGTACTGCGGGTGGAGCGACCCAGTTTCTTGAAATCGATGGTAAAAAATATGGCCACATACTTGATCCCCGCACAGGTTGGCCCGCCACTGGCACTTATACATCCACGGTACTAGCCCCCACGGCAGCAGAGGCAGACGCCCTGGCAACTGCTTTCTATGTGAGCGGTGTTGAAGGAGCAGCCGATATCTGCTCGAATCGCCCAGATGTTGGTGCCGTCTTGGTATGCCCTACTGAAAATGATGCCAAGATTAGAATTCACGCCTATAACATGCACTCCGAAGATTGGACTCCATCGCAGGATTGGCAAGTGTCGATATAGACAGCGTCGAATCGCACCTACTATGGGGAACCACAGTTTTTATCTCACCCACTTTAACCTTCAAAACCGAGAACGACGGACGTGGATGTTTTGATCGAAAGTGGCGGGTATCTGGGAATAGTCTTCTTCCTGCTGTTGACGGGTTGTGGGCTTCCCATCCCCGAAGAAGTACCGATCGTATTGGCAGGGATAGTGAGTTCTCAAGGGAATCTGAATCCCGGCTTCGCTTTCTTAGCCTGCGTCGTAGGTGCCTTGCTTGGCGACACAGCAATGTACGCCATCGGTTACCACTTCGGTCATGGCTTGGTCATGCGCCATCCCAAGCTTAGCAAGCTCGTAGGCGCGCAGCGCGAAGAATACTTCGAGCAGTCCATCCAGCGGCATATGTTCAAGGTCATGCTACTGGCTCGCTTTATGGTCGGAGTGCGAGCACCAGTGTATCTCTCCGCAGGAGTTGCTCGCGTATCATACCGCAAGTTCATTCTTTACGACTTGTTTTGCGCGACATTAGTCGTCGGAACGTTTTTCACCGTGGCCTATTTTTTTGGCGACAGCATCGTAGAAACAATCCGTGAAGCGGAGGTGGGTTTCACTCTGTGCGTGATCCTCGTGCTCTTGATTGGTTTCTTATGGTGGCTACGCCGTCAGAGGCAACAGGTCCTCGATGAAGTCCTCGTTCGTCATACAAGCAAGAACGATAGAGTTGATGAAGTATCGAAAGAGCAGAGTCTCGACTAATCCCACCACCAGCTTTCCGTCGACGCAGTCTTCTTCACTTGGGCAACGTTCGTTAGCTGCTTTGTATTGGCAGACTCCACCTCAAGTGCTCGGCGACTGTCGACCCAAACACCTCCGCTAATCCCCGCAATGATCTGTCGTCGATTGATCAGCCGATGATTGACTACCGTTTGTACTTCACCTGGAATTCGCATTGTCGGCAACGGTAGCCTCTCCGAATCTCCTAGCAAAGTGGGGTGCCAACCGGACCGTTCGAGCAGATGCTCTCTGTCGATGATCGCCAATAGAAGCGCCAAGTCAAAAAGATACTCCAATTCACCGTAAAGCGGATATCTCATGCTAACTTGGTCGAATTCAGCAGTGAAAGACTTGGCAAAACGTTCATTGAGCTCCTCAGATTGATGCGTATGGACACGCTTCCCACGGGCAGCCAAGAGCTCATTCTCGCTCAACACTTTCACTCCACTGCCTGGAAGCCGAAAAATCTCGCGATCGTCATCGGTGACAACCGGACTGTGATTCAATGCAAACCACCAACGCAACACGCTCATCGGCGGAGCAGATCCGTCAGCATCCAATTCCACTGTGTCAAGGTAGCTGGACACCCCAGCGACACTGTCCGCGAGTCCCATGCCGATCAACTTCATGTGGTAGTCGGCCACAAGCAAGACGAGAGCCGCATGGCTATTGGGCGTGAGCCCAAAGAATTCGACATCTTGACTGCCGAGTGTATCGCGAAGTCCCGCAAGCCAATTCTTTCTACCACCGGGTTCGAGCGGTTTACCGCCGGTTACTTGGAGATACTCTTGAGTCGCTGCTAGGGCCGCTTGGCGCGGCACAATCGAGCAACCGAACGGTGACAACACATCAGGGCGCCGCCAGAGGGTTAGCAAGTCGTCTAACCGCAATACAGCGATGCCGGTCTTTACGCCAACTAGAACTCCATCCTGGCCAACATGCCAATCACCAGCAGGACCTGCAAGGATTAGATCCTTAGTTTTTGGATTGATGACCACATACTCGACACGCTGCAAACCCGCCAAGGTGAGCATTTCGGCAGGAAGCGGCTTGCCCATTCGCTGGTGCTCGCCGATGGCTTGCTCCAACCGAGGCAAAGAAACGAAACGCAAGGGGGAAGGGCTTCGTACGTCAGTTGCTGCACCAATCGAGGGGGAGCTAGGTGTTCGTCGCAGCTTCTCCGAAGAGGTAAGTGAGTTTGCAAACCGCAATGTCCCTTGAGCGTCTGCGTAAACTCCATTGATTGAAAACGGCGAGATCTCTCCTTCGCCAGTTCCATTTTCCATCCAGGAATCATAGGCCACCGTAGACTGGATCAAATCGATCAGAGAATCAAAATCTGCTTGGGCAGCACCCCCCGCTGCACCACTATTACTCGCCGATCCAATAGAGTTAGTCGACTGCTGAGCGACTAAAGCCGATTGCAAGCAAAGCCCAAGCAAGCCCCAAGCAACCACAAACTGCCATCGTCCACAGAGAAAGAAAAGCATGCCACTTGTTCCTTGTTGCCAGTGTGCCCCCAACTGATTCTACGGCTAAACGTATCCTGAGAACATGTCCCCATAGCGTGAAAAGATAAAATTGCTCCGGCTTCTTCTTTGGTTTTTGCGATCCAAGGATGGAGAATCCACAGCATGAAGACTGAGAGATCGTATCCCAGTGATTTGACGGACAGGCAATGGCAAGTTATCCGACTCCTGCTACCACGATGGAGTGGATTTGGCCGAGAACCGATCTGCCGTCGATAGGTGATTGACGCCATCCTGTACGTGTCACGCACCGGCTGCCAGTGGCGACAATTACCGCATGACTTTCCGAATTGGAAAACGGTGTACAACAATTTTTGGACATGGCGGAACGTTGGAACTAGGCAGCGGATTCACAACACACTTCGCGAAAAGGTGCGGAAGTCGGAAGGCAAGAAACCAGCTCCCACAGCAGCTATCATCAATAGCCAGTCGATTCGCTCTGCCGAGGGAGGAGAAGAACGGAGCTATGCTGCAGGCAAAAAAATCACTGGCCGCAAACGACACTTGGCTGTGGATACGTTGGGAATGGGCTGACGGTGGTCGTCCATAGCGTGAGTTGCCTACATCAATGTGGAGCGCAGTGGGTGATGAACAAACTTGAGGAACAATTCCGTCGGCTGAGAGTTGTGTTTGGCGAGTCGGCTTACGGAAGGTCGAGGCTTCCCGATTGAGTGCATGAAACTTTTGGCTGGGTCCTACAAACCGTGCTGCGACCCGTTCACACTAAAGGATTCGTTGCGCTACCCAAACGATGGATCGTCGATCGAATCTTCGCCTTGCTTGCGAGATATCGTAGGCACAGCAAGGACTATGAAAAAACTACAAAGTCGGCAGAACCGTTTTTGGTAAGCTGTTACTACACGGTTGACTACACAGTAAGATGTCAAACCGGGCAGTTGAAGGCATACTAGGCAGTAACTAGAATGAATTTTTCCCAATAATAGCTGGCGTTTCCGCGTTTGCTGAGAGGGTTGCATGGCGTTCGCAATGCAGAGGTCGAGGGTTCGACTCCCTTTCGCTCCACTCAGTTTTCGCTCTGTAGGGGCACTCCGAGTACCTTTTCGAAAACTGTGACATGCAACCTAAATGGACTTCCTATCGAAAAAGTGATCACTTTGAGGATGCCGTCTGTTTCCCCCGTGGCTGTCAAGAACAGTATTTGGCTCACCCTGGACACGCCAAATCATCATTAGATGAACGAGGTATCTTTCTGAGTGGCATCAGTCGATTTGTCACACCTTATGTCGTTCAGAGAAGAAATCCTGGTTACCACGTCGTGCTTCTCTCAACCGCTGGCTCGGGAGAGCTGTTGACCGACGGACAGAAAAAAGAACTCAAGCGAGGTGACTTGCTGATTGCTCCTTCTCATTGTGAATATACTTACAAAGCGAAAAGTGATTGGTCGTGTGTTTGGTTTCACTTGGCCGACGAGACAGAATGGTCGCATTTTCTACCACGCAAAGTAGTGCTCCTCGAATCTCGCTCGACCGACTTTCTCTCGGTGATCGCAAATCAGTATCTTGCAGAGAGACAGAGCCGGTTGCCTGATTCTCAGTCCGCCCTACAGTCGCTCGCCGACTTGATTGTATTGCTACTTGACCGTGAACTGCGGCAACTTCCTCAAAGCCGAAAAGACGTTGACATTCGCAAGCGCATCAATCAGTTATGGCAGACGGTTCACGGCAATCTTAACTTTCCTTGGACGACAGACAACTTGGCCCGACAGGCTGGTATCTCACCAGCTCAATTCAATCGCGTTGTAAAACGATTTCAGAAATCAACTCCCATGGCGGTTGTTACGAACTATCGAATGCAGCGTGCGCGTGAAATGCTCTCCTATACAGACCATACCCTGGAAGCAATAGCGGCTAGCGTTGGCTATGAAACGGCATTCTCATTCTCACGTGCATTCAAGCGCCATGCTGGCAAGAGTCCAAATGATTTCAGAAAAGCGATGCTAAAGGACTGACCAACAAGCATAGTTTTCATCGCTGCGTGACTCAATTGGGTATGGCGGCGTACGTTCTAGCCATTGTGCAGGCACTTGCCAGAAAGCCTAATGAAGAGAAGAACTCTTGAACTGCAAGACTGCCATTTTCGCACCAGTTTTTTATACTAATGATTAAATCCATCAGTTATTGGTCAATGAGAGAGGGGCTTTCGGGTACTCATCCCCTTTCAGATGCCTTGGGACTTGCACAATCGGCAGGATTCGAAGGGTTGGAACTCTGCATTGGCACCGAGGGTGTCTTGACTCCTGCTACTTCGCAGTCTGATTGCGAAGCTATCCGTCGAAGAATTGAGAGTTCAGGACTGGTGGTTGAAACATTGGCCAGTGGTATGAGTTGGGCACTTAGTCCGACGAGTGATGACAGTCAAGTGAGAGATCGATCCATTGAACTCCATCTCGGTGCAATAGAGCGTGCTGCTTGGCTGGGCTGTGAAGCTGTGCTGTTTGTCCCGGGTGTTGTAAATAGCCCCATCGCACCTCACGAGAACATCCGGAACGATATCGCGATCCAGCGAGCAAACGTTGCCGTATCTCGATTGCTTGAAGCTGCTGAAGCGTCTGAAATTGATTTGTGTTTGGAAAATGTCTGGAATGGAATGTTCACTTCGCCATTGGAAATGGCGACTTTTGTCGATTCTTTTGCCACCGAACGCTTGGGGGTCTATTTCGACGTAGGGAACGTATTGAGGTATCACCAACACCCGCCACATTGGATCGAACTTCTCTCGCATCGGATTAAGCGAGTTCATGTCAAGGATTTCGTTGAAAGATTCGACTGGAACGGCGATTATGCGTTTTGTGATCTGGGCTGTGGCGATGTCCCATGGCAAGCCACGATGGAGGCGCTAAAGAAGATAGGCTACGACAGTACTCTCGTAGCCGAAGTACTGCCCTACAAGGAAGGGATCCTGGAGCAAACTAGCATGGCAATGGATAGAATAATTAGTCTTACCAACGACGCTTTGCAAGTCGTCAGTCGAAGATTTGACACAGAAAGCAATGAAACCGTAGGCTTAGCGTCCCGGTCGGCAAAGCCAAGTTCTCTTGATAAGAAACTCTAAGCACTCCCAATGACACCTGAATTGAATCCGGCTTTTCTATTAAGAAGATCAAGAGTCATGAGCTCAAAGTCCGCTTGGGCCGGGGGATACCTTGTCAGCTTTCATGGACTTCTATAGTGTTGGAACTGCCTCAAAGAGGTTGTGGGTATGTGTATTTGAGAATTTAGCTATGTTAGAAACAGTCGGTACTTTCGCATGAAACACGTAAATTAGCGATTTATTCGACCAAACATGGCCCAGAAGGAAGGCTTCCTCATATAATAATAATGACAAGAAATGGTATGTCATTGTTTGTCCAGGCTATTCCGCTTTCCCCTGCTTTCGACGATTATTGAGGGTGTAGGCAGAACAAAGTGGCTCTATTGAGAACAGGTTTATTTCCTTTCCCTAATAAGCTCCCTACCACTTTTCTGGAGAATCAAAGGCATGCTGTCTTCAAGAATAGTTCCGGCGAACGAGCGTCCTGATCGCAGAAATACTTCAGGATTTACTTTAGTTGAGCTATTGGTGGTAATAGCCATTATCGGAGTCTTGGTCGCGCTCCTCCTACCCGCCATCCAGGCTGCTCGTGAAGCGGCCCGTCGAACCCAATGCTCTAATCAACTGCGCCAGCTCGCAATCGCGTTTCAAAACCATCACGATGTTCATAAGCATTTGCCAACGGGTGGTTGGGTGTTCAATTGGCTCGGTTACCCGGAGTATGGATTTGGCAAAGATCAGCCTGGCGGATGGCTTTACAATATATTGCCGTACATCGAACAGCAGAACCTTCACAATTTGGGCGACGGCCTAACAGGCGCCAGCCGTGCGGCTGCTACGTTGCAGCGCGTGCAATCGCCATTTGAGGGAATGACTTGTCCCAGCCGTCGAAGCACTAATGTGTTTCCTTTGACAAGCACATCACTACCCTATGCCTATTGCGAAACACCCATCGAGGTCTGCAGCAAGTCGGACTATGCTGCTAACGCGGGGGACATGTTCGTAGCTGAGCCCGCAGCTGGTGGTTCAGCCATTCCCTACGGAGAAACTGACTACCTCACAGGGAAGAATTATACCTGGAAACCTCAATGGACTTCGCGGGAACCAAACAATCCGAATCAAGTCATCATCATCAGTGATGCCACGGGAGTCGTGTACACGAGATCGGAAGTTGCATTTCGCAATGTGGAAGATGGAACTTCAAACGTCTATATGGTGGGTGAAAAGTACATGTCAACCGATCACTACCTAGATGGGCTGGACAAGGGTGACAACGAACCAGGATTCAGTGGAGCGAATGCCGATACACTTCGGGTAACGGCAAGTCTGATATCATTTAATCGCAGGATTGAGTTGTCCTCCGATCAACCAGGTCAAAATACCGGTGACGAACTGAAATTCGGATCTGCGCACTCATCCGGCTTGAATATGGCTTTTTGCGACGCTTCGGTCAGGTTTGTAGCTTTTGATGTTGATTCAGATATCCATCGGCTACGTGGCAACCGTTCGGACGGATTAGTAGCGGATAGTCAGTAGGAGAAACCGTTCGACAATACAAGTTTGCATTTGAAAGAAATCAAGGGACAATAGAGGCAATCGTGCACTGGCATTTTGTAACCCAATGACAACCAGGAGTAAGTACTAATGAACAAGACATTTACATTGCTGGCTTATTTGAGTCTGGCAACCTTGTGTCCCATTGCTCATGCAGGGACCTTCAAGACCATTACCATAGACGACGACCACTCGGATTGGATAGGTGTTCCGGTGGTTGATTCTGATGCTGCTGACAATCCAGGCTTTGTTGATATCGCAGAGACGCAAATTGCGAACGACAATAATTTTCTCTACATTCGCAACACTTTTCACAGCAGCCTGTCGCTTGGTTTGTTTACTGGGATCGATGTCGATGAGAACATCGCCACAGGTTTTGACATTTTTGGGTTGGGTCTCATCGGCCAGGATTCCGGTTGGCAAAATGATTTTCCGTTTACCTCCTCTAACGGATTGGGAGGCGGTGTATTTAATGACGGCCAAGGAATGACTGGTGATTTCTTCGGCAGCGGGGCTGCGTTGCTTGACGCATTCGCTGACTCTAACGAACGCGAACTGGCCATTTCGCTAGACATCGTACGCAATCCTCCTACAGCCCTAGTTGACGTATTTCCAGATAGTACTGTCCGTCTTTTGTTCTGGACGGACCAAGGCCCCAACGGTGATGTTAGCGGTGTCATTAACTACACCCTAGCGGTACCAGAGCCTGCCACAGTAGCCTTGCTTACTGCTTTGGTTGGTTGTTTGACAATCAAGAGACGACGCTAAAACTCAGTGAACGAACAGGGCAGGCGCAGGGACTGCCGCGCCTGCCCTTATTAAATAATACTGCTCAACTTCCAGAAACTAATCTGTTATCTCGCAATGTGCGTGATGGCATACATATACAGGAAACTAGTAATGCTCTCACATCGAATTGTAGTTCCACTATCAATGTTGGCGTTGATGCTGACCTGGAGCGGTATCGACATAAGTGACGCGTACGGCGTTGTTGCTCCAAGCACCTTTAGTACCGCTATACAAGTTCAAGGCGAAGCGGCTGGGACAGAATTCGACGACTGGGCAGGAATTCCAATTGCTTTTACGGACAATGGAGGTTTGGCAGACAATCCAGGTGGTTTCATTGACATCAACACCATCCAAATCGCCAACGACGACGACAATTTATATATCTACGTCGATCTCGTGACCTCAGATATCGTTGCGATGGCAACGATGTATTTGGCGTTCGATTTAGACAATGACCTACTCACCGGGCATGACCTTTTTACGCTAGGTGCAATCGGATCGGAACTCGGTTACCAAACTGACTTCCCTTTCGTGCAAGACGCTGCTAACTTTAACACGGGTGTGGCTGGAGTTGTCGATTTCGGTGGAGATTTTATTGGACTGGGATTTACCTACCCGTTCTTTGATGATAACGGACCTCCGACAGGCAATGGCATGGAGTGGACCATACCACGAAATCTGGCGATTGGCCCCACGGCTCCTGGGACTCCCGTCTTCACCGGAGATACTTTTAGGTTTATTGCGTATACTGATCTCGGGGCGGGTGACCTGCCGAACGATGGCGGGACTTTCGAACAGATTACCTACACGTTTGCCACGAATCCGAATCCCAACGACCCTGGTGATTTTGACAACGACGGTGACATCGATGGCAACGATTTCCTGATCTGGCAGCGTGGCAACTCGACCACGGGTCCTTTAGATGCAGGGGATTTGGTCGATTGGCAGAATAACTACGGCACTGGACCTTTGCTAGCAGCCTTTGCGGTTCCGGAGCCTAGTACTCTAATTCTCTTAGGATTACTCCTGGGTGCGTGCCCTATACGATTTTCCATAGGTCGCTGATGAGTGATTGCCAGTGCATGGGGGCAACATGCTCCGCAGATCTTTGCGCGATTTCCGATGACCAGATAAGGCAATGGTTAATAATTACTAGATCGTAAGTTTAATGCTCAGTTCTTCGAAGAACGAAATTCCTCATGAAGTGCAAACTAACGAATTACGAAATCTTTTTCAGCGCTTTCGGGCAGTCGCTCCTAGTCCTCGGTATCTTGCTGGCTCCGTGGTTTTCATCGCATGGAATTGGCGATGAGCCCCCCTTACAGACCATCGTCTTTCAACCATCGACCGAGGACTTCGCCAATCCAGAACGGGGCTTCTTCCACTTCCGCGATCTGACGAATACCTCTGGCTACAACTCTGTCCGATCCCAAGATCATTCGCTGATCTATGGCCGTATCCTAGCTAGTAATTTTCGCAACGGCCCTCTCAGCCAGTCATTTCTGAATCAAATCCAGGCAGGTTTTGATGCGGCGCGGGCCAATGGAATTAAGGTCAAACCACGGGTAGCCTACAACGACGGCAACGGTCCAGACGCCCCCAAGTCAGTGATACTAAACCATATTCAGCAACTTAAGCCGTTATGGGAGGCCAATAAGGACGTCATCTACCTTATGGATGCCGGTTTTATCGGCTGGTGGGGGGAATGGCACCATTCCACCAACGGATTGGATAACAACGCCGATCGCACGGAGATTCTCAACGCGCTTCTTGACTCGCTTCCTGTTGATCGAATGGTGGGTATTCGCACGCCTCATTTCAAGCGAGAGATCTTCAATGGCTCTCCCGCAGACGCGACTTTAAGTATTTCTGCAGAGAACGCGTTCGATGGCTCAAACCTCTCGCGAGTCGGACATTTGAACGACTGTTTTTTGGCTTCCTCGTCCGACGCTGGAACTTATGTAACTCCTGGTTGGACACGGCAGGAAGAAATTGACTATATCGGCGGCGAGAGCTTGTACGGACCTCATGGTGGCGAAACTTGCTCGCTGAGTGTGTTTTGTGCCGGACCCAACGCGATTAGCGAAATGCAGCAATTACACACCGATTACCTACACATCGGCTGGCACCCCGACGTGATTCAAAGCTGGCGAGATGACGGCTATTTCGATGAAATCAGTACACGCTTGGGATATCGCTACGAACTCCAGAACGCGAAACTGCCGGACGAAGTGAAACCGAGCGGACTGCTGAACATGGAGTTCACCATCGACAATATTGGATTCGGCGAATTGTTTAATCCACGCAATGTGGAGATCACCCTAGAGAATAACACTTCCGGCGAGATTACTTCGGCACCACTTCAGATCGATCCGAGATTCTGGTCTGGTGGAACCAGCAACGAGGTAGAAGCCGTGATGAGCATTCCTGAGAATATGGCCGAAGGAACCTACACTGTTGGCATCAAGATGCCAGACTATGAGGCTTCAATCTCAGATGATGTCCGCTACTCCATTCGTTTTGCCAATGAAGGTGTTTGGGATGATGTCACAGGTATCAATGTACTCAAAACCGATTTGCTAATCTCTGAAAATGCCGCTGGGGCGACCTATCAAGTGGGTGAAGAGTTTGAGGAGATTGAGGACTCCAGCACCATTTTCTTAAAGGGTGATTTCGATTCCGATGGTGATGTTGATGGAAGTGATTTATTGCAGTGGCAACGTGGAATCGGAAATCCCTTTCAGTTTAGTGACCTAGCCGATTGGCAGGCTAATTATGGCAAAAGTTCGGTAGTCCCAACCGGCATTCACGCCATACCAGAGCCGGAGAGTTTGATATTGGTTGGTAGCTTTTTCTTGGGTCTCATTTTTTTAAGGTGAGTTAATTGGCCATTCTTGCTTCCGATCGACGACAGTTTCTTTTATATTCTGCAGCTTCTGTAGTGGGAACTTCTCTGCTGCCGTCGATCGCGACTCAAAGTGCTGCTGCGGACCAATCAGACTTGCTGCCACATCCTCGAAAACTCTATACGGCAGTTAAATGGGGGATGATCGAGACGGATGGCAGCGTAGCGGAAAAATTTCAGCTGTGCAAAGATTTGGGCTACACCGGCATGGAACTGGTAAGCCCCCTCGACGGAATCTCAATCGCCGAGATTACTGCTGCTCGGCAGTCGACGGCATTGCCGGTTCATGGCGTTGTTGATATGAAGCATTGGAGCATTCGGCTTTCTGACCCGGATGAGAAAGTTCGGGCCCAAGGGGTTGAACATCTAAGGCAAGCCCTCGTCGATTGTCGTGCGATGGGAGGGTTCTCCGTATTACTTGTGCCCGGTAAGGTTTCAGGAGCTGAGGAAACGCACGAGGATGTGTGGACTCGATCCATTCAAGGGATTCGTCAGGTCCTTCCCTTAGCCAGCCGGCTTGGTGTCCGAGTTCTGATCGAAAATGTGTGGAACGGATTCTGCGAGACTCCCGAAGAAATGCGCGACTATCTCGATGAGATCAATAGTCCTTGGGTGGGAGCGTATTTTGACATCGGCAACGTGCGCAAGTTTGGCCCCAGTGAGAAGTGGATCAGCGTACTTGGCCAGCGAATCGTGAAGCTCGATGTCAAAGACTGGAGCGAGAAGGATGGCTTCTGTAAGATTGGAGATGGCGACGTCGATTGGCCGCAAGTTCGCGAAGCTCTACAGGAGATTGGATTCTCTGGGTGGTGTACAGCAGAAGTTAATGGTGGCGGCGCAGAAGAATTAGAAGATATCCATCGACGCATGACTGAAGTGCTTGAGATAGGATAGTTCTGTCGCAAAGCAGAATCACTGAAATGACAATAGGAGTGAAAGGTACTCAGATGACAGAACTTAATCCCGCACAAGCAAGTTCTCGTCGCACTTTTTTGCAGAATACTGCAGTCACTGCGGCGACTATCAGCACTCTCGGTTTTCCCCAAGCCGTTCACGCTGCGGAGTCGGACACTTTGCGAGTCGGCTTAGTGGGGTGCGGTGGCCGGGGAACAGCCGCGGCCATTGATGCTCTAAGTGCCGATCCTCAAACCACACTCGTAGCCATCGGCGATACTTTTCCTGATCGTAGTGCAGCGTGTCTGCAAACACTCAGTGACACCCCAGAGATAGCCAGCCGTGTTGCTGTGACCGAGGATACTGTCTTCTCGGGTTTTGATAACTTCAAGAAGGTGATCGATTCGGGAATCGATGTTGTGCTCTTGGCGACGCCTCCGCATTTTCGCCCGGAACATCTGGCCTATGCCGTCAAACAGGGCAAGCATAGTTTTGTGGAGAAGCCGATCGCCGTGGATGTGCCCGGCGTGCTGAGCGTACAAAAAACGTGTGAAGAGGCGCGTCAGAAAAATTTGGCGGTGGTATCAGGTCTATGCTGGCGATACGACTTGGGTGTCAAAGAAACCATGAAACGTATTCAAGATGGTGCGATCGGCGAAATAGTTTCCATCGAGTCCCGATACAACACCGGAACGCTCTGGCACCGAGGGCATGAGCCTGGATGGAGCGATATGGAGTATCAAATTCGCAATTGGCTCTATTTCACTTGGCTTTCGGGCGACCACATTAATGAACAAGCGATTCATAGTTTGGACAAGACCGCCTGGCTTACGGGCGATACCCAACCGGTCCAAGCCATGGGTATCGGGGGACGTCAGCAGCGCACGGATAAGAAATACGGCAACATCTTCGACCATCATGTGGTGTTCTATGAATACCCAAGTGGAGTGCGTGTTTTTTTCACTACCCGGCAACAAGATAATTGCACGCCCTTTGTGGATGAGATCGTGATGGGGACCAAGGGTACCGCCCGAATTCTCACCAACCGCATAGATGGCGAGAAAAAATGGAAGTACCGAGGGCCCAAGCCGAGCATGTATCGCGTGGAACATGAGGAGCTGTTCAAGAGCATTCGCGACGATACACCGATCAACAACGGCGGATACATGACCAACAGCACTCTGCTAGCCATCATGGGCCGCATGTGCACCTACACGGGCCAAGATCTCAAGTGGGACGACGTGATCACAAACACCGAGCGATTGGGCCCCAATACCTACGAATGGGGAAGTGTCTCCGAAGGAACCGTGGCCATTCCCGGGAAAACGACGATTGCTTGATCTGTTCAACTAGAAATTGAGTTTTCAACGGTTAAATAAGATTTTGAAACGCAGAGTTCGCAGAGGCGCAGAGGATGAAGACATTGTATTCTTTGCTTAACTCTACGCCTCTGAGTCCTCTGCGTTTAACTATTATTGCCGCAAGTTTCCTGAGTTCCTCTTGCTATTTGTGGTCAGCCCCCACAACTCAATCAAAGAGTGAGCAAGAGCATACGCCTCCTGACGCCGCAAACGCTCCCATGGAGTCGTACCAGGCTCAGATTCCAGGCTCCGAAGTTACGTTTGAAATGATTGCCATACCGGGTGGCCAATTCGAGCAGGGTAGCTCTCATTCTGATGGCAATGCAGACGAACAACCCGTTGTCCGTGTCGAAGTTCCTGCATTCTGGATGGGCAAGCATGAAGTCACTTGGGCTGAGTACAAACAGTTCATGAAGCTTTGCAGTATCTTCGAGAAGTTTGATGATCGTGAGATTCGCCAGGTGACGGACGAGAATGAGATTGACGCGATCTCCGCACCATCCAAGCTTTATGATCCCAGTTTCACTTTTCAGGCCGGTGAAGAACCCGATCAACCGGCAGTCTCGATGAGTCAGTTTGCTGCAAAGCAGTACACCAAATGGCTGAGTTTGCTCACAGGGGATTTCTATCGCCTTCCCACAGAGTCGGAGTGGGAGTACGCCTGTCGTGCCGGTACGACCACGGCGTACTACTTCGGCGACGATCCTGATTTGATTGACGAGTACGCTTGGACGGATGACAACGCCGAGTATGAAACTCACCCCGTTGGGCAGAAGCTTCCTAACGCTTGGGGTTTGTATGACATGCACGGTAACGCTGCAGAGTGGGTACTCGATGAATATCGTCCTGGCTGGTACGCTTCGCTACCGACGCGCCTTTGCACAACCGAGGAAACACTTTGCTGGCCATCGAAGCTCTATCCCCGTGTGTTGCGTGGTGGTTCGATGTATGTTCTCCCCGCTGATTGCCGCTCGGCAAGTCGCAGGGCGAGCAATGATGAAGATCTACGAAGCTACGATCCCAATACCCCCAAGAGCCCCTGGTGGTTTGCAAGCGATGAGGCGATCGATATTGGTTTTCGCATCGTTAGGCCACTTGAGACGCCTTCTCGAGAAGAGCAAGAGAAGTATTGGCAAGCGGATGTTCCTTCGATTACAAGCGACGTGAATCGCAGAATCGACCAAGAGGGACGCGGCGAGCGTGGACTCGTCGATCCTGAGCTTCCACAGGCAATCTCATCTCTAAGAGATTCTTCCGGAGCGAAGGCGAAGTCTCCTTAGAAGGCAGCCTTGCATCCGAAACTCTCAGCACAGCGACAGCTGGAATAAGCTACGCTTTCCCTAGAGCCTGAAAACCGTAGGGAAAATATGCCATGCACACGATTGCTACCCCAGAATCGTTAAAATCGGAAGAGCAGGATGTGATCCGGGTTGCTGCGCGGAACGAAGGAAAGATCGAATTAGCAAACCGCATGGACACTCGAGGGCCTGCTATCCGGGCAGGGAAGGACAAGCTCTACAATCCACAAGATCCCGAGTATGCAAAAAAATGTTGTGACTCCATTTCTGAATTGATTGAGTTGCAACTTCTCCGCACCGGGGATAGCCCGAAGCAATATGAGCTAACCAACTTTGGCTGGCAGTTGAGCCGCAAGTTGACGACTAGACCAAACGATGAGGAACAGCACGTGTCGAACGAAGTAGAATCGCCGCCAGCACCACCCCAAGAATCAAGCCAACCCTCCACCCTCAAGCAAGCGGCTTGGAATACCTCGCAACCAGAATCGACTGAAGCGTTGATCTCGGCATTGGGTCTCGATGAAGGCTTTTTACCAGAGGAACCAAGCACTCTTGAGGAGAGCGGCCTCAACGTTACCTTTGTCGAAGACTTAATCCTCAAAATCATCCATACCTCGGGATCGCTCACTGGAAAGCAAGTTTCCGATCGAATCTGTCTGAGAGTTGCCATTCTGGAGGACATTTTCACTAGCCTCCGCAAGCGGCAGTACCTGGCTCTCACGGGTTCTGCGATGTTGGGAGATCATATCTATCAACTAACCGACCAAGGACGCGAGCGGGCTCGAATTGCGACTCAGGAATGCGCTTATGCGGGGCCCGCGCCAGTACCTCTGGATGACTATGCTGCCTCGGTTCAAGCGCAGACTATCCGCACGGAAAAGCCGAAGCGAGATCGGCTCGTCAAAGCGTTTTCTGACATCAATGTCGAACCGGAAATGCTAGCCAAACTTGGCCCGGCAATCAGCGCGGGCAAAGGAATGTTCATCTATGGACCTCCCGGAAATGGAAAAACCACGATTGCCCAGCGGATCACTCGCTGCTTTGGACAAAATATCTTGGTTCCCCATGCCATCATCGAAGATGGACAGGTCATCAAATTCTTTGATGCTTCGTGTCATGTGCCAGTAGACTCGCTGGCAAGCAAGTTGATCAATACTTCGAATCAAGATCGTCGCTGGATTCGTATTCGTCGACCCACGGTAGTGGTTGGTGGTGAACTCACGATGGATAGCTTGGAGTTGAAGCACGACCCGGTGAGTCACGTCAGCGGAGCTTCCTTGCAACTTAAGAGCAATTGTGGCAGTCTGTTGATCGACGACTTTGGCCGCCAGCAGGTCAATCCTACGGAGCTGCTCAATCGCTGGATTGTGCCACTAGAGAATCGCATCGACTTCTTGAGCCTTGCCAACGGCAAGAAAATCGAGGTCCCCTTTGAACAGCTCATTATCTTCTCCACGAATCTGGAACCGAGCGACTTGGCCGACGACGCTTTCTTGCGACGCATCCCGTTTAAGATCGAGATCGGTGCACCGTCTCGCGAGGAGTTTACGAAGCTGTTTGAAGTGTTTGCCAACAAGTCGAAAATTGATTGTTCGCTTGACCTGTTGGAGTACCTGATTAATCATCACTATGATTCGTGTGAACGTCCCCTGCGTCGTTGTCATGCCCGTGATCTCTTGGATCAAGTGGCACACTACTGCGAATACAACGAACTGCCAATGGTGGCTACGACAGACATTCTCGATCACGCGGTGAATAACTACTTCGCAGCCATGAGTGGTAAGGAATAGCGAAGGGTAGATTTCTTGCAAGCTCGCGCACAACCTGGTTGTGTTGGTCAACTTGGCTTCTTGGCCTCGTGTTTTTCGGTTGGCACATGGTTGGCGAGGCCGCTTCTTTTACGGTGCCAGCCATTGCGTTTCATCTGTGAGTGGATTGACACTTCACAGGCGAGTGGGGAGCGTCAGCTCCCTGCATCGTGGCAGAAATAATTTGCAATCTCTCTCAGAAACGATAGACTATCGTGAATTGAGGGATAGCCTTACCATCTAAAGAGTGTCTATTCGAGGCTATTGGGAATGCCCTAGTCGAATGATCAAGAGCGATGTGGAATCCCGATGCCCGCATACGATTGGGTCTTTCACGAAAGTTAGTGGCCAATGAATACTCTACTCAAAGCAGTGATCTGCACTCTGACTACTTGGGGCTTGGCTCCGAACTTCTCGACTGCAACAACAATCGATGAAGTACTGGTGCCACCTTCCACCCCTGGAAATTCCTACACCGGCACTTTTTTCATCACGCCCTCTCAGGCCACTTGGGCATTTGGCGTCGCCAACGACGCGATCGAAGATACTTCGGTCTCTGGTATCTCAAGCATTGACGGATTGGAAGCGAATGACCACTGGGTCTCGGCCATTATCGCAAGGAGTGATTGGGACAACGGATTCAATTTTGATTCGATTCGTCCCATCGGTGCGACGCCTCCTTCGTCATTTTCGATTGACACAACCAACGTTCTCTGGCAATGGGGAGCCACTAGCTCGGTCGCCTTCTACTGGCTATCTGAGGCTGGCCCCGATGCAAACAATCCACTCGCAGTTCTGCAGGCCGGCACCGAGTACGATGCGTTTCGTTTTTTCACGTCTGACCCGAACTCGCCATTTGCATCTTTCAGTGCGCCAAATGGGGGAGACATCACCACCGGGGAGACTGTCGTATCAATAGTTCCTGAGCCTTCGGCAGTCGCTATGATTTCGCTGTTCTTTGTGAGCCTATCTTTTCGTAGAGAACATCGAGAAGGAGAACGGTTCCCCATGTGCAAAGTGAGATGGCCTTGAAGTACGCGCTTCGCTTTGGCGAGCAGGACTCGCCGGACGCGGCGCGGCTAACAAGGAGTCGTTAACTCAGCGCTACCACCAGTGAATTCAATCCCGCCTCTGCTGGGTCTAATCCAGATTGTTCGTCGATCGGATCGACGGTTAGGGCGGCTAGATTGTCATAGGTTATGTAGCCGACGGGTTTCTCATTCTCGACGACGACCAAATAGTCTTTCTGGGCCATTGCCATCGAACTGATGATTTCATCCAGTCGCATGTCTACTTTCACCGTGTCACTCACCGGCACAAGATGCTCGTCGATGGTGTGGAATACGTCACTCCCACTTTGGCGGAACGAGTCAGATTCCAAAGCGCCCAACAGTTGTCCTTTCTCATCCACGACGGGGACACATGGTGGCAAGGTTTGGTTTGAGGCGAAGGAGTAGATTCCCAGACTCTGATTCTCACCCGAGCCTAGACCATCCTTTGGCAGTACCAGCGGCAAAGCCTCCATTACGTGCTGAGCGTAGACTTCATGATAGGGGGGAAACTTCTGTTTCCAGGTGGAAAACTCTTGCTCCACATCGTTTGCGTCGAGAATCAGATTTCCGCCGTACCCACGTACCTGACTCAAAGCGGTTGTACCGCGGGTTACTGCATCTTCTGCGGTGTCACCGGCAGGCCAATTGAGAACAACTCCGGAAATCGAGAGACTGGAGTTTTCTCCATGTGATGCAGAATACTTGTGATTGACTTGCTTGGAGATGTCTTGTGCTAGCTCGATGCCTTCGCTGACAGTACACCCTTGGAGCAGAACAGCAAATTCTCCTTCTTGAACGATCCCACACAGGTCTTCGTCAGAGAGCTTTTCATTCAGACACTGCGCCAACATCGTCGTCGCTTCTCTTACCGCGAAATAACCCTTCTGCATATGGAGACGTGAGAGCGCATCGATCCCCATGACGACGAGGGCACCATCTTGAGCGTCATTCTTAGTTCGCAATTGTCTTTCAAGCTGTCGAACGAATCCACTTCGGGTGGCAATCCCGGTTTGCGGGTCCAGCGAACTTGCCCGATTGAATCGCTCTTCGAACTCCAGTCGACGAGCGCCACTCTTCAGGCGAGATAGAAGTTCGCCAATGTTTACAGGAAATCGGACTAAATCGTCTGCCCCCAAATCGAGCAATTGATCTGGATTGGTCGAAGACTCTGTGCCGTAAAACGCGATCCGATAGATGAAATGGGTTGTGCGAGGCGAACACAGAACTTCTCGACATTCTTTTCCGTCGCGAGCGTCGATTAGCAGCAGGGATGCAGTAGCGTTCCTCCTCCATGCGGCCAGGTCACTCCAGTCGGAGGATGCCACGACTTCGTAGCCAAACGAGGATAGGGTCCAAGAGATTTCTCGCAGAGCAGTTGTATCAGTCGAAAGAATCGTAACAGGAAATCGGGTTGCACTGGAAGTCACAAGAACCTCGCTTGATCTAGGGCATGACAGGCATGAATTACGCTTAATGGAACTTTAGCATTTAATCTCTTGCTCAGAGAGGAAGTTCGCCATTTCTTGGCTGGCGATATGCTAGGCTTCTTATGAATCAAACTCTTTTTGTCGGTGAGGTCGTTGCATGGAAGCCGCTTGAGGAGACCGCTCGGCTTACACACCAATGGACAACTCGGATTAATCTCAATTGATTTAAGGTGTAAATTCAGTGGAACTAACTTTGCGCATAGAGAACGACACTCGCCCTCGGATTGAGTATTACCCCGTGAACAGCCCCACTCTGCGGACGGTTGTTATCGAAGAATACCCATTTATCATTGGGCGCGGTGAAACCGCACAGCTGCAAATTAAATCGGAAAGCATCTCGCGCGAGCACGCAGAATTAACCAAAACTGCGGATGGCTATCGGATCCGTGACTTAAATAGCACCAACGGGACTTCGATCAATGGGCAGCCGATAAGCGATTCTCCTCTGGAGGATGGAGACTGCGTAAGTGTTGCAGAAACGGTCATAACGTTTCTCTGCGCAGAAAGTGGGCAAATGGAGAGGATGGCAACGCAGCCGCTGGCGTCGAAACGAAAAGACGAGCCTCAGCTTGCATTGATGAAAGGGATCAGGGCAACTCGCGACTTAGAGGAAGCGTTGCTATGGCAAGCCATTCCCCTCTGCCGAACCAACATTGTTGATGCTGAGACAGATTCAACTGAAAGTATTTTCGTATCCGTCGATGAACCCCTTGCATCACTCTTGCAATCTACTGACGCACATGATTGCTGTTCCACTGCCTCTCGAGTTCAACAACTTGCCTGGCAGCTGACTGCAGAGCATGCTGAGGAGATATCTTCTACGGACTCGATTCTGATGCGAGTGGAATTGCATTCGGGTCTTGATAGTCGTCTGTGTGACGCCCTCGATCAAGCATTTGAACGTTTGACGCTTGATCGGTCACTTGGAATCGTGCTTCCTTGGGAATGGGCCGTTCAGTCACCAGCTACATTAGCCCTTTGCGCAGAGTTGAGATCGCTTGGAGCAGAATTGACATTCGACAACTTTTCGGGTGGAGCCGCCTGCATTGGCGATATGGAGGTTGCCACCCCTGAATTGCTAGTGCTCGCACCTTCATTAGTGCGGGGAATTTCAGCAAATCCACGACAACTGAATCAACTCCAGAATGTGACTTCCATCTGTGAAGAAGCGAATATCAAGGTAATTCTTCCCGCTGGACTTCCTCAAGAAGATTGTCAGGCAAGCCACGATATCGGTTTGAATTTGATCGTCAGCAACTCGGCCTCGCCGATCGAACTCCAAAGTAAAAATGACATTCCGGTTTCAGTTTGAATAGCGTTCATCTCATCTGGCAGACCGCTCGTTTATGTCCACTTCCGTTGCCACCAGTATTGAACTTCCTGTAGGCTACACCGTTGTAGACCGTCTCGGAGCAGGCGGCTATGGCGAGGTGTGGAAGGCTACCGCTCCAGGTGGTGTTGAGAAGGCAATCAAAATTGTCTTTGGCCACTGCGACGAAGGCATGGCAGAACGAGAGCTCAAGTCGCTCGAACGGATCCGGAGTGTTCGCCATCCATTCGTGCTCTCGATAGAACGTTATGAGATCGTCAACAATCGTCTAGTGATCGTCACTGAGCTGGCTGACATGAGCCTCAGTGACTGCTTTCAGAATTACCTGAACGATGGCCATTCTGGGATTCCACGCGATCAGTTGATCGCCTATATGTGGGACGCTGCCGAGGCGCTCGATTGCCTTGTCGAGCAACATTCCCTCCAGCACCTGGATATCAAACCAGAGAACCTGCTGGTGGTAGGGGATCATATCAAGGTGGCTGACTTTGGTCTGGTGAAAGAGTTGGCCTCGAAGACGCTTAATTCCATGATGGGAGGAATGACGCCTCTCTATTCCGCTCCTGAGATCTACGACAACAACCCCACCAAATTTAGCGATCAATACAGCCTGGCAATTGTCTACCAACAAATGCTCACCGGTTCGCTCCCCTTTCCCGGTCGAACACCTGCTCAATTGGCGAAACAGCATACACTCTCGGAGCCCAATCTGAACCAGCTCAGTGAGGCAGACCAGAGAATTGTGGGAAGAGCGCTCGCCAAAACACCCACAGATCGATTTTCTAATTGCCGTGAGTTTATTGATGCACTGAGAACGGCTGGTCAGCCCAACCCCTCAAAAGCTAATGCAACTAGCAGTACGAAGGGGAAGCTACCACCCAATGATTTAGACAGCGACGACACAAAATCGGCCTCGATGCTCGACACCAAGCAAATGGAGGATCCTGTATGCGCTGCTGCGACTCAGGTGTTGTCGGAAATCAATGGTTTGGTCGATACCTCGACAATCTCACTTGATAGTCAGCCGGCAAAAGTTGCTCCGCGACGATTCCCTCGTTTTGATTCTACGATCGAGGAGATTGAAACCCCCGCGCTTGGCCCTTTGACGGCAACACAACCGATTCCGACTCTATTCATTGGCGTGGGAGGCATGGGCATTAAGATGCTCAGAACAACCCGCAATCAGGCAAGTGCCAATTGCGAGGAAGCCATGGGGAGGATGGCATGGCTGGCAATCGACACAGAGAGAGATTCCTTAAAGTCGCCCACTGATGGGGAGACTCGCAATCCCTTATCGAGTGAGGAAAAACTGCATATACCTCTGCGACGTCCCAACGAATACCGGGACGACTCTCAAGCTTTGTTGCAATGGGTGAGTCGCCGATGGCTTTACAATATCCCCCGATCGCTGCAAACACGTGGTTTTCGACCTCTTGGACGTATTGCGATTGTCGACCACGCTGAAGAAGTGTTTTCTGCACTGCACAATCGACTCCAATGGCTCGCAACCAATGATCCAGGTCTTGCAGAAAACTCTCGCCCAATTCACGTGGTTCTCCTCGCAGGGATGTGCGGAGGCACAGGGGGTGGTACTGTCATCGATCTCGCCCAGGCGGTTCGCTCGATTTGTCAAGAGTTTTCGCAGGAGGTAGTGATCCATGGCGTGTTAGCAAGTACTTACCACATGGAAAGTACCGATTCACTAGCCGCCGCCAATATGTATTCGCTGCTCGCAGAGCTCAGCCATACTCAGCAAACTGGAAATTGCGGAGAAAGCCCACCGCCGGGGACTGCCGCTCGATACGAATTGCCGCAGCGACCTTTCGATGAAGTCTACGCTGTTGCGATTCCAACTCGCAGTGATCGGGCTTCTTGCGAACTATCGCTACAGTCAATCGCCAATTATTTGTTGTTAGAGGCGAGCGGCAGTGTCGAATCAGCCGTGGATGCAATACGCCTGAAAATTGAGAACCCACCAGAGCATGCATTTTTGCGTACTTTCACCTGTATCAACCTTGATGAACTGGCAAACTCATTTCGAACTATTCATCAGCAACTACTGTCAAAGGCTATCCTTGAACATTGGCTCGCCCCGTGTCAGGATAACTCCGATGCTGATTTGAAGTACTTCCAGGAGTATGCAAGTTCTCATTTTGCAAGTACGGTACTCTCTCAGCTTCCCAAGCCGGCCCCAAAGCCTTTGCCAAAAACGATCAAAGAAGCAGAAGACCCCGGCCCTTCGGCAGAGGAAGCACTCCGTACGAAAAAGATAAAATGCATCGCAGCAGCATTCTCGCAATTTATTGATTCCTTTGAGTTCCAGGGGCCGAATGATCAAGGAACGGTAGAAAATGCGGAAGTGCTCTCGGCCAGCAACCGAATCCTAACCACTCTCGGCATGGTTCTCAAAAGTCAGGAACTTCAAGAAGCTGAAATGGTACAAGTGCTATCGGAATTGCTAGGTGAAGCAGCAAGCCATACGGCCGCAGATTCTTCCGAAGCGAAACCAAGCGAATTGGCTGCAAGTGCATTGTCAATGCTTGAGAAGAGTCCGCTCAATTGCGGCCATCGCCGTCGAACGGTGTTGATTGCTCCTTGCGACAATCAAGATCCGGGACTGATCGAATCGCTTCGCCAGGCATGCCCCACGTTGGCCGATTTCAAGACATCAGTCCCTCAACCGTATTTGCTTCAAGAAGGAAGCGAACTAAGTCCGCTCAATCTAGGCGCTCGATTGGCGGAGATGTATCCGGACATCGACGAAGCGGGTGGGCGGCTGCACACTAGAAGCGACATCCAATGGCGTGATCTTCGCGATAACTTGTGAATTCACCCGGCGGACCGTTCTTCTCTCAGATCTCGTCAATCTTAGTGTACGCCATGCGCAATTCGCAGAACCGAAAATGATGCGACACTCTGCCTAAGTTTGTCGGTATAATAATAAATATTGATCAGCAGGGCTGAATTAACCTACTGCGTTGGACGGGAAACAAGAAGAGGCAACAAGATTACCATGCTGCGCTACTCACGATCTTGGCTCCTCGGGCTCGTGCTGTCGCTGTGCGCTTCCATTGCTCAGGCAGTACCCGCTCCTGAAGATGTGGTGATGTACGAGGTGAATCTGCGGGCATTCAGTCAGGCTGGAGATTTGGCAGGCGTCACGGCGAGACTTGACAACATCCAATCGCTCGGCGCGAACACACTTTGGCTCATGCCGATTCATCCGGTTGGCCAAGTGAATAGTGTGGGTGGGCTTGGCTCCCCCTATTCGATCATGGACTATGGCGTGGTGAGTAGTGAGTATGGCTCCTTGTCCGACCTGACCACACTTGTAACCGAGGCCCACAGTCGGGGGATGTTCGTCCTCATGGATTGGGTCGGAAACCATACTGCCTGGGATCACCCGTGGATTACTACTCATCCAGACTGGTATTCGCAGAACGGCCAGGGTGAAATTATTCATCCGCCCGGTACAAACTGGCAGGATGTGGCTGACCTCAATTACGATAGTGCCGCCATGCGTTCTGCCATGATCAGCGAAATGCAATACTGGGTCGCTGACGTTGGTATCGATGGATTTCGTGTCGATGCGGCCGACTTCGTTCCTTATGACTTCTGGGAACAAGCGATACCCGCCGTGCGTGGTGCCACTGAGCGTCCTCTCTTGATGCTCGCCGAGGGGGCTCGGGACGATCATTATGCTGCAGGCTTCGATCTTACATGGGGGTTTAGCTTCTTCACTGCAGTTGAACGTGTGTTTAATTCGTCTCGTCCCGCTACAGACTTGGTGTTCAGGCACAACCAAGAGTTTTCATCAATCCCTGCCGGAAAGAGCATTCTCCGGTACACTACCAATCATGACGAGAGCGCATGGAACGCTACGCCACCAGACCTCTTCGGTGGTCTGGATGCCTCGCTGGCCGCTTATGCAGCAGTCGTTGCTTACGGGGCGACTCCCTTGGTTTACAACGGACAGGAAATCGGCTGGTCAGAGAATGTACCTATCTTTTCTAAGTCGCCACTCGACTGGAATACGGGACAAGTTACCGAAGCATGGTATTCACAGTTGTTGGCCGTCCACAACAATCACCCTGCCCTTCGCGCCGGCTCAATCGACGACCGCAGCAACAACAATATCGCCATGTTGATGCGAAAAACCGCTGAGGACCAGGTTTTGGTTCTTGTAAATACAAGAGACTTTACAAGTTCGATTCAGATTCCCACCGAATGGCAGGGGGAGTGGTTCGATCTGCTCACTGACAATGCAGAGCAGCTGACGGCTTTGTTTTCCCTTGATCCTTACGAGGTTTTATATCTATCTCCAACGCCTTCGGGTCAACCGGGAGACTTTGATCTCGATGGAGACGTTGACGGAGCCGACTTTTTGGCGTGGCAAAGGGGAGTGTCCACTAACCCTCCCAGCGCATCGGATTTGGTGGATTGGCAAGACTTCTACAGCAGTTCAACGCCGCTCTCAGCGAGATCATCAGCCATTCCTGAACCCAGCGCCCTCCTTTTGGGAGTGTTAGCAATTCTTACTGGGCTCGCAGCTAGACGCCGGTTGTGAAGCACGCTTTAATAGCGTTCGTTCAACATCCCGAAAGGGGTGTGTCCCGCAACAACTATCAATTTGTCTGGTATGGGGTGCGATGAGTTTCCCTCCTCCCCGAGCTGCATATGTCCACATCCCCTTCTGCGTGCATCGCTGTGGCTATTGCAATTTCACGGTGATCACGGATCGGGATGATCTCGTGGAACCTCTACTCACCGCGATCGAAACCGAGCTGAGTTGGCTGGAGACGCCACAGTCCGTCGACACCTTGTACTTTGGCGGCGGGACACCCACGTATCTTTCGCCCTTGCAATTGCGCAAGCTCTGTGAGGTGCTACTCCAGTGGCACCCTCTATCCCAGGGCTACGAGTGGACTGTCGAAGCAAATCCGGGGGATCTAGATTCCGAAAGAATCCAAGTACTTTCAGAGCAGGGTGTGAATCGCTTGAGCTTGGGTAGCCAATCTTTTCGTCGCGAGAAGCTCACTATGCTTGAACGCGATCATTCAGCCGCTGAGATTCGCTCTGCAGTCGAGTTGTGCCGGCAGGTTGGGATAGGAGTCTCTCTCGACTTAATTTTCGGCACGCCTGGTGAAACACTCTCGGAATGGTTGACTGACCTGGAGCAAGCCATCCAACTCGAACCCGATCACATCTCCACCTATGGATTGACGTTTGAGCGGGGAACCCAGTTTTGGAATCGCTTGCAACACCGGGAATTGATTCCCGTCGCTGAAGAACTCGAACGCGAAATGTACCTTGCGGCTATCGACCTCTTAGCCGAGGCAGGATTCGATCACTATGAAATCTCAAATTTTGCCCGACCGGGGTATCGGAGTCGACACAACGAAACCTACTGGTCCGGCCGAGGCTACTTCGCCGTCGGCCCCGGGGCAGCCCGCTATGTTGACGGGGTGCGCCAGACCAACCATCGCAGCACGACCACCTATCTGCGTCGGGTTCAGCAAGGCCTTTCGCCAGTAGCCGAAGAAGAAAGACTAGACGCCATCTCCCGTGCTCGTGAGGCACTCGTTTTCGGACTGCGAAGAATCTCAGGAATCGAGCGCACCTCCTTCGAAGCTCTAACGGGTTTCACACTTGCGGAATTGGCAGGCGATACCATTCACCGCTTCGTGGACTTAGGGATGCTCGCCGACGATGGGGAATGCGTGAAATTGACTCGGGAAGGATTGCTGATAAGCGACAGTTTATGGCCCGAATTCCTGTGACGACTAACAAGTCGCCCGGAAAGCCCACGATAAATGTTGGGTCCCTCAACTCGGCCACACCTGTCTCGTCGCTGGTTACGGATCGATGATTTTCAACGCGATGGCTTCTTCGACCAGTTTTTGAATCGAGGGAAATCCAGAACTGCCCTTTACAAGTTGTTGCATGACGGCTTCAGTCTCAGCTACCGTCAATTTGCGTCCTCGGGTATCTCCCCACACCAAACGCGCCTCGCGACAAGACTGACACAGCATATGCAGCCGATCTCCCTCCTTTATGAATTCGACCTCATTTATATTCAGGCAGCAGGCACATTCACCATGATAGGTTTGAGACTTGTCTAATGCCTCGAAGTATTGCCGCGAGAGAAAGTCTTTTGCCGCCAGGATGTGATTCAGATAGTTGCGAGATGGTTTTAAGCCGCTGGCAATCTTGTCTGGTCGGGCTTGGTAAGTGGTGCAATGTACTTCTTTCTCATTCGTTTGGACCGTGATCGAGATTCGCGTGTAGTGATCCGGATATCGTTCCGATTCGTCCAAAAGAGTAAGATCCTCGTCAACGATATCGTAGAGGATTCCTTCGACCGTACCGTTTGGGTCCTCGTTGATGTTGGCGAAACCGATGTCGGGCGGCAGCCTTTCCCGCAGGGCTTTCTTGTTGAAGAGCAGTCGGTACCCTGGCAACAGAGCGCGTTGACATGAACTGAAGCGCACCCCCTTCTTCTCCATGATTGCGTGGTTGCAGTTTGAGCCGTATGCGAAGTACTTCATGATTGGAGAAACCTGTTTGGCGCGTTGAGCCTACGTACGAATTGAAAATGATATCGGGCACGCCATAAACTGACTAACCGTCCAATTAGTCTAGCAAATCCGGGCTAGTTGCGACACGAGTATCGGAGGTACATAAGACTCTACAGATTAGCCGGTCCGCCATGCGATCTGGGAAAACGCAGGTGATGCAAACTAGGACTTTCGGACCGCGTGGCGGTCCGGTTTAGAAAGCTTCGATTCTTAGCGAGATTTCAAAGCGGCGCACGAGGCACCTGCCGAGGAAATGGTGGGTCGTCCATCTGCGGCGGGTAGCCGCCTGTTTCTTCCACCCAAGCTTGTCGTTCTTCTTCGCTGGCGTAGTAGCGGAGCCAGATTTCTGGATCGTCTCCCACGTTGGCACAGTCCCAATGCAGATAGTTATCCCGGCGGTCTATCCTTTTCTCATGCGAAGGCAGAATGTCACGATAGATCAGGCAATAGAGTTGGCGATCTGACAGATGCTCGGTGAAATCAAGCACGATGTTTTTTTCAAATAGCTGCTGGACGGTCTGATGCAATATTTTGTGAAGTAATTCGTCGTCTAGTTGGTCTGGCGAAGGCAAAACCAATTGTGGGTCAAACCACTCACAGATAGGCATGATTGGTGCGCGTTCCCATTCAAGCATCGACTGCAGAAACTCATTTTCGCTCGATGTCGACATGACGTTGGCATTCACGCAGCCGATAGACTCGTCGTAGAGCGGTTCCAAGGCATCCCGCAACTGTGCATTTCGCAGCAGATGCTCCACGTCGTCCGTTTGGTGTGAGTCAGGTAGTTTCATAGCTTCTGCAAAAGAGGGCAATCAGGCCAAACCCGGGGTCTCAAACGACAACTTTCTGCCTGAGCAGGAACTCTGCCGTGGAATCGCAGAAAAACTACGCTCCACACCCCACATGTTTGACTTTATCAACAAGCTGCCTGCCTGGAAATATTTTTGAGGGCTATAAACAGGGAGATTTTAAAAAGGCTCGTTCAGGACCGTTACGACCCGCAAGGTCCCCCTAAATCACTGCCAGCAAGGCCAGCGAAGCTGGCAAAATTGGCCGAAAACTCACCCCACCGGGGTGCCCATTTCCCGCATCAAGAACTTCATGTCTTCCCAGGCATCCTTCTTCGCCGGTGGGTTGCGGAGCAGGTAAGCCGGGTGATAGGTGCAAACGACCTTAATTCCTTGATAGTCATGAATACGGCCTCGCATCCGACCAATGGCTTCTGTCGTTTCGAGTAGATTCTGGGCAGCCACTGCTCCCAGGCAACAAATGAATTCAGGGTTGATTAGCTCCAGCTGTCGATCAAGATATCGGCGGCAGTTCTGCGATTCGGCGGGGGTCGGGTTGCGGTTTCCCGGGGGACGGCACTTGAGGATATTCAAGATGTACACATCCTCACGGCTGAGATGGCACGCCTCGAGAATTTTCGTCAGGAGCTGACCCGACCGGCCAACGAAGGGTTCACCCTGCCGATCTTCTTCGGCCCCAGGGGCCTCTCCTAGAAGGCACAAGCGAGCTTGCGGATTGCCGACTCCAAACACGGTTTGTGTCCGTGTCTCGGCTAATTCCTGGCAGAGCGTACAGCCTGCGACCTCCTCGCGAAGAACTTCCAATGTGGCTGCATTTGATACGACGCTTGGCATTGTTTCTTCCTGGCTCTCTATTCCTTGCTGATTTTCTCTCTTTGCCAATACCTGGCTGCTACTGATTTCCTCGCCGGTATGAGAAACTTCCTCGGGTTTGTTCCTAGAGAGACTAAAAATCGATTCCCTTGAAGCAGTCGGACGGGGAAGCTGCTGCACACCTGCTGAATCCAGGCTCTCCAGCATCTGCTGCGCCATTCGAACGAGTTCTGAAGTAGAAAATTCGGCCATCGTACTGTAATAGCTGCATGATCAGTGATAGGGACTGCACAATCGCAGCGAATTCCTAGCTAGTCCAATTGAGGGTTCAAGAAACTATGAACTTTCTCCACCCAGCTGCTAGTATTCGGACAAGCGAAAAAGAGCGATAAGCTGCCTTTTTCAGCAGAAATCCTGTCCAATTCGGCACATCGCCTAGAGTTGATTGTACGATCTTCAATTCTCGATGATAAGGGCTCGCAGATTCAACCGTGGCTCTGGCAGCGTTTCTCGACTATTATAGAGTATTGAGTATCGATAAGTGTTTGGGGAGGTTCGAAGTCTGATGGGAGTTCCGCGCGTTGTCATAGTAGGCCGACCCAATGTGGGAAAGAGCAGCCTCTTGAATTGGCTCGCCGGTCTGCGCATTGCTATTGTTGAGGATCAGCCGGGAGTTACGCGCGATCGCGTGGATTACCTCATGGAATATGAGGGCCGCTTCTTCGAACTTGTCGATACCGGTGGCATTGGCATCGAAGATGTCGATCGACTCACTCAGCACATCGAAGACCAGATTCAGTTGGCCATCGACTCTGCCGCGGTGATTCTACTTGTGGTCGATGCCCGCGAAGGGCTCGTTCCTCTTGATGAGGAAGTTGGACGACGACTTCGCAATCTGGATGTCCCCGTACTCTGCGTTGCCAACAAAGCAGACGACCCCAAATTTGACGAACAAGCCGCCGAATTCTATCGGCTGGGCCGCGGCAACTTTGTACCCGTCAGCTCCAAGCAGAACCGCAATCGATCGGTTCTGCTGAATTCGATTCTTGAACGCTTACCTCCAGAGGAACTCGATGGTTCGAGTGACCCTGAGGGCGAGCCTGAAATGAAGGTGGCAATTGTCGGTCGCCGCAACGTTGGCAAGAGCACACTCGTCAATACATTGGCGAAGACCCAACGCATGATCGTCAGCGAGATTCCCGGTACGACGCGTGATAGCGTTGATGTCCGCTTCGAATTAGACGGAAAGTCGTTTGTCGCGATCGACACTCCAGGCATTCGCCGACCCCAGAGTAGGGGGGCGTCCATCGATTTCTACGGCACACACCGAGCTCAACGCAGCATCCGAAGAGCGGATGTCGTCTTTTTGTTTCTGGACGCTACGCAGCGGATCAGCAAAGTCGACAAACAGCTTTGCGACTACATTAGCCAGCAATACAAGCCTTGTATTCTCGTCGTCAACAAATGGGATATGGTAGTTAAGACGATGTCTACCGATAAATGGGTCCGTTATTTACATGACACTTTCCGCACAATGCGATACGCGCCGATTGCCTTCATCACGGGCCAAACCGGCAAGAATGTCAAAGCACTCTTGAATCATGGTCAGATGCTCTTCAAGCAATCGTTGACGAGGATTCCTACGGGGCAGCTGAATCGACTATTGCGCGAAGCCATCGGCCGCGTACCTCCGCCAATTCACCAAAATCGTCGCCCTAAGATCTATTATGGAACTCAGGTCGGTTCCCAACCTCCGACCCTGGTATTGTTCTGTAGCGATCCCAAAGGTATCGACAGGACCTATCAGCGATACCTCTTGGGTGCTGTGCGCAGTCAACTACACTTCGAAGAAGTACCCATCAAGCTCTACTTGAGGAAACGGCAACAGTCTGATCAACGCGACGAAATCAAGATTGTCGATTCTACTCCGGAGCCGATTGAGACGGACCCCGTCGTATCGGGTACCAATGGTGGCGTTGTGATAGAGGATAGCACAACAGAGTCCAAGGAAATCGAAACGACTTAGAACTCCAATGCCGTGACGCAATGCGGTACACGGCCCTATGACGACTCACTCTTGACTATTCTCATCTGAATCCGTGCCTTTATAGGAGGCAACACTGTCACCGGACACAAGGTGCTCACTGTGGCGATAATGATTGACGGCTCCAAGGATAACGGCGACCCAGGTCGCCAGGAAAAGCGCAAACTCGCCTACTGCCAAGATTTCCTGCCTGTCCTTAAGCATCGTCTCCTCCCTAACAATTTCCTGAGTAGATATACCCAGAGGTGCCTCATGTCGGCTCCAGCAATCAATACTGATTACCATGCCACACGTCCACAGTAGAGCGAATCCTGCCCTTCGGCACAACCGCTCCTTTTTCAGGCTTATTTCTCACCTTTCAAACCATCTCAGCCCTACCCCGTCACGAACAAGAATGCTACACTTTTGGGATCTGTCGGAGAATACTGCTAGCAGGACCAAAATCCTCTAATATTCCAACCGGACAGGGCGATTAGCTCAGTTGGTTAGAGCACTAGCTCGACAAGCTAGGGGTCACAAGTTCGAGTCTTGTATCGCCCACTTGAACACCTGTACACTTCGGTAATGTGTCGTATTCGGCGGGAATTCTTGAGTCCTCGCTTTCGGCTTCCCGTTCCGTACTACTGCTTACGGACGCTTTCTTCTTGCACTTGTGCTTACACTTCTCGTTGGCCTTCTCGAAGTCGGCATCGGTTACTTGCCAGTAATGTTTCTGAGCAACCAGTGTGCTATGCCCTAGCCACGCTGCGGCAACGTGGGCAGGGTATTCTGCGGCCAGCTCCGTCGCTCGGGTAGCTCGGAGGTTTTGAAACAGCTTCGGCCAAGGATTGAGACCAGCTTTCTTGAGAATCCGAAGCAGTTGCGTGCGAAGATTCACGTTGTTGTCGCGGTAGCGACGAATAACAGGCTGCTCGCTCAGCCTCACTTGCTTGGGATCGATGGCCTCCTGAGCTTGCTCCCACGCCTTCTCAAAGTACGGCTCTAGTTCGGCAAACATGGGAATCACTCTCGATTCGTGGCCGGCGTGATGCGCGGTTTTGGGAGAGCGTACGGCAATCCTTCCTTCAGCCCAGTTGACGTCGCCCCAAGTCAACGCCAAGTGCTCAGAGGGGCACCGTAGACCGCCGTAGCGGCTCAAAGCGAAGATGAGCTTCCATTCATTGTCAGGGCAAGCTTCGAGCACAGCATCAGAATCCTCGCGCGAAACAAAGTACTCACGGTCTGCGACTTTAACGCAGCCAACTCCCTCTTGCATTTCCGCAAAGGGATTCTCTTGAATTAGTCGCTTGCGAAGTGCGGCCTTGAAGAACTGGCGAGCGATTCCGCAGCGGCGTCGCACTGTATTGGGTGCTAGTTCCTGCGAAGTTGTGAGCCAAGCCCTCCACTCGTCAGCATCACCAGGTGAAACCTCAGCGAGGGGCTTGTCCCGCTTGAAATACTCAGTCAGGCATCTCTGAGTATGGCAGTAGACGGTCTTCGTCGACGCCTTCACCTTCACACTTTGGGTATTGATGAATGCATCCAGGAATGCTCCCAGAGTAGTCGAATCGGGTTTTTCTCTGTGCTGAAGCACGCCCTTCGCAGCCAATTTGTCATATAGAGAAGGATTTTGCTGCTGGAGTCGACCGATCCAGGCGGAGACTTCTGGATCATGGGATTTCAAGCACATCCGATCTGAAATGATGGCATCCACCATGGCCCGAATCGTCTCCGCTGCCTTGGCGGGTGTTTTTCCCAGGCGAATGGAATCACGTTTGCCGCTCGGGGTAATGAATTGCAACGAACGGCATCCGTTGTATTCCTTGGTTTTCTTGTTCCGGTCTCGGATGATGCTGGCCATGATTAGCCCTTTTTATGTGTTAGTTCTAAGTTCAGAAACTCAGCCAAGGTATCAATGGTGGAGATCGCCAGACCCCGCTCGCCTTGGAGAAACTTTGTTAGCATTGATTGGTCAATCCCGGTCTCCTTGCTTATTCGGTAACGGGAGCAATCTGCATTGCGAATTGCTTCGCGTAGCTGCTCGGATACTTTGGTCGATTTGACAGTTCGTTTCCTGGCCATGATAGGATTATTGCCAATAGGTGGCGCATAGTCAAGCATTATTTCTTCCTTCTCCTTGCTAATGGATTGGTTTTCTGAGCAATTGCTGTTGCTTCACGATAAGCCTTCTCATCGAAGTATCGTGCCGCCGAGTCGATCCGGGGATCGAGTTGACATATCCGCCGCACACGCTCTTGTCGTCGGACTTCTTTGTCGCCGTCGAAGGGGAGAAGACGCTGGTTCTTGGGTGGCGATTTGCTCATATCGCACCCCCTGGACTCTGGCCATTCAAGTGTTTCGGGGAACCGTTGACACCGTTGACGCTGACAGTAATGGGCTTTTCTTCGGGGTTTACTGCATTTGTGTCACTGTCAACGCTGTCAACGAGTGTGAAACGGCGGGTAGGTTGACCACGACCACCACCATGATCATCGAACTCCCAGCTACCCAAACCGGCCTCAACCAATTCCTGAAGTGCGACCTCAGCTTCCTTGGATGTTTTGAACCGACGGCAGCATCGCATCAGGTCACGGGGGGTCACGGATCCACCCTTCCGACGGATCAGTTCCACCAACTCCCGACGTTCACGGTCTCCCTGATCTTCCACGAATAGGCCATAGACCCGCTTGGCTTCGTGGCCAAACCAATCGGACAACTCGATAGCGGCACTCATGGCCACTTCGTCGATAATGTCGCTCTTGGCTTCTTCTTCAGCCCAGGAACACAACTGGAAGATAAGAGCAAAACGAGCGGTGTAGGCCTCCAGCTTGGACCATGCCGCCGCCAAATCATCGTCTAGATCCACTAACTCGGCACGGTGGCGATTGAAATACTCCACCCAGGTGGCTTTGGCCTCCGGTGTCAGGTCCATCGGTAGCGGCTCGGATTCCCCCTCATCGTTAACTTGTGGCTCTAATGTGAACAGGGTATCGAACAACTCAGTCATTGCCGCTTCAGTGCGAGGATCAATGACCGCATCGCTCCAGACAACCTTGCGAGGGTCCGGCATGGCAAACAACATTCGAGCACATAACCCGTCCTGCATGTGTTCTCTTGCAATAGCAGAGCGAAGGATGCCGGGTTGAATTCCACCCAACAGCGAAACAGCAGCCCTAGGAACAAATATAAACTTGATCGCCCCTGTTTTTCTATCCACGGTAAGCGATGCCCCACTATGGCAGGCTAGCCAATGGCCCAGGTCGCTTCCCTTACCGCCTTTGTATTCTGCTATGCCATTCAGCCAACCAGCCAACTCATCACGTTGAACCAACACCCCATCGAATTGACCAGCAAGCAGGGTGGCTAATGCCTCGATTGTGCAATCACTCGTCGCGAATCTTTTGAGCACTGGCTCAGGCGGAGCACTTGGAGGGGGTTCAGTGGTTTTTTTGTCTTGCTTCCAAGTTGCATAGGCACGTTCCCAAACGGCTTTATCTTCTTCGTGCTGCTGAAGTGCATCTTTGTGCTCGGCAATGGCTCTGGCTTGTGGCTTCTCCAGAAACTTCATCACGGCTTGTAGAGCAGGTGTCTTGTAACTCCCCGACTTGCCGACGATTGCAGCCCACAAGATCGCGGGTTCCACCCAGGTGGCTTTGAGACGTATCACCCTGGAATTGCCCACGGCTCTGGCCAGACAGCAAAGCATGGGTAAAGCGATGAATGCCGCATCACATCCAATGGCCTTAGCCGCCGCTGCCACAAACTCACCTACGACACCCTGTAAGCAGTGAATCGGGAAAGTCCTGTAAGCGTTGACGCTGACACAACTATGATCTTCCTCGACGTTCTCACTATTAGCGTCAACGTCAACACCCTCCAGGTTGGCTAATATCTCCTGCTTGTGGGGCCTCAACTTTTCGAGCCAGTGTTTCTTATCGCGGGTCGCCTCGATCAACAATTCCCCATCGACAACCTCGATCTGAATGCCATCGGCTCGGGCCTTTTCGAGAAGTGCTACAACGTCCATGACAGCGCCTCGCTTCCCACAGGTTTGGCAACTGTTTGCCTAACCTTCTCTTCATTCAGAATCCCGATCAATTTATTCGTGGCCATCGCTCTGGCCAAGACGATGGAGGAAAGCGGCCCAGTCGATCCAACCGCCCGCAATTTGTCAGCCCAAAACAATTGGCGGTAGCGAGGGGGGAGGAGCTTCTCGACAACTTCCTCGGCCAGCCGTTCACCTGGTATGGTGTCGGCCATCGGCACCCGCTGAAGATGTACGTCGATGTGACGCTCTGCAAATACTTCTAGGTGGCCATCGGAGTGGCTGAGGATGAGCACAGCGGCTCTTTGCGGTTTCTCTTTAGTTCGTATAGAATCAGTCATAACAGAATCCATTCTGTTGGCCCGTTGCTGCCGTCACAGCCGGGCCATTTCCTTTGGCCCACAACGGGTAGGTGAAATACTAATTGCCAATCCGCTGCTCGCGGCTCTTACACCATTCCGCGAGCGACTCTGGGGAATACATGATGCGGTTACCAACTGGGATGAATGGCAGCCCGGCATACTTCCTAAGATTGAAGAGATGCTTCTTGCTGATGTTTCCTAGAAATGCCGCTGCCTGATCTTCGTTTTTCAATGCGGCGGGTTTCGTCTCGTCCAGGAGTGCTGCTAGTTCGGTGTTTGCAGTTACTGTCATTTTCTTGGTCCTCATTGGTTTAGCTAACTGAGCTATACCGCGACATGCGGCAATGAGGGAATGATAGACACGGAGAAGCATGCCCAACCATCGGGCAAAATATGCCCAGGGTTGGGCAATGCCTGAGAGGCTTAGAGATTCAGAGTGTATCCCTGGGGAGAAGACTGCATCAAAGCTTGCAGGTCTTTGCCGAGCTTAGGCAGGATTCTCTTTGGCTTATCTCCAGCCAACTTCGTCAAACCTACCGGTCTAGGGTGGCCCTTTACGACTGCATCAAGCAATTTCGCAGCGTCCCAATTAACTTCCGCGTATGTCTTGCCATTCCAGGTAATTTCAGCGGTTCCCATTTCAGTTTTGAATTCGACTTGTGGGAGTATGGGTTCACTCGAATGTGTGACTTGCAGACTACTCTCAGCCTCAATCTCCGTCGCCCAGCCTAGAATATAGTCCACCGCAGCAAGTGCACTGATGGAAAATTTTGCGAAACGTACCTGCTCTTGGGAATGACAATATCCTTCTTTGGCTTGCTTGATAAGGCCGCCAGAATACTCAGGTATATCTAAGCCAACGCAAACGATTGCCTCGTCGCATATGAAGTGAATTCGCCGTCTGAACATATCGACTTTATCAGGTGGCCTATTGCGCTCTAGCCACAGGGACACAGGGGCCAACTCATTAAAGATTATCCGGCCTGTTATGTCCCTAAGTTTCAGAACTCGCTCTTCTCTGGAATCCAACGAGAAGGAATCGATGATTTCGGTTGACAGAGTGGAGATATGCTCTGCAAGATTTCGAGCGATGATTGCTACAGATTCTGAAGCATGTAGATTATGAGCACTGCTAGTGCGTGGCGAATTGCTGGCCATGAGAATACCCTTACCAAAGCCGGGCCGACTGGCGGCAGACTACCCAGGTAAGGGATTGAGTTTTCTGCCGCTAGTCATTTGCTGTCACGACTTGCAAATCGTGGCAGGCACCCGACGCTTTTGACACTGAATGTAGCAATTGCTTACAATTGTCATTGTACGCGCCCGCGCCCTGATGAGTAGGGGATCTACCGTCTGGAGCAATCTCTCGACACCTACGCCTTCCCCTTGCTGCTCCTCAGTCAGCAAATCCCCAACAGTTCTTCGAGTTCGCCCAACTCTTCATCCTCGTGATCGAGGGAATGCTGCTCCGACTCAAGCTTAGTGCTGAGCTGTAAGGCCTTGGGCAGAATCTGCTCAAAGAAACGATCCTCATTCCGCTCGGCCCATCTGAGCAATGCCCAGGCCCCAGCACTTGGCGCACTCGCGGAAACCACAGTCGCCCTGCCAATCGAGTTGTAGACCCAGAATGCATCCCCGACAAACGTAGCAGGAGAGCTATTGGGCAAATCCTCCTGAGTAGGGTCCAGACCCCCTAGATCGACGCCCTCGTTTGCTTGATTAACGGGAGGGTACTTTCTTGCCATCTCCCCCCAGGCGAGTTCTCCAGCATCCCTGCGAGTTTTGCCAGCTGCCCGCAATTCCTTGATCGTTTGATCTTTGAAGAGGGAAGCCTCATCCCAGCGGTCTTCCCGACGCAACCGTTCCATGATTAAAGCTTTAGATTCCTGCATTTTGGCACCTCATTCCTTCCCTTGAATGTATTCAATCAATTAAGTGACTCAACTGTCTCTCGACTTATCACATTATAGCAAAGAATGGCAATCCACTATTCCGATGGTTGTACTCCTGACGGAAACCAGCAGTCTGAAAGGTAGGAGATCACAGGTGCCAATCGGAGTAACTTGCTCCAAATGCTTAAAAGCCTTCAGCTCGCCAGAGAATTAGGCTGGCAAACACTCTAAGTGCCCTCCTTGGCAGGACGTGATTGTGTTAAACATCCGGATTAATACAGCCAATTAATCCAAAGCCAATGATGCATCACTACCATATAGCCTTGACAAATGATTCTGTTCTGAAACATTGTCCGTGGGATGCCTTGTCTCAGAAAACTCTGCACAATATCAAGAATGATTTGCTACATGCCTTGCATTGGTTAATCTCATGCTTCTCGCTACAGAAACTTTTAAGTCGATAGTATTAACCGGTGCATTCGCAGCGTGCGTGGGACTGATATTATTTTGGTTTCCATTCTGGATTTTCAAAAGGCGGATTTTCGAAACAGTAATCAACCAGGAGCATGTCCGCAGGTGGGTTGCAGGAATACTCTCGATTGCTTCTTTTTTTTCGACAGTAGTTTTTGTAGAGGCGGCAAACTTCTCAGAACTTTTTAATAGTACCAAGGAAAAAGACGTTAACCTCTGGATAGTATTCATATCTCTTAGTTCAGCTATGTGGTGCATATCCGCTCAATTTTCCATTTCGCTTTTTGAAGAAACAACAGACGCTAAATTGCGTAGATCGAAGCATGCACTAAGTGATGCAAATAAACGCTCGAAAGAATTGGAAAAGGAACTCCATCAAGCTCACGCACGTACTGAATTTAATAAGCGCGTCTCCGAAGTGTTTCTTGAAGTTGTTACGCACAAACATACTTCTGTTTCACAACTTGCGGAGGATTTACAGGCGAGGCAGAATGGCAGGCTCACGGTCGATCAACTTCGGAAGGCTTTAGACCCTGTCGAGCGCCGAACAATTCTATTGCAAAAGCTATTTTACGTTTTTGACCGTTGGATAGCTAAGAAAAAGCAGGCGGATCTGCGACTCGCTTATTTCCACCGAGAAGGCGACTACCTTGAAATAGCCCACTGTTGGAATAGAATGCGCGATCAAAACTGTGTGAAAATCCCCGAGGCGAGTAAACACCACTTCCATGTCAACGATGGTGACGCCATGATTGTTTGCTGTGCAAAAAATGGCAAACTTGGCGTTGCAGATGACGCTGACAGATTACATTGCACGGAACATCCCTTCATTCACTTCGAGGGAAAAGGAGAAATTCTGAGCCGAGGATCCATTAAATCTGCTATCTGCTTCCCAATCGGAAGCCCCTCTAATGGATGCTGTAATCACCTTGTTTGGATTGACTGCAATATCCCGAACTTCTTTCAGAATGGGTACTTAGAGCAATACTTTTACATTTTAGACCATCTTCAACGCCGCTTTTTGTATGAAATTGAGATGGAAAAGATTTTTGGAATTTGACTATAAAAGCCGAGACTATTTTAGTAATGACGAATAATATAAAAGATTGATAGCAAAACCCTCTTTTGGAGATTTTGAGAATGCCATCTTTGGTTAGTGAAGAAAAGTTGCAGGAAATAAGTTCCGAGGTTGAGGAATCTATCAAGAGAATGGATTGGGAAGAAGCTTTTGAAATTGAACCCGCAACTCCGAACAAAGAACTTGAGAAAGAACTAGCTATTTGTATATCTGTCGGAGAGAAGTCGAATTCCTGATCCAGCTACTGGAGTCATGGTTTTAATTGCTTGCCCTGCTCTCCGAGTGTGCTGGGAATCAAAGCAGTTACCTTGTGTGTACGCATGGCCACTCACAAGCCCCTAGGATGCCTTCTGGCGCTATCTTGTGTTTTTGGGGTAAGAGTTCGGCACAAGTGCCAAACTATCGTTGTGGCTAATCCTGTGCGACTGGATTCTTGCGGGAAGCCCTACCAGTTGCGAGAATGTCACTCACGTGCCATCTCTATCGACAATTGAGCGAAGCTCGTGAACTAACAAAGCAGTTCAAGGCAACGATAGCCGGCGATCAACTCCCCGTTGCCTTTGGAGACTTAAGTTAGGGCTGCATGGGATTATGGAGACTCTTTCCCTTTCATATGCTCAATCCACTCTGAACTAAACTTGTTGAAAGTCTCCATGGACTGCTGCGCCCTATTTTTTACTTTCTGAGCCAACTCTTTCGAATCTGGGGAGAGCGAACTAGCCAATATCTCAGACATCACAGCATCCAGTGCCTGGGTTTGAGCTAAATCAAAAAGTGATGAATACAAACGAGCTTCACTCGACAGGAGCCATAGCAATTCTTCTTGAAGCATCTTATCCCGTGCTTGATAGATTTTCCCGAATTGATTGTGCTTGTCGACCAAGTCTTTCAACCGTCTGTCGATTTCCTGCATCCCAAACGGTTCATTTTTAGTTTTTAACTGCTCCCGTATCTCTCCTATATCTCGACGAATTGAAGATAATTCATTTCTTACCTGGGCTGATAGTGCATCTACTTGACTACGAAGATTGACTACATCTTGACTGGCAGCCCGGGAATCTTCAGGATCCTGTTGATCGTTTTGGTAGAGGGAGAAGCAAAGAAATATGATCGATATTACAACCAACGATGCTAGAAGTAACAGCAACAGCTTAGACGCACTACTTAATCTACTATCGTTCAATGTTGTACCCGGGGCAATCGGAGGAGGATCAGTATTATCCGTAAACTCTGCTAGTTCCATAATCGCCCCACACTTCTGGCACTTACTTCGCTTGCCAACCATCGTGGATGATATCCGATATTGCGCTCCGCAATGCATGCATCGTGAGGATACAGTTGTGCTCATTTATTGGGTCTCAACTTGTCTGATAGTTGATATAATAACCATTACTTACTAAGAACTGTCTTTTATTACTGGATCACTTTCGCTTGAGACACAACAAAAGTAAGTTACAGTCATTTCGCATCTTTGAAGAACTTTAACTTCATAGTTTAATACGGTCATGTTGCGTCACATAGTATTTTTTTTCACATTGTTTATGCAATGGAATCTACTTTTCGGCTGGTCCGAATCAGGCCATCACCTGATTGCCTTGCTCGCATACGACCAGCTAGACGAAAACGAGCAAAAGCAATTACTTGATATGCTTTCAATGCATCCCCGATTTGAGGAGGATTTCAAACCGTCGCCAAAAATTCGCAACGTTGATCGGTTCCGCGTTGGTACTGCGGGCTATTGGCCCGATATTGCTAGAAGCCAACCTAAGTACAATCGCCCCACTTGGCATTATCAACTCGGCTCGTCGCTTACCCTTGGAGACGACGTCAACGTCCCAGAATCTCCGGGTCCTCTACCTCCTGATGCCACGCTCAATACAAAAAACCTTTACATTGCCCAGGCAGCCGAACTATGTCGCCGAGTTATGGCTGATCGCGATGCCCCGCCGGAAGACCGTGCTATTGCTCTCTGTTGGCTTGCTCACCTTGTTGGCGATGCCCACCAACCTTGCCATGCGGGAAGCCTCTATGCTGAAGGACTGTTCCCTGAAGGAGACCGCGGGGCAAACTCAATACCCTCAAGACAGAAAAACAACATGCACGCCCTTTGGGATGGGTTTCTCGGAGGCAACTACGACGAAGGAACAATGAACCGCCGTGTAAAGTGGATCGATAGCAAGTTCGGCTATGAAGCCCTCGGGAAAGAAGTACTTGCGAGAGAGGATACGCTGGAGCCTCTAGCTTGGTTGAAAGAGAGTCGGGAAGCTTCCCGGCAGTACGCCTATACGACGGAAGTGCTAGGCCCGATCAGGGCAATGATGCAATCCAAACTGACGCCGTTTTTACCGATAGATTTCTCGGAATATTATTTGAAAAAGGCTGGCAATTTATCTCAGCAACGGGCCGCTGAAGCGGGTTTTCGACTCTCTGAGATTTGGGGCGAAGGAATTATGCTAGACTAAAGTGTGAGACACGGTATATTCTGCAATGGCAACCAACATTGCTCTAATAGTTCCTCGTCTTCAGCATTGGGGATTTGCTATGTCACCTCGCCTTCGATTCGTCTTACCTTATCTTTTCTTTGCGTTGGGGTCTGTTGCCCTTTATGCACATTCCGGGCGGACTGATGCCAACGGCGGCCATCATGACCGAAAGAACGGAGGATACCATTACCACAATGGCGGCTCCGCAAGGAGTACACCTCCAGCTTCTTCATTTGCTCCTTCATACTCCCCGCCAAAAACTATTCGTAATCCAATTGCGAAGTCCTCAATCCCCAAGAAAACTCAACCGGTTTTTCGACCTCAAGGTCACACTTGGTATAGTCTGATAGGAAAGACAGTTGCAAAAGGTGATATCACGAAACTCAACTTGTCTGCTGGCACGGCAACGATCAATGATGGTCGTGATAGCCACACAATTCAGCTCGCAACACTGGCTGCTTTAGATCAAGCATATGCGTTGGAAAAAGATTCTACTCATTCGCAGTACAAGAATCGCTATCCGAGTTGGACAAGTGACGATGGCGCCTTCACGACTCAAGCAATGCCGCTGAATGTGACCGATGAATTTGTAACACTTCGCAACAATACTGGAAAAAGTATCGAGGTTCCTCTAAATCGTTTAGACGAAAAGAGTATCGAGTTTGCTCTTCAGATCCGGAAGGCGATGAAAGAGGTGGAGAATAAGCGATCTGACAAAGTTTCATCTCCCTTTGCAGAACTTGAGTCCAAAGCCTCACCCTTTGAGTATGGCGACTTTTCTTTGAGCCAAACTGATATCGCTGACAGCAACATGTCCTATTGGTTGAACACTAAATCAAATACTCGGCACAATTCGGGCTGCCGTTTCTTTGGCAACACTTCAGGGGGGCGTGAATGTTCTGCTGACGAAGGGAAGGCTTGTGGGATCTGTGGAGGCTGACAGAAATCGCATGAAACCGCATTTATCTCCTCGGCAAGCCGAAGTAGTGAGACTGAGAAGCCTTGGTTGTGATGTCACCGAGACTGCCGCCATTCTCGGCATTTCAAAACACACCGTACTCCAACACAGAGCAGCCGCTATGGAAGCCTTTGGCACCGACAAAGCCGCGTTGCTAACAAGAGTGGCAATCAAGCACGGCTTCACGTCGATCAACGACAAGCTGACTGTTAGTGAGAAACGGAAGTGTGGCCGTAAGAACGATGGGTGGAACTGAGTTTCGTTCATGTGTCATCACTTCCGCCTTCTGAATGAAGCCCGCCAACTTGCCAAGCAGTTCAAGGCTACTAGTGCCGACGATCAACTCCCCTTGCCTTTCGGCGACTTCTACCCGCTCAATCAAATTCCCGTGATTCGCTTAGATGATTCAGGCAACCGTGAGATTGTGCCAATGGAGTGGGGGCTGCTGCCGTTCTGGTGGAAACCCTCAGGCCGGAAGACTTCCCGCAAAGCCTTTCAGCGAAAATGCTTCAATGCCCGAGGGGAGACTATCGACACGAAACCAACTTTTCGGGCTGCTTTCAAGAGTCGCCGGTGTCTGATTCCCGCTACTGAATTCATGGAAAAGGGCCACTACTTCCACTTGTCAGACAAAGAGCCGTTTGTCTTTGCAGGATTGTGGGAGCGCTGGCAAAGTGGCGATGAGACGGTCGAGAGTTGCACGATAGTTACCACGACGCCAAATGCCGAAGTCCAGGCGGTAGGCCATCACAGAATGCCGGTTGTGTTGACTGAGGAATCCGATCTTGCGACCTGGCTTGATTCGGAGGTAGTTGAAAGAGAGCCATTGGAGGAGATGTTACGACCTTCTCTCGATGGAACACTTCTAGTTCGTGTCAGCGAAAAAATCTGACAACCACATTCCCCAAAATAATTACGGCAATCCCTGCAAAGAACACTATCTTGGCAGTTAGCTTGTATCGCCACGGCATATCCCCCCAGTTGCCGCCCAATTCGCGGTTGAGCCAGATACCTCTAAGGATCAATATAATCCCGACTACGAAGCTGAAGGTTTGGGAGGTGCTGGGGGACATGTGGTCATTATGCGGCTGGTGAAGCGTTGGCACAAGTCGCCTGCGGGTGTTGTGGGGGCAGCCAGAGAGGCTTCTGGTTGCTTCCGTTTCTAGCGGAGGTTTGGCACGCCGACGCTAGATAGGGCAAGCTCTCCAACTAGCGGCGGCGTCTCTTGTGCGGATTACGGCATCCGGTTTGCTCGCAAAGGACTCGCCCTCAATTGTCGTTTGGGCAGAGCTAGTCTGGAGCCGGATGCCAACGACGCGGGCGCCGTCAATTTGATACCGTCGCTGCAGAGGTCATCCTCACCTCCATCAATTCGGGCTGGCCGTTCGTGAGAGCGGTTGGTCCATCCTCGGGCAGTTTGGAAATCCGTGAACTGCGGGAGGTTGATTCGACCGAAGTAGGTGTCGCTTGCGACCCTTCGCGGCTTGTCTGGGTGCAATCGTCGAACGTGACACGCCCGAACCGGAACCCCGAAAAACGGTGGCTTGTTGACCACTGACATGTATCAATGAGTTCTTGCCCCGCCGCCGTTATCCGAACACTTGCTCCAACTGTTCTTCAGTGAGCCACCCTTCGGATACCTCTTCGGCATCTTTGGAATCAATGAATCCAAAGTCGACTTCCTCAGTGCCCCCTCCCCGCGGGAGAAAAGTGTCATCCGCAAACATGGAATCGTAGCTAATTTCCTGTTCCCATGGGGACTCGGTGAGGGGAACTAATTGGGGCTCGCCACTTTCCTCGAACAGATTCAGCGCCATGGCGGCATCGATGGCAGCCCGGTAGCTCGTTAAGGGGTCTTCCGTAGTACTCGCAAGCAGTGATACCGTTTCGACCGGTTCGCCAACAGCTAACGTCGCGACCATTGGCGGCACACTCCCGTACTGATCCTGCCACACACCGAGATCTGCCCCATCCACGTCCATATCGATGTCCGCGTCCCCATCAGTCTTTGCGGCGGGCGATGTGCCCAAACCGCGCTGCCAGGCCAGAAAATCGCGGCCATCGACGTCGCCGTCTCCATCGAAATCGGCAGAGGCCGCAATTGGTTGCACTTCGAACGCTCCGATGTCGATGCGGCCATTTTGCACACGACCATAGTTGTCACCGCGCTGATCGAAGAGGGGTACGTTGCCGACGCCGGGAGAGGCGGCTATGTCCCCCATATCGATGGCCGGGCTGCCAGGCAAGAGCGCGTGGGTTTCGGTCGGGCCGCCATTGTCCTGTAGCGCACCGAGCATCGGGTTGCCGCCTATCAGATTGAACGTATTTGTATTCAGAGAGCCAAAAACGTCCGCATCGCTGCCAGCTATGTTCCCTGCCACAATGGTGTGAGTGACATTCGCATTTCCATTGTTAGAGATTCCGCCGCCTTCGTCGATCGCTGAGTTGCCCGAGATAGTGCTGCTGGTGACAGTCACCGTGCCACTGCTGTGATTCCAGATGCCGCCGCCATACTCCGCCAAGTTGCCCGAGATGGTACTGCTGGTGACATTCGCCATACCACTGTTGAAGATGCCACCACCGCGGCTTGTTGGGACGGAGCTTCCTGAGATGGTGCTGTCAGTAACAGTCAGCGTGCCCGTGTTGTAGATGGCGCCGCCGCCGCTGGTCGCGGAGCTTCCTGAGATGGTGCTGCTGGTGACGTCAATCGTGCCACCGTCGCTATTTCGAATGGCACCGCCGCGGTTGTCGTGGCCGCCGGTGAGCGTGAGGCCGCTGATGGCGACCGTGGCGCTGTCGAAGATTCTTATGACGCGCGACATGCCCTGGGCGTCGATCGTGAGCACGTCTGCCCCGAGGCCCGCGAGTGTGACATCGCTGGAGATTACAAGTTCTCCGTGGACGAGAAAGATCCTGCTCCCGGTAAGTGCGGCGTCAAATGTAATCGTGTCGGCACCGACACCGCCGGCGGCGAGATTGACCGCCTCGCGCAAGCTCAAATCGCCGGTGCTGTAGTCGCCATCGTTCTCATCGATGTTCGTGTCGACGACTAAGCTAAATCCGGGCAACGTCTGACGCTCGTAGGCACCGATGTCGATTCCTGTGCCCACGGCCACGGGATCGTCAAACACGCGGACAAACGGTGCACCACGTTGGTCGTTGACAAGCGTGGTAGTTCCCCCGGCGTCGATCGCCAGGCTACCGGCTAGCAGGGCGTGCGTCTCGGTCGGACCACCGTTATTGGCTAGCGCGCCGAGGAGCGGGGCATCGTTGGATTGGTTGTTTCCGCTTCCGGACCCCGGCGAGACTGCCATGCCAATCAGACTATAGTTGACGAGAAGGAAACCAGTGCTGGGTTCGATATCCGGACTGCCGCCGCCGGCCGTGTTGCCAGCTATTATGGAACTTACGATGGTGATCGTGCCATCGTAATTGAAGATGCCGCCGCCCTTGGCGTTCGAGTAGTCTGCACGGTTGTTAGTGACCGTGCTGCTGGTGAGCATGACGGTGCCATAGGAGGAATAAATCCCGCCGCCGAAGGCAAAGTTGCCCACAATGCTGTTTCCGCTGACGGTGCTGCTGATGAGCGTGATGTCGCCGCCGGAAAAAAAACCGCCGCCGTCGGCAAAGCTGCCCTCTGTGCTGTTGCCGCTGACGGTACTGCTGGTGAGCGTCACGTCGCCTTGGGAAAAAATCCCGCCGCCGTCGGCATCGCTGCCCGCCGTACTGTTTCCGCTGACTGTGCTGCTGTTAAGCGTGAGCGTGTCGCCGGAAAAGCGGATGCCGCCGCCATCGTCGAATTCTCCGATGGTCCGGCCGCCGGTGATCGTCAGGCCGGAGAGCGTCAGGTCGCTCGCAAGCGCGGTGACGTTGAGTACCCGCGACTGCATATTGCCGTCGATCGTCACGTTGGCGTCAAGCGCCGAGGCGTCGATCGTGAGTGTGTCGGTGATCTCCAGCTCCGTTCCACCGAGGTTGATTGTCTGACCGGAAAGGGCCGCAGCGAAGAGGATCGTGTTGGCGCCAAGGCTGCCGTTTGCGATTCCCACGGCTTCGCGCAAGCTCAAATCGCCCGCGCTGTAGTCGCCGTCGTTCTCGTCAACATTGGTATCGACTGTCAGATTCAGACCGGCCACGGTTTGCCGCTCATACGCCCCGATGTCGACGCGAAAGCCGGGAACGGACGGATTGTTAAAGACGCGAATGAAAGGTGCGCCTCGCTGATCGAACTTAAACGCACTGGGACCAACGTCCGGATCGCCGGCGTCGATTGCCGGGCTGCCGACCAGCAGCGCGTGCGTGAGCGTGGGCCCACCGTGATCGGCCAGCAGGCCGAGCTGAGCCGATTGATTGAGAATATTGCCGGTTCCGGTGCCAACAGTGATACCCGAGTCGGCGGTGTCGCCAATGAGACTGAAATCGACGACGAGCGTGCTGCCGGGATCGGGCCTCAAATCGGGTCCCGCACCGACGGACGTGTTTCCGGCGACGATCGAGTTGGCAATCGTCAGCGTTGGGATGGTGTCTTGAAAGGAGACCCCGCCTCCCTCATCCCCCGCCGAATTCCCTGTCACCGTGCTGTTGTTGAGAGTCAGATCGCCGGAAGATGTGCGGATGCCGCCGCCATCTCTGCCGCTGTTGTTGCCGCTGACGGTGCTGTCCGTGAGCATCACATTGCCGCCGAATCTCGTGTAGATGCCGCCGCCATGTCTGCCGCTGTTGTTGCCGCTGACGGTGCTGCCTGTGAGCGTCACGGTGCCGCTAAGCGTACCGATGCCGCCACCACTGAAAAAAGATTCTGTGCCGCTGTTGTCGCTGACGGTGCTGCGGGTGAGCGTCACGGCCCCGGACTTCGTCTGGATGCCGCCGCCGTACGTGTCGTTGCCATACACGTGATTGTCGCTGACGGTGCTGCGGGTGAGCGTCACGGCGCCGAAGTTCGCGTAGATGCCGCCGCCACCCTTATCGCTGGTGTTGCCGCTGACCGTGCTGCCGGTGAGCGTCACAACGCCGGATCTCGTGTAGATGCCGCCGCCCGAGGCATTAGAACCCGTGATGCTGTTGCCGCTGACCGTGCTGTCGGTGAGCGTCACAGCGCCGGAAGACGTGCGGATGCCGCCGCCATCGGCAAAAGAACCTGTGGTGCTGTTGCCGCTGACCGTGCTGCCCGTAAGCGTCACATCGCCGGAAAACGTTAAGATGCCGCCGCCAGAGGCAGCATAACCCGCGGTGCTGTTGCCGCTGACCGTGCTGTCAATGAGCGTTACAGCGCCGGAAATCACGTAGATGCCGCCGCCAGAGGCAGCATAACCCGCGGTGCTGTTGCCGCTAACGATGCTGTCGGTGAGCGTCACAGCGCCGGAACCCGAGAAGATGCCGCCGCCAGAGGCATTAGCACCTGTGGTGCTGTTGCCGCTGACGGTGCTGTTGTTAAGTGTTAGTGTTAGCGTGCTTATGGGTTCGAAGCGGATGTGGATGCCGCCGCCGCCAGCGCTCTCACCGCTGGCAATCGTCCGGCCACCGGTAAGGTTGAGCCCGGCCAGCGTGAAGTCGCCGGTGGTGGCGTTGATGTTGAAGATGCGCGACTGCATATTGCCGTCGATCGTCACGTTGGCGTCGAGCGCCGTGGCGTCGATCGTGAGCGCTTCGCTGATCTCCAGTTCCGTGCCGCCGAGTGTGATCGTCTGTTCGCTGAGACTGGCGTCGAAGGTAATCGTATCAGCGAGGAAATTCAGGTTGGCCCAGTGAACAGCCTCACGCAGCGCCAAATTACCGATCGTGAAATCCCCATCGAATAGATCGCTCACCGTATCCACAACCAGGCCCTGGGCAGGAAATCCATAATGCAATTCAAACGCCCCCATGTCGATGCGGTTGACAAACACCCGCACAAACGGCGCTCCGCGCTGGTCAAACTCTGCGGAATTGAGGGCGATGCCCGGATCGCCCGCATCAATCGCTAGGCTGCCAGCCAGCAGCGCGTGGGTCTGGGTAGGTCCGCCGTTGTTGGCAATTGGACCGAGCAGCGGATCGATGATGCCGGCGCCTGCTGCGCTACCGATAAGATTGCCGCTGGCGTCCGGCGCTTGTGCCTCGGCGAGGCCTGTCCCGGCTTTATCGCCGATGAGACTGAAATTGACCGCAAAAATGCCGGTGCCGGGTCGTATATCAGGGCTGCCGCCGCCGGCCGTGTTGCCGGCCACGATAGAATTCGTGATGGTGACCGGGTCATCAAGGTTCCAGAGTCCTCCGGCGGTGGCACTCACGCCGTTCGAGTGGTTGGCGGTGATCGTACTGTGCATCAACGTGACGGCACCCTTGGAGTAAATCCCGCCACCATCGGCAAGCAGCCCCGCCGTACTGTTTCCACTGACGGTACTACTGGCAACTGTCACGGCGCTCTGGGAGTAAATCGCTCCGCCATCGGATCGATCCCCCGTCGTGCTATTCCCACTGACGGTGCTGCTGGCGAGCGTGACGGTGGAGCCCCGGAAGTGAATCCCGCCGCCATCAGCGCCGAACCCCGCCGTGCTATTTCCGCTGACCGTGCTGCTGGTGAATGTCAACTCGCCGGAAGAGGTGTAGATGCCGCCGCCATGTGCATAGTTCCCCGCCGTACTGTTTCCGCTGAGGGTGCTGCTTATGAGCGAGACGGAACCCAAGGAGAAAATTCCGCCGCCTCGGGCGAGAGTCCCGGCTGTGCTGTTTCCGCTGATGGTGCTACTAGCAAGAGTTAACGCGCCGTCTGAGAGAAAGCGGATACCGCCGCCAGCATGCGTGAGGTCTGCGGAGTTTAGATTGTCACCGGTCGTCCGACCACCGGTGAGCGAGAGCCCGTTAAGTGCAACGTTGCCGGCGCCGACCGTGATGTTGAAAATCCGCGACAGCCCGTTTGCGTCGATCGTCACGTTCTGGGGTAGATACGTGGCCTCAATCGCGAGTGCCTCGGTGATATCCAGGTCCCCTCTGCTGAGGGTGATCGTCTGTGGTGTGGCGAAGAGCGATGTATCGAAATAAATCGTATCGGCGCCGTTTCCAGCCACCGAACCATCGACGCTGATGTCGAGATTGGCCGCAAAAATCGCTTCGCGGAGCGTCACCCCGTCGCCAACAATAAGATCGTCGGTCAGCGACGTGACCGTAATGAACGCTAACATCCGCCGGTCTTCGAGCGGTTCAAACCGCAAGCGCCGATCGTGGCGAGGGGAACTCTTCGTACGAGAACTTCGCTGACGGCGAAACCACTCAAAACGTCGCATCCGGGACATGGGGAATGTCCTTCCATGCAAGTCAAGCAGGCTAAAGAAGACATCGCAGCAATAGGCTGCTAAGAAAACAGGAACCTGGTCGACAAGAGAAAAAGCGCGGCCAAGGTCAGCAATTCGCGAGAATCACAAGGCTCAATCGGGACGTAAATCGTCTCTCAGCAAAGCCGATTTAAAAAACCTCAACTCTCTGAGTCTAGCCACCTGGGGGGGGAATACAAGCATTTTGCATGAAATCTCTACTTTGAGGGCGAATATCAAGAAATAGGGCGTCGGCACTAATCATTATGCGTGGAAACCGCAACGCCCATCTTGTTAGCCGCGATGCGCAGCGCGTCTACGTTGCCCCGCGATAAACTCCGGTCACTTACGTTCCCGGCTCGCCATCTTTCTGACTAGCCCCTCACAAATCCATTGGACTTCTTCCCATATGAGCAACCCTACGGTGAATTAGACCGCCATCTTGTGCCGCGGCGGTAGCAGTACGAGGATTGCGATTGGAATGATCAACCACAGCGAGCATGGCTCGGGAACGGCAGCCGAGCTTGCTGACCGATGACCTACCGACCGGAGTCACCAAGGCAGGTCACCAAACGACGCAGGTATCGAGACCGCTACTGTTAACGGCATTCGGTTCGAGATGGCGGATGCATCAGCCTCTGCCATCTAGGGCTCTAAGCGAACTGACAGAGGTGTCCTAGCGGAAAGGAGACCTCTGCGCTTACGCCGACTCTCCAAGCTGCAGCGAGTTGTCCAACTTCTGCGAGTTCAACTGGCCGAAATCTGTCGGCGGTCATGGTGAACAAAGGTTTCGCTCGTGACCAATGGCACGCCTTCCATGGGGCACTTTGGGGCGAACAGATCTGGGAGCGGTTGTTATTATTTCGATGACGCATTCCGACCCAGTACACTGCCGCCCTGGAGCAGATTCGGTGTGGGCTGGAAATGGCCCAGAAGAGTCTGTCTTGCGCAGGTCTGGGAGGAGTCAGAGAACATCCGATTGAGCGACTGACGCCTGGAAGATTCGCTCAGTTTCGTCCGTCGGTTGATTTCCTCGACGGACGCAAGGCGTCGCATCAAAATTGGTTCAGGAACGGCTCATCTGTGGGGTAGTATCCCCGAAAAAAGTGTTTCATCCGTCGCCTATTCGGAGAGTAGTTGGCGTTTTGTTTAGCAACATGAGTTTTCTGTACCGTCCCACGCAAGTTACTTGGTGGTAACGGGCCTTGTCGAGATATCCCGGGAACGAAGGTCTCAAAAACACAATGGAGACGTATCTGGGGGGGTCAAATCAGTAGCAAATCAGGCAGGAGGACTGCAAAGTCGCGTAGATGAAGAAGATTTTTGCCACAGAGATCACAGAGGGCACAGAGAACCCCTTGTTTTCAGATCTCCGTGTTCTCTGTGATCTCTGTGGCTAATCCCTTATTTGTTTGGTTTTTCGACTTTGCAGTTCTCCTGAGCAAATCAGGCCTAATTGTCGCGGTCTTCCCCCATTTGGTCTATAATCGGCCTGTCTTTGGGTAGGTATGTCTTTTGGGGGAGTTGCTGTGTCTCGTCAGGATCGTTTTAATTGGTTTGCATCGCGTCAGCGTCGTCGAAAATCTAGCCGCTGCTCTCAGCCTCGGATCGTTTCTCCCGCTAGCTTGTCCTCTTATGGGCGTCGGCTGCATGTCGAAACGCTCGAAGACCGGCGGATGCTGGCGGTCATTACGGTCACGTCGCTGGCCGACAATCTTTTTATCGATGACGAAGTGACCCTCCGCGAAGCGATCCTCGCGGCGAATACCAACACCAGCATCGACGGTTCGACTGCGGGTAGCGGTGCTGACACGATTGAATTTGCGGCGGCCCTTTCTGGCGAGACGATCACTCTCGGCGGCCTGGAGTTAGAGATCACCGAGGCGCTGACGATCGACGCCACGGCGCTGGCCGCCAACGTAACAATCGACGCCAACACGCAGTCGCGAGTTCTCAACTTCACCGCCTCCACGGGCGACCTGACGCTCTCTGGCCTGACGATCACCGGCGGCCAGACCACCGGAATAATCAACCGTGGCGGCGGCATCCGTTTCGACTCCAGCGATACGCTAACGCTTAACAGCAGCACCGTCAGCGGAAATGACAGCGGTGGCGATGGCGGCGGCATCTTCACGCAATCCGGCGCAGTAACGCTCACGGGCAGCACCGTCAGCGGAAATGACAGCGTTAATGGTGGCGGTGGCATCTTCACGCAATACGGCGCAGTAACGCTCACGGGCAGCACCGTCAGCGGAAATGAGAGCGGTGGCGGTGGCGGTGGCATCCGCACGTATTCCGGCGCAGTAACGCTCACCGACAGCACGGTCAGCGGCAACAGTACCAAATTTGGTGACGATGGCGGCGGCATCCGCACGATTACCGGCGCAATAACGCTCACTTCCAGCACCGTCAGCGGAAACAGCACCGATTCTCGTGGCGGCGGCATCGACACGACTGGCGGTGCAGTGACGCTCATCAGCAGCACGGTAACGGCGAATTCGGCCGGGGGTGCGGGGGGCGGAGTTTTCGTTTTTGACTCTGCTGTCAATCCACCGCTTATAATTGTCAACTCGATCGTCGCGGGCAATACGGATAACGGCACGGCTGCTGATCTGAGACCCGACCTCGGCGGCGCGCTCAATGTCGATTATAGTCTGATTGGCGATACCATCGGCTCGGGCATCACCGCCGGCACCGGATCAGGAAACCTTCTCAATCAACTGGCCCTGCTTGGCCCGCTGGCCGACTACGGAGGACCGACGCTGACCCACGGCTTGCTGGCCGACAGCCCGGCGATCGACGCGGCCGACCCAACCTTTGACATCCTCGCCATACCCAACGACCAACGTGGCGCCCCGTTCTTGCGTGGGGTAGGCACACGCGTTGATATCGGGGCGTATGAGTCTCAACCTTTTCCGTTTTTCCCGCTGGTGGTTGATACCATACTTGACCTCAATGATAGCGATTTTTCCGCAGGCAACTTTTCGCTCCGCAAAGCCATCGGACTGGCCAACGGCAACCTGGGCGCCGACACCATCCAGTTCGACCCGGTTGTCTTTGCCACACCGCAGACGATGCTACTCAACTTCGACGAAATGCGAATCACCGACTCGCTCACCATCACCGGCCCCGGGCAGGACCTGCTTACCCTCGATGCGGGCGACGGCATCGACAACATCTTCAACACGGGGGATGGTTTTCGTATCTTCAACATAGACGCGAGCGGGAGCCAGATTGACGTGACGCTCAGCGGTCTTACGCTCACCGGCGGTGATACAGCGAACGGTTTCCTCGGAATCCCCGGATTCTCTGGCCAAAACGGTCAGAACGGTCGAAACGGTCAAAATGGCGGGGCAATCCGTTCTCTAGAGAATCTCACGCTGATCGATTTGTCCATCAGCGGCAATGCAACCGGAAACGGCGGGCAGGCTGGAAACGGAGGAGACGCCATCTTTGGAGCCGGTGGAAATGGCGGAGATGGAGGGGCCGGCGGAAGCGGTGGCGGAATTTATAGTACCAACGGCACCTTGACCATCGTCGGCAGCACTATCAACGGTAACTCGACCGGAAGCGGCGGGAACGGTGGACTCGGTGGCAGCGGAACCGGCGGCCCCTTCGGACCCGATGGAGCCAATGGAGTCGACGGTGATGGCGGATCAGGCGGCGGGATTTATGCCTTGGGCACGCTGACGATCACTTCCAGCACCGTCAGCGGAAACAGCAGCGATTCTCATGGCGGCGGCATCGGCACGTCTTCCGGTGTAGTGAAGCTCAGCAGCAGCACGGTAACGGCGAATTCGGCCGGGGATGCGGGGGGCGGAGTTTTCGTTTTTGACTCTGCTGTCAATCCACCGCTTATAATTGTCAACTCGATCGTCGCGGGCAATACGGATAACGGCACGGCTGCTGATCTGAGACCCGACCTCGGCGGCGCGCTCAATGTCGATTATAGTCTGATTGGCGATACCATCGGCTCGGGCATCACCGCCGGCACCGGATCAGGAAACCTTCTCAATCAACTGGCCCTGCTTGGCCCGCTGGCCGACAACGGAGGACCGACGCTGACCCACGGCTTGCTGGCCGGCAGCCCGGCGATCGACGCGGGCGACCCCGGCTTCACCTCACCACCCGACTTCGATCAGCGCGGCGCGCCGTTTGTGCGAGTTGTCGATGGGGGCGAGGGAGGCCTTCGCATCGACATGGGTGCTGTCGAATTGCAAACGGTCGTGGACTCGGCCGATTTTGATAACGATGGCGACATCGACGGTTTTGATTTTCTCACCTGGCAACGGGGCTTCGGCACGCCGAGTGCTAGCTCAACTGATGGCGACGCCGACAACGATGGCGACGTCGACGCCGTGGACCTAGGTTTCTGGGAGAGTCAATTTGGCCTGCCTGCACCTGCAGTCGCCCTTTCCTCTTTACCGGCTGGTGAACAGGCTAACGAAGAGCCGCTGTTGGCATCGGTTGCAGTGGCGGCGCCGGCTCCACTTCGCTCCGCATCTCAACAGGCAGTGGTGAATATTGAAGTGGTTCCAGTTGCGTTGGCCTCTAAACCGCTAGTCACTTTTGCGACGCCAGCCTCAGTGGAACTTGCATCTGTCGCCCAAATCGCAAGTGGCTTCTCGACTACCATCTTACGAGCAAACGGTTTTAAATTTCACTTGAACACAGCGCAGGAATATCTTCCTGAGACGAACGGATTTGCCGAGTACGTTGATCTGGCGTTTGAGCGAGCGTGGGACGATTTCGACTCGCTGGCCCACGAGCAACGCGACTTGATTCAAATAATTGCGAATCGCGACAAGGGTGGTCACCTGAAGAGTCATGCTCAGGCAGCCGATGATCTCTTCGCAGCGCTGACCGAGGAAAAAGAATTCGCTGGACTGCAACTGCCGCTGTGACCATCGTTTAGATAGGAGATTCTTCCCGAGATTCATCGCGCGCTGTTAGAAAAGGCAGCTCGCTAATCTGCGTCGAACACATCGACCGAACGCATTTCGAGCGGCCGAGATTAGCCAAACGGTGCGACCAAATTGACTACACTCAATGGCCGGTTTGTATTCCCATCTGAAGTTGTCTTTCGTGACATCGGTCGAACCGTTCTGGCAGGCATGTGTGCTACCTCAAATCTACGTTCGGAATCTTGACCTCTGCGAGTTTCGCAGATCACTTCGCGACCGCGGTTGCATCACCCGACCGCTGGAAAAGGCTTCTCCAACTCGCATCGGTGTCAAATCTCGGAGGCCACCTCTGCGAGTTTGGCCACGGCGCAACTCGCTGAAACTGGTCCAACTTCAGCAGCTTGAGCGTTGGCCGAACTGCACGAGGAGTCCCCGCCAAAAAGAGACCGGTGCCGAACGTCACGCATCACCGGGTTGCCGCCAGCGATGCTCAATTTCAGAAAACGGCACCAGCGGCAACTCAGGTGCATGCGATTGTTATGCCCCGATTTTTGGTGCACAACATAGATCGGGGCGACCATGCCATTCATGAACAATATCTCGCATTAACAAAGCGCAGTCAAATTCAACCGAACCATTTGGGAAGCGTGATTCGTCCTCGAAATAGCTGGATTGGATCTTGTCGACGTTTAAGGATGCGACGTGCCAGTTTTCGCATTGCAATTCAAGACCATCGAATTTGCCATTAGTGCTGGTATCTGAATACCCAAGCGAGCCCAATTCAAAAAAGCTGGAGGCGGATTCGAGGGAGTCGAAAACTGATGATTCCGATATCGCGGGGACGACCGTGCCAGAAACATGAACCTTGGCACCGCCATCATCGCTTGCCATCGTGACGGAATAGTGATCACCAATTTCTTCTACAGTGAACTTTGCGTGATGATGAATTCCGGGAAAGATCCTGCCACCGGCCAACGAATTGAGCATTGAATTGGTATCTCGGCGAGGAATGTAGACACCATTCATCGTTTGACCGTTTGCTTCCCATTCGACAGCAATTCTGTGCGCAGCGTTCTCCGACCCGATACCCCAAGGAATTGGAAACATTTTTGGCCGAACCCGTTTCAGGCGAATAAGGCAGATGCCGCCGATCGCGTAACCATCGACCAATTGTGGCCGGAATGGCGAAGGTAACGCGGCCGCCATGCACTCGGGATCGATGCGATAGTTCGCGAGAATACGTCGATCAATCACACCGCTAATTGCTGGTAAACGCATTGGAGTTGAGGGGCATAACGTCCGGGTTCACCGGGCCGCGGCGAACTCGCTAAACATTGAAACCCGCGCGACCCGCGGCTCCGTGTGCAACCCTTTGTTATCTCGCGATCGTCGTGCTTCAGCGGCTTATTCAATGGTTCCACTCGAATCAACCGCAAAGCTCTCCCGCTCGTCGTCCCAGATTCCCATGTAGCCCTTGTGTTTGAACGAATCGTCGTAGGCCTCCATGGAATCTATCGATGATTTGATGATCGCATTGTGGGAATTGTAAACGATTAGCCTCAAACCGGAATCATCAACAGTAATTGAATCGGGCAATTCTCCGAAAACCCATTGCATTTTGTTGTGCGGATCATCAACGAATCTCGTTGCGTAACCATAGCGAAACTCGAATTTTGTGGCGATGTACGATTCTCCGTTTGGTTTATTCCCGATGTATTTCGGGGCAGGGAAAACGAACCAATAGAGAAAGACCGGCGCCGTCACCAAGATAAACAGTGCCAATGCACATGAACGAAGGCAAGATTTCGACGCTTTGCGAGTTGGGATCTGATCGGGTTCGTTCGTTTTTGTGCTAATCGTGTTGTCTAAGCTAAGCGAGATAACGTAAAAGGCTCAGTTGCCGGCCGCCCGCGGGAGCAGGCGTCAAACCGACCACACCATTCTACTCGCGGGCGTCGCCGGTCAACTGCAGCCGGTGGTTAGGGGCCGCCGCGGTCGTTCTTGCCCTTGTTGTATATCCAGAGGATCAGCAATCCGAGCAGTCCACCGATCAAGAACAGAAGTATTGCTCCGCCAATATCTATGTGGGCGCTGCCGCCTAGCAGTAGAGCGATCACTGCAAAACCAGCGAAGGCAAGCAAGCAGCCACAACCACCTTTTGTAAATGCACTTGCCTTTTCACCCATCCGGTAGAGGCCCCTAACGTTTGCATCACATGCGCGCGGAGCGCGACTTGTGCATGCACTGGTTAGATGTCTTCTCCATGGTGGCTCAGCATGGAAAAGGCCGCTCCGAGCGCAGTACCACTCCCGAGACCAATTGCAATACCGACACCGATGTTGTCGAGCGCAAGACCGAGTGCAACTCCAACTGCTGCACCCAGGGCAACACCCATGCTTACGACGTGAGGCTTCAGGCCACCGCTCTCGCACCGAGAGGTCCTGGTTCTTTTAGGCATCATGAATCCTCCTCAATCTAACGTAAAAGGCTCAGTTGCCGGCCGCCCGCGGGAGCAGGCGTCCAACCGACCACAACATTCTACTCGCGGGCGCTGCCGGTCAACTGCAGCCGGTGGTTAGGCGACTGTTTGCCTCAGCGGTGAACTGGTCTAAAAGGTCCCATTGCCGAATCCCGCAGCGGGGGCAGGTTTCGTATCGGTGATACCACGTCTCCGAAGACGAGCCGATTGCGACCTGGAACCAATAGATACAGTGCTTACAAGCCGCTGCAGGGAGCATGCTTTTGACTTCTTCTTTAGTGCGGATGGCATGTGTGCCGTACCAGCTCATTTCTGAAGTCGCCTAACTTGGTTATAGGAAGTTTCTGCCTATCACCTGTAGACCGCAAATGTGCGGCCTAACGCGCAGGCAGTGGTTTGTTGTAAATTCTATTGTAGCAGTGGCTTGCTTCGATGGCGCCCCTGGTTTTGCGTGATAGGCCGCCCCTGTCTAGCGCTCATCGAGTCCGGTGGCGCAGCCCGTCGGCGGGGCTCCGGACGCCGCGTCCGCCGCGATTCAGGACGTGCGTGTAGATCATTGTCGTCCGCACGTCCTTATGCCCAAGAAGTTCTTGAACCGTGCGTATGTCGTACCCGTCCGTCAGCAGGTGTGTGGCGAACGAGTGGCGGAACGTGTGGCTCGTGACTCGTTTCGTCAGCCCAGCTTGTCGAACAGCCTGCTTGATGGCCTTTTGGACGAGTGACTCGTGAACGTGATGTCTTCCTTGGTCGCCGGTTTTCGCATTGCTCCAGCGATGCGATTGAGGAAACACGTACTGCCAAACCCATTCGCGGTTGGCATTAGGGTACTTGCGGGCCAGCGCGTGAGGAAGCTCCACGCGGCCGAAGCCGTCGGCCACGTCTTGCTGGTGAATTGACTTGACTTGCTCCAGGTGTTCCTGCAAAGGATGCGCGATAGCCCGCGGCATCGTCGTTACGCGGTCCTTGTCTCCCTTTCCCTCGCGAACGGTGATCTCACCACGCTCGAAGTCCAAGTCCTTGACTCGCAGTCGGAGTGCTTCGAGCAGTCGCAGCCCACCCCCGTAGAGTAGCATCGCGATCAACCACTTCTCGCCCGCCAGATGCGTCATCACGCGCGAGACTTCATCGACCGTCAGAACGACGGGCAACCGCTTGGGGCGACGGGCGCGAACGACGCCTTCGATTCGGTCGAGCGGTTGCCGCAGAACATGCTCGTAGAGAAAGAGTATCGCCGAGAGCGCCTGATTCTGCGTTGACGCAGCGACGTGCTCATTGACGGCCAGGTGTGTTAGAAAACGGTTGACCTCGTCTTCGGCAAGTTCGCGTGGGTGGCGCCAACTGTGAAAGTCGATGTATCTGCGAACCCAGTGGACGTAGGCTTGCTCCGTGCGGCGACTATAGTGCCGGACACGGAGTACCTCGACCATGTAATCATAGAGCCGGGGCGCTGGCTTGTCGGCGAACAAACCCAAAGGTGTGCGGCGATGCTGCGACGAGTTGGTCACGGCAAGTTTCCATCAGGTACTCGGATAGCACCCAATAGTAGAGCCGCGGGACACTGCGAAATCAAACAATGGCGGTCGATACGAGCAAATGGGCAGAACACGAGGTGGTTGAGACCGATGCGACAGGGGACGTTTGCTTCGTGCTGGCGGTTGCATCAACCGGCCGCTGGAAGAACTTCTTCCAAGTTGCAGCGGTGTCATTTCTCGGGAGACACCTCAGCGACTTCGCGACCGGCGCAACTCGCTGAAACTGGTCCAACCGCTGGCAGTTGGAGGAAACTCAAACTGAGCGAGGTTGTGCACACCGCCGCGAGTTAGCTGCGGACCGTTTCACACTGTGGTTGATGTAACCGCCTCGCGCAAACTGTTGAGAGATTTGTAATTTGCGTACTCACATCTTTGCACTATTTTGATTGTCAGTTTCTGGTTTTTCGCCGCAAGCACTTACGCAGAGCTTCAGCAATCAACAAAAGAAGTACTACACCCCACTGAAATATGCCGAGAACCACAAGGCCCATTCCACCTTGAGAATCTATCCCTTTCGTGAAATAGATAATGATGTGATATAGATAGAGAGAGGTCAAAAGAAATGAGGCGGTGAACAAAGGCAACCAGCTCTTCTGTTCCAAATAACTCATGACACCAAGGACTGCCATGGGAGTTGGGAATACTACTAACCAGAAAACAACGTCCTCCCAAAGCACAACTTTTCCCATTTCACCAATGAACAAAGCAATGTGACACAGAATCGCCACGACACAAATCAGGGGGGTCACTTTATACATTTTCTCAGTTCCGCACCCAACATCAGTGATTTGAAATTGACATCAAAACCGACGCAGTAATTACCAATACCAAACTCGGACCACCGACAAGGAAAGAAACGAACATCGCTATCATCCCCCAACCCGCATCTGTTTCGGGAGGGCCTAATGCAACCTTGATCCAGAGACCTACAGGTATTACCAACAAAACTACGCCAGCTACCAACATCTTCTTGTAAACTGTGGTACTTTTAGGTTTCTTGCTTGTCAGGAACAAAAGCAGAATGCCTATCATGATCAGTGTGGGACCCAGAAACATTAGGGAGGGAATGGCCTCGTACAGTAGCCTGTCATCCCTGCTCTGTAGACTATCGAAAGTCCCGATCACCCCAAAGGCAAGCGTTATTGAGCCAATAGATCTAGCAATAATCAGCCGTCTCATAAGAAATGCCTCCCTGGGTATGACGTGGAGCCGGTGTCAGACTGCTACTACCCTTACTGTACTGCTAGGCGAAAGTGAAGCTCGCCAAATTCCAAGTCCCAGGCTGTACTAACTCTTCTTCCTATGGAGGAAACCTCGGAAGGCAGCTATTGCCATCTGCAGTAGAAACATACCCAGACCGCACAACACCAGAGCAGGTGCGAAATCCGCCCAACTTCCGCCTATCAGGTGAGGCACTCCAATCGAGAGGAAGGCTGCTGCGGCTGGCAATCCAAGGGCAATGAGAACCACGCTAACCACATTGGAAACACGAATTTCCAGAAATGCCATGGAAACCTCCTCGCACATCGTAAATGTGCTGCTATCCGGCATCACTGACTCAGCGATGCCACGAAGGTCTTATGGGGCAAATTTCATTCCAAGGGCGACCATCGATAAGCATCCATTTGTTTCTGTCCGCTAACCTACAGGTGGTGATTATCACCGCCAGCACTTGGCTGACATTCCTTTCTGGTGGAGCTTTATGAAATCTATTGCATATTGGAGACTTTCATGTGTACTCGGGAACGAATATTGCACATTATAGTCTCGTGAACTTGAAGAGGCCGAAAACCCGGAGCCGAGTGGCTTGCGGCGGCGATGGACGTGCGGAATCGCACGCAAACGAGACAGTAAGACACAAACGGCAAAACGGAACCAATTCAGAATTCGCCGCCAAGTTTTCGCAGAATATATGTCGGGGCCCTTGGTCTTTTTGCCATTTACCCTATGAAGGCAGAAGACCCATGCGAGGGAGGTGAATCATGCGATGTCTAACAACCTTGCAAGTAACTTACATTAACACTGTTTCCGTCTTAGGTATACTTTTCGAGTTTACCGCGTCTGGAATTGCGCAAGCACAATTTACCAACCTGCACAACTTTGTCGGTTTCGCCGAAGGGAAAACACCTGCACAAATTGCCATATCGGGTAGCACGGTCTTTGGTACGGCTTCTGAGGGCGGTGCGAACGGAGAGGGCACGCTCTGGTCCTATGAAACGAGTACAGCCCAGTTCACCAATCTGCACGACTTTGTCCGCCTTGCCGATGGAAAGGGGCCTTTTCCTATCGCCATATCAGGACGCACACTTTTTGGTACGGCCCTTGAGGGAGGAGCGAACGAAGCCGGCACGCTCTGGTCCTTTGATCTGGACACAGATCACTATGCGAAATTACACGACTTCGATAGCGTGAGTGACGGTGGGGCGGGTTATTTCATCGCGTCAACCGGTCGCATAATCATTGGCACTGCCCTATATGGCGGCGCGAATGACGCCGGTACGCTCTGGTCCTTTGATTTGGAAACTGATCGCTTCAAAAAACTGTACGACTTCGGCAGCGTATTCGACGGGAAGGGACCCTTTTCAATTGCGTCGATGGGCCGCACAGTTTTCGGTACGACTGAATCAGGTGGGGCGTATGGAAGCGGCACGCTTTGGTCCTTTGATTTGGACATTGATCGCTTCACAAAACTGTACGACTTCGGCAGCATTCTCGAAGGGTATACGTTTCGTAGAATCGCCTTATCGGATACCGCGGTTTTCGGCACGGCTGCATTTGGCGGAGTGCGTAATTTCGGCACGCTTTGGTCCTACGAGTTGGAGAGAAACCAGTTCGTCAAGCTTCACGACTTTATCAGGGCAGCTGAAGGGAGTGCGCCGGGGTCCGTCGCTGTATTAGGTTCAAAAGTGATCGGTACGAATGACATCGGCATGGCGGATGTGCGCGGCACACTCTGGTCGTACGAGGTGGCTACAAGCAACTTTGCCAAACTTTATGACTTCAGCAGTGCGAAATACGGGAGTGCGGGAACGTTTATCGCAATATCGGGTCGCACTGTCTTTGGTACGGCTTCTGTTGGCGGGGCGAACGGCGACGGCACGCTCTGGTCTTTTCAGATACCAGAGCCATTGAGCTTGGTACTTGCTCTGATAGGCATTTGGTCTGCACTCCACCTTTCATCGTTCCGCCCAAGGCAAACTCAGTCATGAGTTGTCTAGCACATTTGTGATACGCCCTCCCGGGATTTCTCGCGCCAACCAAGTTCCGCGGGAAATCTGACCGCCTTTGGAAACGGAATTTGGCGTTCGTGCCGAAGCTGTTCCTGCCCGCCAGCAGGAAAGGCATGTTGCTTCGTGCGTGAGGATGCATCATCCGAGGCCGGTTACCGCCTCAGCAAACTCGCTGAGGTGCCCAAGGTCAGACGAGACCTCCGCAGTTAGCGGGAGACTCTTCCAGCGGTCGGCTGGTCCAACTTCGTTCAGTTCGAGATCCTGCAAATCTGCAGCGGTGGCGCGACCGCCGCCACGAGAATCTCCCGTTTCCTGCGGCGGTCGTTTAGACACCCGCTAGTTAGCGACCGGCGATATACCCCCCGCTGACACACGTCGAGGGAGCCGTTGATGGCGGGTCCCAGCCGCCTGTCTCGCGCATTCAATCTGATGACAGATGCCGCGTTGCTCTTCCGAAAATAATTCGCGGCGGGTGTGCAATTTCGGCGAGCAGAAGTTAGCCTGCTCCATCCAACGAGCAATGTTAGCAACGCACTCTGTGAACTTGGTTTCGAGGCGTGGGCAACTACTCTTCCGTAGCTCAGACCACCGCCACTGACGATCTCAGTGAATGCCGTCCGCCGCAGAATCTATTTGGAAGAGGTGAACTTTCGAGAGACGCTTCAGGCCCCTGAATAGGGGACGCTTCTCACGCCTTGGGGAGTCAGCTGAACTCATCTAGGGCTGTCTCGCAGGCTGTTAACGAGGATTCGCCAACCCTAGTCGGCAAGCATTGCATTCGCCTCTTGACGCAGCGTCTGCAAAGCGACTCTCTGCTGCCAAGCTGTGCTTGGCAATCTTGTGAGGCAAGCGTCTGTGAATTGGTTTGCTTCCTGACAGAGTCGCCTAGCTTGGAATTCGTTGCCCAACGAGTATCTCGACATGGCAAGGAAGTAATTTGCGCAGGCCGAGTGATAGAGGTCAACCTGATCTCCGCCTCGGTCGAGTTTAGCGGATAAACTCATCAGCACTCGGACCGCTTCATCAAGGTCCCCCTTACGGTAAAGGCATGCACCGTACGTTAGGTGCGCGCGGTCTCCCTGATATTCGTCGCGATATGTGTGCGCCATCTGCACTACAGTCTCGGGATCAATTAACTCATTGGGGGTCATTGCCCACAGCCAAGACACGTATCCTTGGTTAGAAGGTATCGGACTGTGTTGAAACTCCTGCACAAGTTCCGCGCACGTCTGATGAAAATCGCCCCATCGACCACTCCCCAGAATTGCCCAGGCACGTGCACGCGCGGCACTAAAGGAATACTTCAAATCTGACCCTATTGCTTTGGAGAACTCCTCTCGTGCTCGCTTGAAGTTGCCGAGTTCTGCGCAGACCTCTCCACGCGACCTCCAGTAGCCAAGCGTATCAGGAGCGTATTTCATGAAAGCCTGCAAGGCGTCGGTGCGACTCTCGCTCGCCGCCTTTGGAGATTGACCGTAATATGCCCATGCCAACTCACCTCGTCTGGTACTGCCAGAGGCAAGTTCGTAACCGCGTCTAGCATCCCAGGACTGAATCTCGCCTCGGGCAGAAGCTGCTGCCAGTTCTTGGCCGTTTGCGCTCCATGCCATCGACGAGATACGCGTCGAAAGCGGCGGGAAGTTCAGCAGCACGGTGCCCGCTTCAGAATCGGCAATCTTCACCGTTCCGTCGCGCGTACCTAGAGCCAATCGCTTGCCAGTTGGGTGCCAAGCGATCGCAGTGATACCGTCAACGTGAATTTTTTCGGAGAACAGTTGTACGCTGTGTTCGGCATCCACGACTTCTAAGCGACCATCCGCCGTCCCGATAGCGATTCGGCCTCCATTGGCGTCCCAGCATGCCGAAATTATTTTGTCTCGACCGTTGGGTAGATATTTGAACAACCTCGATTTCTGCGGTATGTCAAATAAGTGTAAGTGATCTCGCCAATACTTCGATCCGTTCTCGCCGTCATCGCCAAACCCTATCGCGGCAAACCGAGTTCCGTCTGTATTCCAGGTGACTCGATTGAGGGGGCCAGATGCGTTCCTTGACGCACGCTTGCTCTCCCAGGTCCAGAGAAGTCGCTCCTGATCGACGTTCCACACCTCTAGCCGCAGCACTCGCTCCGCTTCGGTCTGGACAAGCACGGTCGACCCATCCGGAGAACATGAAACCGTGTGAAAGTGGCGTTGCGAGTCGACTGGAATGGACGCGCATGGGGTGCCAGTCGCTACGTCAAGAATCGAGATTTTATCCCCGTCGTCGTGGATGGCTGCTCTGGTGCGATCGGCGCTGACGGCGATTGGATCTTCAGGGGACATCAAATGTCGGCTGCTGTTTGCACCGTTTCGAACGTTCCATAGGGCAGTAGAACGCCCCGCTGGATCTACTACGGTCAATATCTGATCAGCATCTTGCCAAGTGATCGTTTCAATATCGTCTTCGGTTGCTATCATTGCCGGGCGTTCTCGATCGAGATCCCAAAGCTTGATTTCCGTAGATTCGCCACCTGAGACGAGTCGTCTGCTATCCGGATGCCACGACAAAGAATGCACCGGGTACCGATGCCCTTGAAGCTCTACAATTCTTGTCTTCTTCGAGGAATCAAGAATTGCAACGGCTTCGCCTTGCGAGACAGCGATGAGAGCTCCGTCAGGGCTAAAACTAATCGCTTCCCCATATCGACCGCGACCTGATTCGTAGACTTGCTCCCAGTTCTTCGTGTCAAACAGACGCCAACGATCATCTTCTGAGACAGCCAATTGATTTCCGCGAGGATGCCACGATACACATACGGCAATACCTGGGAGACCTAATGTCTTAACGCGCTCGCGCTTCGATACGTCCCATATTTCAAGATCTCCACCCCAATCATATCCAGCAGCTAAAAAGCGGCCATCAGGGCTCCAGGCCAAGGATACATCAGAGTCGAAACCCGGAAGTTCATACCTCAACTGCTGGGAAACAGCGTCGCGGACCTCGATGCGATGCCGCAACTCCATTCCCGCCTCCCTAGTCTTCATCACCCCAATTAATCCTACAGCAATCAGCGAGCCTTCTGGGCTCCAAGCGACGGTGTTGACCCTAGCATCGCAAGCATATCGACTTACACGGTTGCTGTTGCGTTCCCAGATGTAATATGCGTTTTCGTCCTCTGTCATGCCCCATGCTAGCTGCTCACCATCGGGACTCCATGCAGACCTGTATCTCATGATGTATGAGGTATCAAACCTACGGATGCACTTGCCGGAATCTGCCTCCCAGACAGCCCCTGGAGCAGCGATGAATTTTCCATCGGGACTCCAAGCGACGAATGGTGTGAGTCCGGGATAGACAATAGTTCGTTCCTCGGGGCGACACTTGGACAGCAAGTAGTACCATTCCCAGCCGCGAATGTCTTGAGTCTGCGGAAGAGGCAAGTACTTAATGAGATTGTCAATCAGTCCTCCTGCATTGCCACTGTCAGTCTGGAATTGCCCCGCTACCATCTCTGCGTAGTACTGATTCTTATGGGCAATATTCTTCTGCTCTATGGCGGCTAATTGCAGTTGCTCAGCCTTCTGGCGTTCGAGTTCCGCCTGCTCACTATGTCGCACAGCTTCATTGCGAGACGCAGAGATGGAAAAGTTGCTGATGCCCAGCGCCGTCGCCGACACGAGCGAGATGCACAAGAGTGTCCAAACCAGCGCAGCATGCCGTCGCGACCACTTTCCGAGCCAACTCGCAAATGTTGGCGGCTTCGCCTCAATCGGTTCGTTGTTGAAATAGCGCTCGATATCCTCGGCTAAATCGCTGGCAGTTTGATAGCGGCGCCCACGCTCCTTCTCCAAGGCCCGCATGGCGATCCAGTCCAGCTCACTCTGCAACTTGGTTACGAGGCGTCTGTTTTCACTAGCAACAGGCATTCTTGTGGTCGAATCGTTGGCAGCTCGAAGTGTGCTGAGCCGCGCACTTGGGCGCAGGGGTTCTTGTTCGCGTATGATTTTGCGGGCGTCGTCGATCCCGGCTTTTGCCAGCGTCTCACGATCGAACGGGGTCGTGCCGGTCAGCAACTCGTAGAGCAAGACGCCGAGCGAATAGATGTCGCTGCGAGTGTCCACGTCGAGGTTGCCGAGCCCGGCCTGTTCGGGGCTGACGTAAAGCGGCGTACCAATGAGTTGCGAAAACTGAGTGAAGAGCGTCTTGTCGGTCAGGTCTTGATGCAGCGCCTTGGCCACGCCGAAGTCGATCACTTTGATCGCAGGAACACCTTCACTACCAGTGACCATCACATTCGATGGTTTTAGGTCGCGATGAATAATGCCTTTTTGATGGGCATGCTGCACAGCATGGCACACGTCAACAATCAGGCGGAGCCTTTCTTCGATAGTCAGCCGATGCTGCTGACAATACTCGGTGATCGGGATGCCGCGCACCAACTCCATCACAAAGTAGGGGTGACCCTGCTCGGTGGTTCCCGCGTCTAGCACTCGGGCAATATTGGGATGGTCCATCATTGCCAGTGCCTGGCGTTCCGCCTCAAAGCGGGCGATCACCTCGCGGGAGTCCATGCCCGGATTGATCAGCTTCAGCGCGACCCGCCGTTTGATCGGTTCGGTCTGCTGGGCCATGTAGACGGTGCCCATGCCGCCGCGGCCAATCTCTTCCAGCAGCTTGTAACGGCCAATGACGGGATGCTGGGAAACATCCCATGCATCGGAGGCGACGGCCGCTGACAGGATCTTGCTGTTTGGCGAGGTGTGCTCCACGTTCGGGTTGAGCTCCGCGACCGCCCGCGAGATGACACCTTCGCGCGTCGCCCCATGTGCGGCGAGCAGCTGTTCGGCTTCTTGGCGCAACTGGTCGTCGCCTTGGCAGGCGTCGTCGAGGTACTTGGCGCATTGCGCCTCGTCTTCGATTTCGATGGCCGAGAAGTAGATCGACTTGGCCGAGGCAAGTCCAGAGTTGTTCGAGTGCATATCTGCCTCTTATGGAGTCGCAGAGACGAGTCTTCAATCGCGATTTAGTATAACCGGGCGCAGGATCACGAGCGCCCCATCCGATTGCGAAGAGTCGACCAATCCTAATGTTCTTAATCTCACCTCAAAAACCCCACTGCCAGCTTGAATGCTCGCAATCACTGCATCAGCTCACCCCATTCCAGTCGTCGCCGAATCCGCCAAAAACCCGGTCGAAGGCGGCATCGTCGAGTACGCCGTCGGCCAAGTCCTCGCTGATAAGTCCCTCCTCGCTCCATTGATCGAGTGCGTCATGCAGGTCGTCCGCGACGAGCGTCTCGGATAGTTCGCCGCCAATGAGAATATCGTCGCCGAAGGAACCAAATAGCTTATCGACATCAGCGCCGCCCACGAGCATGTCGTCGCCGAAGGAGCCGAAGAGTCGATCGTTGCCAGCACCACCAAAGATCAGGTCGGAACGGTAATCGCCGATCACACGGTCATTGCCCGCTCCGCCGTGGATGAGCGTGTCGGCGCCGACGCCTAGCACGATGATCTTGTCGTTGCCTTCGCGTCCCCAAGCGTGGATCTCAGAAACGTCGGCAGCCGCCACGGCCGGGCCCACCCGCTGTCCGTTAATCCAGGTCCTTAGCTGGCCGGTGAATAAGGATCGTGTCACGAGGATGCGGTCGTTGCCAGTGGTCCCACCGATCCTCAGGATGCCATCGGAGTCGATCGTTACGGCACCATCTTCGACTGCCTGGACGATATTCACGGAAACGTCGGCCGCAGCACTGGTAAGTGCTCCGCCAACGTCGTTGTCAGAGACAGAAAAGGAGAACCCGTCGCTCCCTTCACCAGCGCGGCTGGCGCCCGGCTGGTACTCGAGTGTGGGAGCGCCGCTGAACACTGCGCCTACTTCCACGCGATCGCCAGTCGGGGTGAAGAGCGATCCACTGGTGGGTACCGTTTCGACGGTAAAGAGCAAGCTGTCGGCCGGCGTCTCGGCGTCGTTGCCGACCAGCGTGAAGGCAACGTGACCGTCTTCGGTTACTTCGACCGACTGCCCTGTGGCAGTTGGCGCCGTATTGACGGCACCGATAGTCACATCAAACGAAAGGCTACTCGTGGCGCCGCTACCATCATCCGCCGTGACCGTGACCGTTGTCCGCGGAAGCGCGCCTGCAGCGTTGTATTTCCAGGTCCAAGCGCCGGAGTTCCCTGTATCCTGAAAAGCAATGACGCCGAAATCAGTCGAGATGGTTACGTTGTCCGTCTCGTCGAGATCGAAGAAGGTACCGGTCTTTCGGGCGGTCTCCCCCTCGCCAACGGCCACGTTGCCGGCACTCGCCGAGATCAGAGGACCGTTATTACCAGCGCCTGTATCCGTTACGACCGTGTTGGTGCCGCTGCCTTGCTGAATATCGTCGGTTCCCCCGCCAGTGACGATCGTGTTGGTGCCGCCGCCGTCGATAAGAGTGTCGTCCCCTTCGCCGCCGATGATCACGTTGCTGCCGGCGCCGCCGGTGATCGTGTCGTTGCCGCCGCCGCCGTCTAAGACCAGCGTGATGTTGGCCTGCGAGGAATCGATCGTATCATTCCCATCACCTCCGGCGACCGAGACGGGGACATTGAAACCGTCATCGGTCTGTTGGATGATCACTTGATCGTCTCCATCGCCCGCATCGAGCGTAAGATTCTCAGTGGGCGGCAGGAACGCCACCGATTCGAAGGCGCCCGTGCCTCCATCGCTGATGATCGAGAATCCATCTGCCGCGCCGCCGTCGTCGCCCAAGACAATGGTCTGATTACCGGGCGTACCGATCGAGAACGAGCGGTTTTGCACATTCAACTGATCGATAATCGGCTCGAACTCCGAGAAGGTCACCGTAAAGCCATCGAGCGTAATCGTGCCCGACTCGGGTCCACCGGTGGTGTAATCGTAGTTGTCGACGGTGGTTGAGCCGATTAGCTCCAATGTGTCGTCGTCTCCAGTCCCTTCGCCCGCGGCAATCGTAATGCCGCTGGGGAGCACTCCCGGATTCAAGCCGTCGATGTCGATCGAGAAAGTTTCCGACTCCGCGGCGCCTGTGAGTGTGATGCCAAGCACACTTTCTAAGGCAATCGTGGCGACTGGCTGGCCGTCTTTCGTTATAGAGACATCGTCGCCGATGCGAGAGACGTAGACTGTGCCGCTTCCAGCGGGAATGGTGACGACGGGATTGGACATTTGTCCGAAGACGCCTCTGTGCCCACCTCCGTCTTGCCCGGTGCTGTTCCAAGTGACGACATAATGTTCTGCGTCAAGCATCGCCACAGACGGATTTCTCTGCCCAAAAAAAGTTTGGCTATTGATCTGAAATTCGCCTCCGAGAGCGGCTCCAGCCGCATCATAGCGTTGCCCAGACACGTTCGGAGAGAAGCCGTCTCCACCTTCACTGGACCAAGTCACGACAAAGTTGCCCGCAGCGTCCATTGCCAAGCTCGACCGCTGAGTCCGGTTCTCAATCGCATCGCTATTGACTTGGAACTCGCCTCCCACCCTGGTTCCAGCCGCATCATAACGTTGCCCATTCACGCTAGACCAAACGCCGCCAATGGATTCGGTTGTCCAAGTCACGGCAAAATTGCCCAGTGCATCCATGGCAACGGATGGCCTCTCTTGGTGACCATCGAATTGAGTGTTAACTTGGAATTCGCTTCCCACAGCAGTACCGGCTGCATCAAAAAGCTGCCCATAGACTCCTGAGCCGGAACCGTCTTGACCAAAGCTGGACCAAGTCACGACAAAATTGCCAGTGGCGTCCATCGCCACGGACGAATTCTCCTGCGAATCATCGACATGGGAATTGACCTGGAACTCGTTTCCAACGGCGGTTCCAGTCGCGTCGTATAGCTTCCCAAACACGCCACTGTTAGAGCCGTCATTATCGGTCCAAGTCACAACGAAACTGCCCGAAGAGTTCATCGCCACAGAAGGAAAATCATCACTACCACCCACCATGCGTGTATCAATCTGGAATTCGGCTCCAACCGCAGTTCCGGTTGCATCGTACCGTTGCCCAAACGCAGAGCGATGTGAAGAGCCTTGTATATTTTTTCTGGTCCAAGTGACGACGAAATTGCCCTCGGCGTCCATCGCCACTGACGAGTGTTCATGATGATAATTCGCATCGGCACTAATCGCGAACTCGCCCCCCAAGGCAGTTCCGGCTGCATCGTAGAGTTGCGCATAGACGTCATATCCATTGCCATCATTTTGGTTGCTAGACCAAGTCACGACGAAGTTTCCCGCCGCGTCCATCGCAACTGATTTGTTCGAGACAACATCTTGTGGACCAATGGTGGATGAGTTCACTTGAAACTCCGCGCCCATTGGTCCAAGCGGAATCGCGTCAAAAACACGGACCCAATCCCCGCCAGGATTACCGTCCTCGTCGCCATCCAAGGCATCGCCCGATTCATCCGTGATGGCGTCGCTAACTGTGAGGCGATAGCGGCCCACTTCCACATTAGTAAGGTGCAGGTCGACCATTATTCCTTCGTCCGTGTTGTCGACCCACAAGGCAATGGGAGTGTCGTCAGCTGTATCAAACAGCTCGTCCGCACCTGCGTTGATCAAAGTGAAGTTGTCCGCTTCCTCTAGCCCTACCATGATGTCGTCAAACTCCAGGAAGATCCCTTCATACTGCTCATAAATCAGGCCAGTACTGATGGGATCTGCTTCGACTATAGTCGCGGCCAACATTCGCCGGTCTTCCAGCCGCTCGAAAGTAACATTGCAGCCTGCTGTGGCTTGCTTGCGAGAAGTCTGGCAAGCAGATCGACGGAATTTCGAGAGGAGGTTTCGCATGGCGATGATCCTGCTGGAGTGGGGGAGGCTCGGATTTGGATTTCAATTAGTGAGGCTGTTCGTTGCGTCCAACTGACAAGACTTGCCGCACTACCACTACATGCGTATTTGCTGTCAGAAGTGTCCCGGGAAATCCGAGAGTTTTCTGGCGTTGCTGGATTTCGCCTATTTTTAAAGGCTAAGCGACAACGGCACCCTGAGGATCGAGACCAGGGTCACAGGCTGGTAGGCGAGGCAAATCGGCGATATTGCCGTTAGAAGGCGCCGTCAATTGCCGTACGAATCGACGTGCACGGCGAACCAGGAGCGGATATAGTCCCAATGCCGGTAGGCGATCGTCCTGGACATGCCCAACACTCGCCCGGCTTCGGTCACCGACAAACCGGCGAAGAACAGCAACTTGAGCAACTCGGCAGCTTCGGCGTCCTCCGCGGCGAGTCGATCCACTGCATCGTTCAAGTCGAGTAACACACTAGGGTCGGTCGGTAGTTGGGTTGGGTCGTCAGCGAGGATGTGCCGCTGGAGATTTCCACCCCGTTTCACCGCCATTTTCTGGCGAGCGTGCTCAACCAAGATCCGCCGCATTGATTCAGCCGCCACCGAAAAGAAGTGGGCTCGACTGTCCCAGTCTTGAACTGTGTCGGTATCGACCAGGCGGATATAGGCCTCGTTGACTAAGCTCGTCGCCGAGAGCGTGTGATCGACTCGCTCCACGCTCATCTTCCCCGTGGCCAATCGCCGTAGCTCGTCGTAGACAACCGGGAACAGATCTTGGCTGGCGTGTTGCTGGCCTTCTTGGATGCGTTGCAGGATGAGCGTGACGTCTTTCATGAGCACTAGTCTAATCGCAAAATCAGCAGCGAGCCACAATCAATGTCTCGGGCCACTTCACTCTTGCTACCTAGAGGCTATTTCCTGTGAATTATTCGACTTCGTGCGTGCGGCGATATAGCCCACGGTTCGCAATGGAACTTCCCATTATTCAATGAGGCCAGACACCGACCAAGCATTGCCATTACGCAATCGCACCAAGGTTGCTTCTTACCCAGTGGATTTCAAATAGCATTGACTACCTTCCGTGATCACCGCTGACAAAGAATCGAGCATTCCGATTCCTGCGTAGTAGGGCCACCCTCGAACACAAACGACCTGATTCTCGTTGTAGTCAGCGGCCTGGCAATAGCGCGCTCGAAGTGATGACACATCGCACCTCCCAGGTCAGTTTCAGAGCGCTCGAATGAAGCTCAAGACCGCGCAGCGCAACTAGCGGAGGCGTTCACGACCGCCGCAGGAAACTGCAGATACTCGGAGCGACGATCTCGCCACAGACGGCAGTTGGCCAGATATTGAAGTCGCTGAAGATGCATCAGCCGCGGCGGTTTAGGACTTTGGCGAACTGCTGGAGGTGTCTCGCGTCGGCAAACGTCTCAGCGAGTTCGAGTCAGTGAAAAGCGTAGTCAAAGCGATCGCACGTGGCAACGTTTGGTGGCCTCCGAGCGGCTGCTTTCGTGACCCAGAACGAAGCGTCATGTCGTGCAGTCGGCGTGAACACCGTTGACGATAATTGCCTGTCGCAACGCCCGTCGGATTTATCGACCGCCGCTACATAGCGGTTGGCAATAGAGCCCCCAAAATTCATCCCCTAATGGCCGATTTCACTCTGTCCGGCGAGTTAGAAAACCTCGGATTGGGAGCAGGTGAACTAGTACGCTATACCGATGGTACCTGAAGGGCGGGCACCGGGATTAAAATCTGAGCCAAATCAACTCTAGATGCTGGGACAAGTAGGAAGATTCTTTGCGAGTCTGGTCGAACAGCGCGGGCCAACTTCGGTCCTCATCATCACTTGCCTGCCTTAGCCGAAGCCACTCTTTTACAATGCTTGACACAGCTAGGCGCCGCAGCCCTCTGATCCGTTCTAGGAAGTGAGAATTCCTTGGGCTACTGGCATGGCCCACGATGTGATCGATGGCAACTTGGGCGGATGATTATTCAGCCAACCTCTCACTCATTCTCGATCATGGCCAGGATGCTTGACTTGGTCTCCTCGTCCAGATTCGACCAAGCTTCGACCAGAATGGCCAATCCTGGATCAGTAATTGGCGAATTTACTTGCACCTGAGCTTGCACTTCCCGCCGAACTTCAGTTTTCCCCGGCGATTGGGGATGTTGTTCGAGTCTTGTATCGCCCACTTTAACACCCGTACACTGCGGTAAGGTGGCGTGATCAGCGGGAATACTTGAGGATTCTATTTCGACTTCCTCTTCCTTACTATCAGTTACCGCCGCTTTGTGCTTACACTTCTCAAAGTCGGCATCGGTTACTTGCCTGTAATTTTTTTGGGCAACGAGTGTGCCGTGCCCGAGCCATGCGGCTGCAACATGGCCAGGGTACCATAGAAACAATCATCACGTTCTATTTGAATTACAACACTTTTTTTGTCTGAAAAAGTAGTGAAGTGTAATTGCCCTTGAGAACGGAGATTGCCAAGTGAGGAGCAATCTACAGCCATTGTTTTTAATTAGGTCAGTAAATCATTTACAAGGTTTCCATGCACATCAGTCAAACGATAGCGTCGTCCTTGGAACTTGTAGGTGAGTCGTTCGTGGTCGATCCCGAGTTGATGTAGAATCGTCGCGTGTAGATCGTGCACATGGACGGGCTTGTCGACAATGTTGTAGCTGAAAGGGTCTGTTTCACCGTAAACAAGCCCCGGTTTGATTCCACCCCCTGCCATCCACATGGTAAAACAACGCGGGTGGTGGTCACGGCCGTAGTCTGTAGCAGTTAGCTTCCCTTGGCTATAACTGGTGCGGCCGAATTCTCCGCCCCAGATAACCAGCGTGTCCTCCAACATGCCGCGTTGCTTCAGGTCTTGAATCAAGGCAGCGCAGGGCTGATCGGTTTCTTGGCATTGCACCTTAATGGAATTAGGCAGAGTACTATGTTGATCCCAGCCGCGGTGGAAAAGCTGGATAAAGCGGACGTCTTTCTCGGCCAGTTTTCTCGCCAATAGACAATTGGCGGCGAAGGTACCCGGATTGCGGGAATCGGGACCGTACATATCAAAGATATGGTCTGGCTCTTCCGAGAGGTCGGCAACCTCAGGAACCGAGGTTTGCATGCGATATGCCATCTCGTACTGAGCTATCCGAGCCGAAATTGCTGGATCGAGGGTTTGATCGAATTGGAGTTGGTGGAGTTCTCGCATGTGGTCAAGCATGTTGCGTCGACTCGCCGCAGAAATACCACTGGGGTTGTTAAGGTAGAGCACCGGGTTCTTTCCGGGCCGGAACTGCACCCCTTGGTGGACTGAGGGCAAGAAGCCGCTGCCCCATAGGCGCGCATAGAGAGGTTGGCCCCCCTTGTTCTTGGTCACCAAGACGCAGAAGGTGGGCAGATTATGATTGGATGTCCCCAGCCCATAGCTGAGCCAGGCACCGATGGAAGGTCTGCCGGCTATTTGTGATCCGGTCTGGAAGAAAGTAATCGCAGGATCATGATTGATGGCCTCGGTGTGCATTGATCGGATCAAGCACAACTCGTCGACCACTTTGGCCGTGTGAGGCAATAAGTCGCTTACCCAAGTGCCATTGGCACCGTACTGTTTGAAATCAAAGATGGATCCTGCCAGGGGCAAACTCGCTTGATTGCCCGACATGCTTGTAAGTCGCTGTCCCATCCTCACTTCCGCGGGCAACTCTTCGCCATTTCTTGCGCGGAGCAGGGGCTTATGGTCCCACATGTCGATTTGCGAAGGACCACCACTCATGAATAGATAGATCACTCGCTTGGCCTTGGGAGCGTGGTGCAGCCCCTTCAACACGCCATCCATCGCAGCATCCGAGGATGCTGAGGCCGCCACTTTTTCTGTGCCAAGCAAGTTCGCGAGCACTGCCGAGCCGAGTCCCGCGCTGGACTTTGAGAAAAAATGACGCCGAGTGATCGCTGCAGCGCTATCAGACGAATTGTGATTGTAGGAAGTATTCATTGCTTCGTTACCGATTCATGAAGGTTCATAATCGCTTCGACAACAACGGTGAGTGCTGCCAAGGAGGGTTCATTCTTTTCCGTCTGGTAGCGGTAGTCACCAATCTTGAGAAATTCGTCGGCTTTCTCTGGCTCGCTCTGAAACATCTCGAATTGCTCGGCATAAAGATCCAGCAGGATGTCCAGCTCTGCTAGTGTAGGGAGTCGACTCGTCACCTTCTCAAACGCCAGGTTGACTTGTTCTCTTATGTCTTTATCGGCACGTTCACTGAGTTTGTCTGCTAAGGCACGGGAAGCTTCCACGTATTGTGGGTCGTTCAGAAGCACCAAGGATTGGAGTGGGGTGGCGGTTGTTTGCCGTTTGACGACACACACCTCTCGATCCGAGGCGTCAAACGTCATCATCGAGGGAAGTGGAGACGTGCGTTTCCAAAATGAATAGATGCTGCGGCGATGACTCCCTTCTTCCTTGTCTCGTTCGTACGTTGCCGAGCCTTTTTCCTCCCATAAGCCAGCAGGCTGATAGGGTTTGACAGGAGGTCCCCCGATTTTCTCAATCAGGAGCCCACTGGTAAACAATGCACTGTCCCGGATTGCTTCGGCAGATAATCGATGCCTAGGTCCCCTTGCCAGGAGTGTGTTCAGTGGATCGCGCTCTCGAAGTTCTGGTTCGCATACCGAGGATTGTCGATAGGTTGCTGACATCACAATAGTCTTCATAAGCTTCTTAACATCCCATCCCGACTCCACAAAGGATTCAGACAACCAATCCAACAACGCTGGATGCGTGGGCAACGTCCCCTGGCTTCCGAAATCAAGCGGAGTCGCAACCAAGCCTTCGCCAAACAGCGATTGCCAAAATCGATTCACAGCAACCCGGGCAGTCAGGGCTTGAGAGGAACCAGTTAGCCAACGGGCGAGCCCCAATCGATTATTTGGCAGACTATCACCCATAGGAGGCAAACAGTCCAACGTGGCTGCAGAGACGGGATCGGCAGGAGCATCATACGCTCCCCGAGCCAACAAGAACGTCGGACGTTTCTCGGGCATCTCCTTCATCACCATAAGCTGGCGAGTCTTGTCATAGGCATCTGCATAGGCCTTGCGGGCTTCATACAGCGCAGCTAGTTTCACGGCGTATTCTGAACTGTGGTTGCGAAGGTAATAATCGTAGAGTTGATCCGTTTCCTGAGGCGACCGTTGTTGAGCCTTCTTGATCAACTGCTGAATTGTTTTCGCGTCGTCAAGCAAACTTGCGACTTCCAATTCGCTTAGCTCTCGATTATAGACTTTCAATTCGTCGACGAGCCCCCCCATAAAGCCTCGATCGCGGAAGCGTTGACCCAGCACCAATTGGTGTGCGATTTCGGCGACTTTGTTCGTATCGACTTCGTTAGATTCATCTGTGTACACAATTTGGCGAGTCAGGTTGTCACGCTCTACATTACATTTCATTGGTTGTCCGTCCCAATAGATTTGTAGGCCATCAGCCTGACTCGAACCATCATACGTGACAGTTACCTGCACCCATTGGTCGATGGGGAATAGCTGCTCAGTCCGAATCACGATTCCGTTACCAGGCAAGAAATGCACAAGTGAAGCGGTCATCTTGCCATCTTCGATTAGGAGTTCATACCCACGACTTCCTGCATCGATTGATGCCCGACTACGGTGCCAGATGACAGCACGATCTTTCACGTCTGGCGTCTTCACCCACAAGCTAATCGTGAAAGGGTCACACCGCGTAAAATCTCCACCCACTCTCGTACTGAAATTATTTTCTCCGCTAAACTTCAGCGCCTTGCCATGTTTTCCTTCGACAAACTTGGGATTCTCGTCCAATTGACCTGTCTGCTCTGGCTGGGCGCGATTGGGCACATTCTCTCCCTCAAGCCTGTCCAAGGAGAAGTCGCCAATCAAACCAACGGACTTCGTGTGGCTAGGTGAAGTATTTAGCCAAACGTCAAAGGAGGCACGTTGGTCGACTATCGTGTTATCTAGCTCCTCTTGAGCTCGGGCAATTCTATCTCGGAGATTCTTAAGAGTTTGTTTTTCTTCCTCGGTAGTAAGCGTCATCGTCGGCGTCGGAGTCGAGGACGTGAAGTAGGAATAGAGTCCACTTTCGTCGATGTTGTCGAAAAACGCAAAAAGTTGGTAATACTCCTTCTGCGATATCGGATCGAACTTATGGTCATGACAGCGGGCGCAGCCTATAGTGAGACCCAGGAAAGCTGCTCCGAATGTATCCACGCGATCGACCACATACTCCGTGCGGAATTCTTCTTCGACACTCCCTCCTTCGCTGGTCTGGCGATGCAGGCGATTGAATGCAGTAGCGAGGATTTGCTCATCCGTGGCATCAGGCAAGAGGTCGCCCGCAAGTTGCCAAGTGATGAACTGATCATAGGGCATGTTTTCATTGAACGATTTGATTACCCAATCACGCCAAGGCCATGTTTCACGATAACGGTCCTCTTGGTAGCCGTAGGTATCTGCGTAACGCGCCAGGTCCAGCCAATCGACCGCCATCCGCTCGCCGTAGCGGGACGAAGCGAGCAGGCGATCGACTAGCTTTTCGTAAGCCTCAGGTGACTTATCCGCTTCGAATGCATCTATTTGCTCAAGCGTTGGTGGCAACCCAGTTAGGTCGTAGGTCAAGCGACGAATCAAAGTAGATCGGTTCGCTTCAAGAGCAGGCGATAATCCTTCTGTTTGCAGCTTAGCCAGCACAAAACTATCGATTTCGTTTCGAGGCCAATCGGTTTGCTCTACTGGTTGAACCTCAGCTGCGTTTAAGGGCAAAAAGGACCAGTGGGCTTTCCACTCGGCACCTTGCTCGATCCATTGGCGGAGGAGTCCCATCTCTTCTTCCGTCATCGAGAGATTCGAGTCGACCGGAGGCATTCGCATATCTGGATCGGACGAGGTGATTCGACTAATTAGCTCGCTACTCTCCGGATCGCCAGGCACGATAGGATGCTCGCCCGAATCGGCTTCCCCAGTGGCACTTTCGAGTTGATCTAGCCGAAAACCACCCTGCCGGTTTTCTTCGTCGGGGCCGTGGCAGGTATAGCACCTGTCCGACAGAATCGGTTTGATGTCGAAGTTGTAGTCGATGGATGCAGACTGACCATCGCCCCATGTGCTTTCCAAGGGTGTACTAAACAGGCTGGCGAGGATAACTACAATTGAAAGAAGCAGTTTCATTGGACAATATCGAACGAAGTGCGTGGCGGATGAGCTAATTCCCACGTAATTCACTATTATATGGGCGAAACGAGCTTAAGTCGAATCATAGGTTGGAGAGTTCATGAATCTACGACTCAGCAAGAGATCGCTATATTCGTAACCCTGCTGCTCTGGATAATACGCGGCATCTCCGAGGCACCACTTTCCGGCAACGAACCACTTGTAACTGTACTCTTGCAATAATTCGGGTGTGGTTAGCTCCTCAAGCGGCAAGTACTCGAGATAGCTTGTCGGCAACTAAGGGCGCATCTTGAAACTCTCCGAAAATCGACCTTTCTGAGCTTACCGACGATAGAGCCCACCAAACCACTCCGTGCTACTAACAGTTCAATTCTTCGCAGCCTACAAAAATTATCTAAACGCAGAGGACGCGGAGTCGCGAAGATACGCAGAGAATCCTTATAATCCCTCCTCTGCGCCTCGGCGATCTCTGCGTTTAATTGATATTCGGTTGCGGTCACCGGCTGCGCTGGGTTATGTAGTGGACGAGCGGGATTTCAGCCAGTTTGCAGGCTGGCCCTTGTCGGAGTGCAAATGGTGTAGGCTGCATAGCCATAGGTGAACTTGAGGGGGTATGTTGCCAACACATCAATCTTTAGATCTTGTGCATTCGGTGAACATGCAAATGACATTGAGAGTTGTGGGATCAAGAATGGTCTGTGGTCTCTCTGCGTGTCTTGATCTAAGCCCAATGCCATTCTGAGCGCATAAAAAAACCCGATCCAAGGTGGCTATCCCTGGACCGGGTTTCTCAATTATCAATTCGGTTCGTTTGCTTTAATACCGAGGGGATGAACCCCACGGCTCGCAGCTGACTTCTATGCCATCACAAGGACTGTCCCCATGTTTTTCAATATCGTCACCGATAAAGAAGATTTCATCAACTTCTGGTTACTGGTCGCTAAAGCGACCAGTCCTCGAGTTGACGTTCTAAGAAATCCTTAGAAAGGAGGTGATCCAGCCGCAGGTTCCCCTACGGCTACCTTGTTACGACTTAGTCCCAATCGCGGAGTTGACTCTAGGCGCCTGCCTCCTTACGGTTAGCTTGGCGACTTTAAGCCCCCCCCACTTTCGTGGCTTGACGGGCGGTGTGTACAAGGCTCAGGAACATATTCACCGTGGCATGCTGATCCACGATTACTAGCGATTCCGGCTTCATGCAGGCGAGTTGCAGCCTGCAATCCGAACTGGGGCATACTTTTTGGGATTTGCTTGCTCTCGCGAGGTAGCATCCCTTTGTATATGCCATTGTAGGACGTGTGCAGCCCAGACCATAAAGGCCATGAGGACTTGACGTCATCCCCACCTTCCTCCGGTTTAACACCGGCAGTCTTCTTAGAGTCCCCGCCATGACGCGCTGGCAACTAAGAACAAGGGTTTCGCTCGTTAAGGGACTTAACCCGACATCTCACGACACGAGCTGACGACAGCCATGCAGCACCTGTAGAAGTTTCACCCGAAGGCAACTAACCCACTTTCATGGGCAGCATCCAACTATGTCAAGGCCTGGATAAGGTTCTTCGCGTAGCCTCGAATTAAGCCACATCCTCCACCGCTTGTGTGAGCCCCCGTCAATTCCTTTGAGTTTCAGCCTTGCGACCATACTCCCCAGGCGGAGCACTTAACACTTTCGCTGCGACCGAGAGCCTATGGGGGGGCCCTCAGTCAAGTGCTCATCGTTTACGGCTAGGACTACCGGGGTATCTAATCCCGTTCGCTACCCTAGCTTTCGTACCTCAGCGTCAGAAGAGACCCAGTAAGCCGCTTTCGCCACTGGTGTTCCTGATGATATCAACGCATTTCACCGCTCCACCATCAGTTCCGCTTACCCCTGTCTCCCTCTAGCACGGCAGTATGCAGCGCAATTCCACGGTTGAGCCGTGGGATTTCACACCGCACTTACCGCACCGCCTACGCACCCTTTAAGCCCAATAATTCCGAATAACGTTTGTCCGGTTCGTATTACCGCGGCTGCTGGCACGAACTTAGCCCGGACTTCCTCTGAAGATAGGTCAAGATCCGCTCTTCACGGACCCTTCCTCCCAACTGACAGCGGTTTACAACCCGAAGGCCTTCATCCCGCACGCGGCATTGCTCGGTCAGGCTTTCGCCCATTGCCGAAGATTCTCGACTGCAGCCACCCGTAGGTGTCTGGGCAGTGTTTCAGTCCCAGTGAGACGGGCCACGCTCTCACGCCCGCTATGCATCGTAGCCTTGGTAGGCCATTACCCCACCAACAAGCTAGTACAAAGCAGTCTCCTCCCAGGGCGGAATCACACCTTTGATCCGGGGATATTATCCGGCATTACCTGCAGTTTCCCGCAGCTATTCCGGACCCTGGGGTAGATAACTACTCGTTACTCTCCCTTGCGCCGCTTTCCACTAAAGTAATCGACCGAAGTTTCAAACTTTAGCTTCTCGCTCGACTTGCATGCCTAATCCATGCCGCCAACGTTCATTCTGAGCCAGGATCAAACCCTTCAATTAATGTATACTTAAACTGAGTAAACTCAGCTAAAGAGCCTAATTGTAGAATCTGAAAAATGTCGTTGCGGGGAATTACTCCGCACCGACAATCGTACAGTCTTGTGCTGGCATTTCACTCAAGAATTATGAGCACCTACAAAGAGGAACTCACAACCTCAAGAAATTGTTAGAAGTCACTTACCGAATTGTCAAAGAGCAAAACAAACTCCAACACTTATTTTCCGTGCTGGAGCATTTCTCACAAGACCCTGTTGCGAACAACAAGTTCATGCGAGACCCGAAATTCTACCACTGGGACGCAGGCTGTCAACGGGTCAGAAAGAATAAGGCAAAACATTTTTCAGAGAGGCAGAGTCAAACCGGGCAAAGACGGCAATGTTTTCCCAAACTGCGAATATCCCTCGCATATTCGGAATTTGGCGTTTTATAATAAGGCTGAACGGGCGACTGGCTTACCCTCCGGATGGCCAGGAGTTAGTCTGCTGTCAGAGAGCCAGTGATCCCTTCTTTTTCCCTATTTCGCGAGATTCATTCATGCCTTGCCGTGGTGTCCGTGGAGCAACTACCCTTCAGCAGAATGACCGCGAGGAGATCCTTTCGGCTACCCGACAATTGCTTGCCCTGATGTTGCGACAAAATGGCATTCAAACCTGCGACCTTGCCAGTGCTTTTTTTTCCACAACCCCGGATATCAACGCCGAGTTTCCCGCGTTAGCGGCCCGACAGCTAGGGCTTCTGGATGTGCCTCTGTTGTGTGGTCACGAGATGACGGTCCCCGGCGGACTCCCGATGTGCATTCGTATTCTCTTGCACTGGAACACCGACAAGGCTCAATCCGAAATCCACCACGTCTACGAGCGGGAAGCCAAGCGGCTACGACCAGACATTGGCTCGCTTCCGCCTGTTGATCTGGAGGAATTGGAAGCTTGGATCCAGGAGCAAATGGAGAAGCAGTAGCCAATTCCGTCATTCCCGCCTGCGCGGGAATGACGGGGGAGTGCCCACCCTACTGAGCGGTAAAAAACCGAGAATCACTTCCGCCGGGACCGATTTCGAACCGCACCTTTCTGGCACAGCGGGGACAGTGGCCCACATAGGCACTTCGCTCCGTATTGGGATAAACCCGCGAGTAGACTCCGCAGCAGGCAAAATTGACGCCGAGAAACGGCTTCACCGAAGTTGGAGACGATCGCTGATTTCCGGCATCGCCGGAGAAGAGATCCAAATGCTTACCTTTATCCAACACTTCAGAATCTCACGATTTTTTGCGTTGACCACCGAACCTTGACGGCCCCCAGGCTCTCAGCTAAAGTTGTTAAGAGAATACTTCAAAGTTCGATCCTCGGCCAACCGAATATTTACGTAATTATGGCGATTTTGTCCTTACTAACCCTGCTACTACTACCGCTCATCAAGAGTAGGGCTTAGGGTTCGTAACGGCACTTTATCAAGAAAAGTTATCAAACCCTGAGGCCCTTCGGCCGCAGGGTTTTTTTATTGTCGATACATGATTTCCGGCGACTTGTAGAGCCGCGGCTATCAAATCACCAACCACAAGTAATTCACAAGCAGTCATGACCACTAAAATGCCGCGAAAGATCACGATTTTTGACACGACTTTGCGCGATGGTGAACAATCGCCTGGTTGCAGCATGAACCTCAAAGAGAAGTTGGAGGTCGCACAATCATTGGTTGATTTGGGCGTAGACGTCATCGAAGCGGGATTCCCGATCACCTCGATTGGAGATTTTGAAGCCGTGCGAGAGATTGCTGGCACGGTTTCGGGGGCCACGATCTGTGGCTTGGCCCGCTGTCGAGAGGCCGACATCGATCGTGCCTGGGAGGCTCTCAAGGACGGTTCTAACACCCGGATCCATGTCTTCTTGGCGACCAGTGCCATCCACCGTGAGTTCAAGCTCCGCATGGACAAGGAGGAGATCATTCGTCGGGCCGTCGAAGGGGTCAAGCGGGCTAAGAGCTACTGCGATGACATCGAGTTTTCCCCCGAAGATGCTGCCCGCACCGAGCACGACTTCTTATGCCAAGTGGTCGAAGCGGCCATCGCCGCGGGGGCCACGACCGTCAACATCCCGGACACGGTCGGTTACGCCACGCCAACTCAATTTGCCGAAGTGATCCACATGCTTGTAAACCGCGTGCCGAACATCGATCAGACGGTGCTTAGCGTCCATTGCCACAATGATTTGGGATTGGCCGTCGCCAATAGTCTCGCAGCCGTCGAAAATGGTGCAGGACAAATCGAATGCACGATCAACGGCCTCGGCGAGCGGGCTGGAAACTGCTCCCTGGAAGAAGCCGTAATGGCTTTGCGAACTCGTAGCGACTACTATCAGGCTGAAACAGGAATTAATACCCAACGACTGGTCCCCATCAGCCGTCTGGTCTCCAACATTACAGGAATGGTGGTTCAACGCAACAAAGCAATCGTTGGCCGCAACGCCTTTGCCCATGAGGCGGGGATCCACCAAGACGGCATGCTCAAGGAGCCTACGACTTACGAAATTATGCGTCCCGAAGATGTCGGCTTCACCAAGACCGACCTCGTTCTCGGAAAGCATAGCGGTCGAGCAGCCCTTGCTGACCGCAGCAGGGCACTCGGCTACCATCTGACCGATGAACAAGTCGACGCGGTATTCGTCGATTTCAAGAAACTCGCCGACAAGAAAAAAGAGATCTACGACGGCGACATTGCGGCCCTGATCGAACAGCGAAATACAGAAATTGGCGATCAATGGCAGTTGGTATCCTATGAAATTCAAGCTACCAGTGGTTTAGTCCGCCAGGCCAAGATTGTCTTGTCTCGCGGCGGCCAGGAGTCGGAAGCGACCAATAGCGAAGGGGACGGACCGCTCGATGCTTTGTTTCTGGCCATCGAGAAAATAACTGGCAAGTCGGTCGTCGTGAAAGATTTCCGGGTCCAGAGTGCCAGCCGAGGAAAAGATGCCCAAGGGGAATCTCTGATCGAAGTGGAGCACAACGGTCGAGTCTATCGCGGTCGTGGTGCTTCCACCGACACGGTCGAAGCTGGCGTTAGAGCATTCCTCAACGCCATCAACCGCATCGAAGCCGGCCAAGACACGAACAAACCAAGCGGAGCAGTCTAAAATTGCTCTGGTTAACAACTAATTGCTAAATGCAAACAGCTACAAAACAAACGCCATCATATAGAACACCCAGCCGGTGCAAGTTGTGAGCAGCATATCGATGGCCGCCAGCCAGGCCCAGCGACGATGAGATTGGCTATGCTCAGCGGGCAGGGGAGGGCGCGGGAAATTCTTGAGGGCCCGTACGATTACCATTACCCACAAGACCAGTGTTGAGATGGCGAAAAACAAATGAACCCAAAGCACGTAGTAAACGCCACTTGAGGGGCTGCCTCCCAATTCACCCGCGGCGCGCTCCTCCCAGCCGTGTAGTCGAATATCCACCTCAAAAGCTGTCAGCACGATGACCAGCAGTCCCGCCAGAGTAAGTTGTACGCGTTTGTGTAGCTGGTAGTTATTCTGTTTCCTCACAAGCCAAATGCTCCAAGCCAGAATGGCGAGCACAAGGACCATCCCCAAGCACACGGCGTCGAGCATGAACGAAGCACGGGTCCCGAGAAACCCATTCCAACCGGGATATTCCATAGTTCAGCACCGCATCGCACGAGGAAATTCGAGAAACAGCTCGCAAACCTTGGTTGGCGAACCGCACCCAAAACAGTAATCTGAAGTCGCACCAGAATCTAGTGCAGAACGCGAAGCGGCCAACATTCCGCATTCCGCAATCTGCACTCCGCACTTTTTTGGGGCCGAGTGGCGGAATGGCAGACGCTCTGGACTTAAAATCCAGTGGGGGGTAACCCCCGTGCGGGTTCGACTCCCGCCTCGGCTACTCTTACAGATGTACACTTATGTCCGGTGATGCCCAGAAAGGACTTCATTGGGATTTTCTTATTATCCGTCATCGGCTGGCAAGAGGTTATGGGCGCACCGGTCGATGGACGGAAGGAACTCCTTGCCGTGGTTGTTGGCGTGCGAGATAGCGAGCAGAGTTGGTACAAACTGCTGATCGACCGCAAACATCGTGGTTTGACGATGGCTCCCAAGCTGGGAATTGGTGACGGGGTGTTAGGCTTTTGGGCTGCTCTACGATAAGTCTTCGGCGAAAATCATGAGCAACACTGCTGGGTTCGCAAGACGGCCAACGTGCTGAACAAGCTGCCCAAGAGAGCGCTACCGAAAGCCAAGGAGGACCTCCACGAAATCCGGATGGCCCAGACTCGTGAATCGGCTGGAAACGCATTCGACACCTTCTTGGAAAAGTACGGTGCGAAGAACCCTGACGCATGTGCGTGCTTGAAAAAAGATCGTGATGTGTTGCTGCCGTTCTACGACTTCCCAGCAGAACATCGGAAGCACTTACGTACGACCAACCCGATCGAATCGACGTTTGCAACAATCCGGTTGCGTCATCGAAGAACCAAGGGAAGCGGGAGTCGCCGAGCGAGCCTGACCATGATGTTCAAGATCGGCCAGTCCGCTCAGAAGAAGTGGTGAAGGCTCAGCGGCCACGAAAAAATCGTCCCACTCATCCAAGGTAAGAAATAAGAAATTCGTAGACGGAATTCAGCAGGAAGTCGCCTGACTCAAAACACAACTATTGACAATATCTCGCGGCGAACAGTGAATTCGCCAACAACACCGAATTGGGTTATCTTCCGTAGCCGCTGTTTAATCCTTGCCAAGATATCGCTGTTTGTCGTCAATCCACCCGTGCCGAGTACCGGTAGACTTAAGTTTACAGGGCGTAGGAGTTTTCAAGTATTGGTCCTCTAAAGCAAAGATAGCTTAGGAATAGACCGGATAAACCAGTTTGCGTTCCAAAAACCGTGTAGTTTACTACACACATTTGGCAAGCGGTCACTGAAAACTATCGTTTTTCTAGTGGAGCGAAAGGGAGTCGAACCCTCGACCTCTGCATTGCGAACGCAGCGCTCTCCCAACTGAGCTACCGCCCCAAGAATCTCCTAACGATTCTAAATCGTGCGTTGGCGAGTGTCCAGGTGGAGAAGAAAGATGAGCAGGTAGAGGAAACCTACTTCGCCTTCGAAAGAAAAGGACGAACTTCAGCGACGAAGTCGCCTGCGTCCGCAAATTGGCGATAGACACTGGCAAAGCGTACGAAGGCCACTTCATCGAGATCGCGAAGGTGCTCCATGACTAGCTCACCCAGCCGCTGGCTGTCGATCTCGGTTTCAAACGAGCCGTAGACATCGTTCTCAATAGCGGCGACGGTCCGTTCGATTTCGCGGTCGCTGATCGGCCGCTTCCAGCACGCCCGTTCCAGACCACTCTTGATCTTGCCTCGTGTGAAAGGAACGCGTGATCCATCGCGCTTGACCACTTTGATAGTGGACTCCTCAATCCGTTCATAAGTCGTGTACCGACGCTTGCATTTGAGGCACTCCCTTCGGCGACGGATGGAAAACCCATCCTGGCAAGCCCGGGAGTCAATCACGCGATCATTATCAGTTCGGCAGAAAGGACATTTCATGGTCACTACTATACACTAGCTTTGGCGCTAGTAAACTACCGCACAGCCCGGCCATCTAAAACTTTTTCCACCGTTCAAAAGTGAGACCTGTTGGAAAAGTAATGAAGGAGAAATCGTCCGTTGGTAGTCTGGGAGGTCTTGCGACATTCCCTCGCATTTAAAGACAAATATTGCGGAGAATACGTAAAGTTTCGCAAGGACCCCTACGTGATGCAATTGTGGCAGTGGAAAACCCGTCGAAGGACGAGCAATTGCCCATGCAATAAGCGATCGCATGAAGCAAAGCTTGTTTTTGCTTGTAGTAGAAAACCACAGGTAGTCTGATCAAACCGTTGTGGCGAACCGGTTAACTCACTTTTCCTTCGACCAGTCCCGCCGTTGGCGGCTGCTGGGAATATCCATCGCTTTGCGATACTTGGTGACCGTGCGGCGTGCGACGGTGATGCCCGCCTTAGCAAGCTCGTCGACCAAAGCATCGTCGCTCAGCGGTTTGGTCTTGTCTTCGTTGTCAACTATTTCTTGCAATTTGAGTCGCACCTTGTCCCAGGCGACTTCCTCGCCGTCAGCACTAGTGGTGCCTCCTACGAAGAACCGCTTGAGCGGAAAAATTCCTCTCGGGGTCTGCATCCATTTGTCGTCAACAGCCCGACTCACCGTGGTGACATGCACACCGACTTTGTCGGCAATCTGCTGCATCTTGAGGGGTTCTATGTGTTCGGGTCCGTTGTCGAGGAAGCTTGTTTGATGATCGACGATGGCCTGCGAAACCTTGGTGAGCGTACTTCGCCTTTGTTCGATGGCCTCGATGATCCACTGGGCCGAGTTGACTTTCCGTTTGATGTACTCGCGGGTTTCGGCGTTGGTGTTGGGATCTTGGAGCAGATTGCGATAAGTGTTGCTGATGTAGAGCGACGGCAACTGGGTGTCTTCCAAGCGGACCTCATAGCCACCCTCGTCTTTGCGATCGACATAGACATCGGGCGTTACCGAGGGGGCGAAGGTTTCGTTGAACTCCGCTCCCGGCTTCGGCTTGAGCGTTCGCAGGTCTTCCCACGCTTCCTGGATTGTTTCGATGGAGAAACCGGTTTTCTTGGCAATCAATGGAAGACGATTGTTCTCCAGGTCTTCCAGGTGGTCTTCGATAAGTACTTGCAATTCTTCGTAGAACAGCAGGCCTGATGTCAATTGCAGGAGCAGGCATTCCTTGAGGTTGCGCGCACCGATCCCTGGCGGGTCAAGTCGTTGAACGATGGCGAGTGCCGATTCGGCAATCTTGAGTTGTTCAGCGCGCCAAGACTGAGCATCGCCGTTGATATCTGTTGGTGCGGGGGGAATGAGTTCCTCTAGCGGTGACTTGAGATAGCCGTTCGTGTCGAGGTTGTAAATTATTCGCTCGCACATCTTCCGGAGAGGTTCATCAAGGTCGAACCAGCTGAGTTGGTGATCGAGATAATCCAGAAGTGATTCGGGGCGCGACACCATGTTTGCCATGGCGTCGTGATGTCGGTCGGACTCAGCCTCCATCTGTCCACGCGAGGGGCGGCTACGCTCCTCGTATTCGTCGGGCAGATTGTCCGACATGTTCAAGAGTCGCTCGAAGTCGTCTTCGTTGTTGGTGTCATCTCTGACAACCAATTCTTTCTCGGACTCGGTCGGGGCATCCGAATTGTAAGCATCCTCGTCAACTTCCGTTGACTCGTCAGACAGCTCTGCCTTGTCGAGCACAGGATTGTCTTCCATCTCTTGCTCGATGCGTTCCTGCAAAGCAAGGATCGGCAGCTGCAGTATCTCCATCGATTGGATCATCCGCGGTGCAAGCACCTGCTTCTGAGCCATCTGCATCTGTTGGCCGAATGAAAGTCGCATGAAATAAACTGCTCGTTAAAGTTCAAGGAATTACGTGGGGGCTTCAACCGTCCGCGCCGCCGAAGTCTCCGATCTGTAGCATAATGTGATTGCTACTCGAAGGTCAAACTTGTCCCTCCGACGGGCTACCACAATTCTAGTGTATTATTGCGGTTTGGGAGCGGTAGAAATGCGAAAAGTGTGATAGCCCAGAATCTGGGCTATTTGCAGCAAACCATGCTGGCGACGAGATACAAGACACGAATCCTGTCTTGACAAATTGCGAGGTAAGTATCTGAGGATGCCCGGGATTTCACACTTCGTCATCCCGAAGTACTCCGAGGGATCGGGCCAGATTCCTCGGAGTACCTCGAAATGACAGCAAGAGGCTGGTCATGTCAACTTTGCCCAGGCCCATCGCCCAGCTGGCCGAGCATGTCGCCGAGTCCGGGAATGTTCATGCCGCCGGTGAGTTCTTGCATTTTGCTGGCGTAGAGTTCCTTTGCCTTCTGCTGAGCATCGTTAATGGCACCTGGAAGCAAGTCTTCGAGCAATTCACGGTCTTGCTTTTCAACGAGACTGGGATCGAGGCGCACGGCCAGCACTTCGCCAGTTCCGCTGGCTTCGACTTCCACGAGTCCGGCCCCCGAAGAGCCGACAACTCGCTTGGCTTTCAACTCCTCGGTGAGTTGCTTCATTTTGCCACTCATTTCCTGGGCCTGCTTCATGAGACCACCCAAGTTGGCAATGTTTTCTAGTCCTTTGAACATGATTTACTCCTGTCTTACGGCAGCACGATGCTGACAGTTGATGAATAGTTCTTTCATTGTTAGCCGCGATGCAACGCATCGCAGTGACACTGCCTACCAACTGATCTAATTCTTTTCAGCCGGCGGAATGTACTTAAGTCGTTGCGTATCGCCGTCGAAGAGGTCGATGGCCTTTTTCACAAACGGCTGAGAAACTAACTCCATCTGTTTCTGGCGACGCGAGGGGGGAGGCGCAGACGTTGAAGACGCGGGATCACGCTTTGTCGCTTGCAACACTAACGGCACTTTGCGTCCACAGACTTCTGTGAGAGCTGCGTCCAACCGAGCACGATTCGCGGGTCGCTCACACCAATCGCGGTAGAAGCTCTCGGTGAATGTGATCACCATTCGCCCATCTGCATCGGCCGTTACTTCATCCACATGCGAAGCCTGGTCGGCGACCATGCCGGTGAGCGAATCGAGCGCCTGTTTCCAAATCTGCTCAACGTTCTCAGCCGTGGGGACACGTATTTCCTTCGACGGGGCACTCTCCACCGCTACCGCTGCCACGGACTCCTGCCGAGCGGTCGTGGGCGACGCAGGCGTCTCTCGTGCGGGCAAACTCTGACGCGTTACCGCGGCAGGGCGAGAAGGGCGGGCTTGGCTAGAGGTTGCGTTTTTTTTTATTCCACCTGACATTTCTCGTGCCCCAGCGGGAAGCTCACGGAGTTGCTCCAGCAGCGTTGCCAACTCATCGAGGTTTTCCAATTGGCAAATCCGCACCACTGCCATCTCGGCCAAAGTTCGCGAGTGAGTACTGACCCGCATGCGGGCCGCTGTCTGGTCGAGTACCTGTACTATGGCCAGCAACGTGTGAACTCCCAGTTGCTCGGAGATCTCTCGCACTTCCTGCCACTGGCTCGGCAAGGCATAGAGCAGGCGGCTTTCGTCGCAGCCCACCGCTTGGGTCATCACATCGCGGAAATAACCCAGCAGCTGGTCAATCAATTGGCTTTCGTCTGCCCCCTCGGCAAGCGCGGCATCGAGTTCCGCCAAGGCAGTCGCGGCATCGTGATTTACCAAGGGGAGCACCAACTGACTCAGCCGTGCCGCTGGGGCAATTCCCAGCATCTCGGTCACGTCGGCGGTGGTGATGGCATTGCCCCCTCCGGAAAGCAATTGCTCTAATAGCGATTGGCTATCACGCATCGAACCCGCGGCACGCATGGCAAGAATCTGCAGCGCATCCGGTTCGGCGGTAACTCCCTCAGCTTCGGCAATCTGGGCGAGCCGCTCCTGGATCGCCGTCGACTCAATACCCGCAAAATCGAACCGCTGACAGCGCGAAAGGATCGTGATCGGGATCTTGTTCGCTTCGGTCGTGGCGAAGATAAATTTCACATGCTCAGGTGGTTCTTCGAGCGTTTTAAGCAAGGCGTTGAACGCCTCCTTGGTGAGCATGTGGACTTCGTCGATGATGTAGATCTTCAGCCGAGATCGACTGGGACGAACGGCCACGTTCTGCCGCAACTGCCGAATCTCATCAATGCCGCGATTGCTGGCACCGTCGATTTCGAGGACATCCACGTCATCACCAGCGGCAATCGACTCGCAAATCTCGCACTCGTTGCACGGAGTGGCGGTTGGCCCCTGCTCACAGTTGAGGGCCTTAGCCAGGATGCGGGCCGCCGAGGTCTTACCGACCCCCCGAGCCCCTGTGAAAAGATAAGCATGCCCCACCCGATCGCTGGAAATCGCGCGCTTCAGGGCCTGGGCCACATGCTGTTGTCCGATCAGCTCATCGAAGCCCTGGGGGCGATACCGACGTGCGACGACGACATAATCTGCCCCAGTGGTCGTAGATCGGTCTTCCTCAGTCATCGAAATCTCAAAGCCGCTGGCAGCTTAGCGGAAAAAAACAGGAACAATCGCGACCGCCGGTGAGAGGCCCCCACACAAAGAAGCACTAGCTTATGGCTGCTGTGTCTCCACCCTGACCAGGTTCGCAAGGCCCCCATTGCAGAGACCCCTCACCCACAGCCGCGATTGTTCGCCCTGCCCTTATTTGTACGCTTTGAAGGACGGATCGTCAAAGGTGCCAGAAATTGGGCAAAAAGCTGCCGCCAAAATTGTTTGCCGCAACGCGGCTGTCGAGTGGAGCTCGACAAAGCGGAGCGCGTCCCAATCGCTTCGGAAAGCACATCTGCGAAAGGAACGCCGCCTCCCTGCAAAAACTGACGCCTGAGAAAACTAATCTGTTGCTGGAACCGTCCTTGGTTAGAAGAGGCCATCCTTGGGCCTCCTTGTGGGTGATGAGGTTGTTGATAAACACCATCTACGCAAGAGAGGCCATTTCTGCATAGGTCATTTCTACGCAACGACTTGCGGAAGATCTAAGTGCCATTCGTCGATAAATCCTCGGAAGGTTAGCGAAGGTTGGTGTTGCTCTAGTAACCATCAGAAATCGACTCCTCAACGACGTATGCCGTATATTCAAAGAGAGTGCCATCTCTAAATTCACCCTTGACGAACACCGAAGGCCAAATAACTCCTCTATGATACTCTTTTGGCGACCGCTGAATGACTACTTCGTGAGTCTTTTTTCCCACATTTTTCTTGACTTTTGACTCAAAGAATGAATTGAAGACAAAACCATTTTTCGGATCAACTAAAAGCTGACGATAATTCCTTTTGCCGTCAAATGTTAATTCCACACAATCCTGCTTGTACAGAACGCTGGTGCTTTCTGTGGTAAAAAGATATTGGGGAACGTACCTCAAATCCCCCGGTTCTACTCGTGTGCTGCGACGAATGTATTGGGATTGTGGAGGTAATTCATCGTCATCGATCTGAAAACGAAATCCGCCTCCGTGTATTTTGAGCCGGTAGGTCGTCCAGGCTTTTTGTTCCTCTAGTAAGTCTGACCTGAATGCAGTCGAGAAATCAGCAATTGCGTCAACATTTTTATCAAGATTTAGGGACTTCACAAAGCTATGGAATTCAGTGGGGTTCATCGACTTGGACGCTCCCAATTCCCCTCTCACTTTCCCAGTCACGTAACGAACTTTTAATTCGAGGTCTGTCAAATGAGTTGTTGAGAGTTGCTTCTCCCAAGACTGATTAAGATGTTCGAGTAAGAGTGTATTTTGTCGCTCCTTCACGATTGGCCGCACAATGCACCAAGTGGTTAAAGCCACAAGTGTTGTCAGGATTAAAAGGCTTCTTAAAGAGAAGCGTAGCTGGGGTAGTCGCATAATTCGAGAGTCTCCCAGCAGTGGCAAATCCAACACTTTGTCGAAAAGTTTACTAACAAGAGAGAATATTAGATTACTGGCTGTGGATTGTCGCCATTGAAGAATTGTATCTTGAGTTCCCAATGCTTGCAAAAACGTGACGTTTCAGCCACCGCATATCCAGCGGCGGCGTTCCAAAACCCCGGAACTTAGCCGTTGGTAGCGGCGGTCGATAAAGCAGCGGGACTTGGGGGGGGCCGCGAAACTGCACTTTTTGGAGCGAGCAAGATAAGTTAGATTTGCCCCAATTAGGCTCCAGCATCCCATGCTAGGAGCGTTTCCCCCTCAGTTGCATCCATAGCTGGTGTTGATGCGTCTCAAGACGAGAAGGGTCGGTTGCTCGGGTCTTTTTTAACCCCCATATTTTCTTGGAGGTCCCTCATGTCGTTAGCTACTTTAATCTTGGCTATGGGTCTTTCGTTTCACATGGTTACAAGCGAAACGGAAATCCAATTCCGGGACTACGAACTTGCATTTCAAGGGCCAGTAAAATTAGAGGTCCTCGAAGATCAAATCGTATTCAGGCCCCAAAGTGATTTACTATTGGAGTTCAATATTAAAGGGTTTGATCGCCTTGAATTCTTTGGGAGTGCGTCCGAATTGACTTTGTCGAAATCCAAGAATTCAATAACGCTGACAAATGTCCCTAAATTCATGAAATCTAGGGATCATGGAAAACCTTCGATCAGTACCAATGCGAAACAAATTGTACTTAAGCCGGAGGGCGAATATTATTACTCTGGTGGACCGAAGCCTGATTGAAAGTGGAAAGTTGATCCTGTGACTTAGACAGCTAAGACCGTAAGCATCATACCCGTGCCAAACCCGCTGCTAGAACCGGCAGACAACAACTCTTGTCCAAAGGACGCCTCATCGTACAAAGCCGCGAAGTTCACCTCGCTGCTTCAGTGGAGCACATCGAATCCGTAAATTTCTGACTGACAGGATTTATCGGCGGCTGATTTTCTCCCCGTTCAGCTTACCCAGCTCATAGTCCCTGCCTCACAAGTGGCCCACAAATCGTTGTGGAATTTGGCCAACGAATTGCGATAATGGTGCTCGCTGCATCGTCTGCTAGTTGTTTGACGATTGAGAACAAAGTCGAGAGCCCAATCTCAAATGCCCTCTGTCGGGAGAGTAGTGCCAGAAGCCTGACAAGCTGAGAGCACGCTTCCAGGGAGCCCGGCTAGAGATCCGTCGGTAGGTTTCAGGGGAGTTGACTGCACGAAGTCTCTTGTAGTCTTACACCGAGGAGGGAGAGTTTCGTACTACAAAACTACTTGGAAATTCGTAGAAAACATCGAGGAAATCACAGTGCGGAAGTTTAGTTTTGTATTTTGTTTTTGGTTTTCGTGAGAGGGCCACCATGGTTCTCTCGCCATGGTGCGTAGGATCGAGCAAGGCAGCAAAGATTATTGGCTTGCATGCAACCGCGCTTGCCCGGTAGACGCATTATCCAGAAGATCCCGAAATAGTTAGCGACCCAAATGGCCAACACTAGTCACAACTCGAAAGTCCGGGGGCCGACGACGGGAGGGATTGTCGTTAGAATGTTACTCAAACCAAAGAAGGATTTACCACAGAGGACACAGAGAATACCAATCGCTTTCTAGGTGACCCTCCTTGTCCCAACTTCGTGTCCTCTGTGACCTCTGTGGTTCAAAATTCATTTACTTTGGATCAAGCTTGTATCCCCATGAAAATCCCAGCCTCGAATTAAATGATAGAGCATTGAAGACTCCACCCGACGAATGCGACTCTTGGCAGCAACTCTATCCCTTCACCGGTCATTGGTGCGAGGTGGCCGGCGGACGTATGCACTACCTGGACGAAGGTCCGGAAAACGCAGAGCAGACCCTGCTGTTTGTCCATGGCAATCCAACCTGGTCGTTCCATTGGCGGCGGTTGATCGAAGCAAATCGAGACAGCTATCGCTGCATTGCCCCAGATCACATCGGCTGTGGGCTGAGTGATCTTCAAAAGCGTCCCTTGCGGTTAGCGGATCATATTCAGAATCTCTCAGAACTTGTGCGCAATCTCGATCTCTGCCGGGTGACACTGGTAGCCCAAGATTGGGGTGGAGCGATTGGGCTGGGTACGCTCCTCAAAGAGCGCGATCTGTTTGAGCGGATCGTGCTCTTCAACACGGGAGCTTTTCGGCCTTGGTTCATCCCTTGGCGGATTCGCGTCTGCCGGTGGCCCCTGTTCGGAAAACTGGCGCTGCAGGGTGGTAATGCGTTTTCGCTTGCGTCTTTGCGGATGACACTCTCCCGAACCACTCGACTTGATCCCGCAGTCGCCGAGGCTTACCTGGCACCCTATAACAGTTGGACGCGTCGAGCTGCCGTGCATCAATTCGTGAAAGACATTCCGCTCTCAGCAAGCCATCCAACTTGGGACACCCTGGGTGAGATTGAGGATGCCTTGCCGAGTCTCGCCGGGCTACCGCAACTCTTGATCTGGGGGATGCAGGACTGGTGCTTCACGCCGGAATGTCTGGAGAAGTTTTGCCAAGTGTGGCCCAAGGCCGAAGTGCATCGACTGGCCGATGTTGGTCACTGGGTTGTCGAAGATGCTCCCGAGGAGTCGCAACGTTTCTTGGCTGACTTCTTGGCTCGCACTGCTGAAGCGGCTACTGGAGCAAATCGATGACGGATCTTGCCGCCTGTGCAACATTGGCTTGTATTTGGGAAGCCACTGCTCCCAAACCGGGGAACGTTTATCGGGGGGCTGATTTTGAGGATGTCACCTACGCCGATTTTCTTACGAGTGCCGCTGTGATTGGCCAGCCAATTGCCTCGGCTGGCAAGGTCGGCGCGGGGCAAGCCATTCTCGATTGTATCTCCGCCATCCATGCATCTGTCGGTACGAATACCTATTTGGGTACCGTGCTGCTCTTGGCACCGCTGGCAGCCGCAAGGACAGATATTCCCCTTCGAGACGGGATTGGTGAAGTATTGGCAGGATTGACCGCCGCAGATACTCGCACCGCCTACGAAGCGATTCGATTGGCCAACCCAGGCGGGCTTGGCAAGGTGGACGACGCCGATGTGAATCAACCGGCCCCCGATATCACGCTCCTCGCCGCGATGCAAACGGGAGCAGAGCGGGACTTGGTTGCACGACAATACACGAACAACTTTGAACAGGTACTCTGGGTGGCTGAAAGAATCTCTGCCGCCGGCTTGCCGCTTAGTGTGTCAATCGTCGTAGCTTTCCTTGAGTTGCTGGCAAACCACCCCGATAGCCTCATCACCCGCAAGTGTGGAATCGAAATCAGCAAACAAGTATCACAACGGGCGGCACATGTCCTCTCACTTGGCAGACCCGGAGACGAATTATTTGATCGAGAAATCGCCGAGTTCGATTTCTCGCTCCGCACCGACGGCCACCGCCGCAATCCGGGCACATCGGCAGACCTGATCGCGGCGGCGCTGTTTGTCCTCCTGCGTGAGAATCGCCTAGAATGGCCTGTAAGGTTTTATTAGTCGCTGGCGCGACTAGAAGCGTTAGCGCCTGGAGTACTTAGCTATGTCTGAATCCTTTCATGTCCGCCTCAGCAAAGAACGCTTTGTCTTTAGCGCTGCGCACTTTATCACGTTCAATGGCGACATCTGCGAACCCTTGCACGGACACAACTACCACGTGACGGCCGAAGTCAACGGCCCACTCGACGAGAACCAGTATGTCGTTGATTTTATTCTGGTCCGAGACGCCTTGCAGAAGATTGTTGATTCGCTCGACCACCGAATGTTGCTTCCGCTGGAGCATCCGACGATAGGAGTCACTGTCGAAGGAGAGGAAGTCGAAGTAACCCACGGCGTGCGACGTTGGGTCTTCCCTCGGCAGGATTGTGTGTTGTTGCCGATGGCCAATACCACAGCAGAATTGTTAGCGAAGTATATCGCCACCCTCCTGCTCGAAACGCTGCCAGACTGCACACCCTCACGCCTCAGCGTCGGCGTAGACGAATGCGACGGCCAGTGGGGATACTACGAAACTAACCCCTAGCCGGGCCGCAACGCGGCACACGGCTCCCGGAGGTCGTAGCCTAGCGACTATGACACCAATGCTAGCACGGGCTCAATCATCAAACTCTACTTAAGTTCCCCAAATGGCTAGTCGATGCTAATTCTGAGACTCCACTGGCGCAAATGCTGCGCTGAACTCTTGTCTGACGAACTAGCATGAATGACCTCCGCAAAGCCGCTGTCTTGCTCGCCTCACTACCGGAAGAGGAGGCTGTAGCCATCTTGTCACGTCTGGATGCCAAGCAAGTAGAAGCAGTCTCGATTGAACTAGCACGACTCAAGGGCGTCCCTTCGGAAGAACAAGACCAAATCATCTTGCAATTTGCAGAGTCAAATCCTTCAGGCTCTGTTGAATCAGGAGGTCTCGACCGAGCCAAGCAACTTGTTCAGATGGCACTGGGTAAGAATGCCAATTCCACTCTGGATAATATCCGACAATCGATCGAAGAGGTTCCTTTCTCTTTTCTGCGCCATGTCGATAGTCAGAATATTTTGACCTACGTAGCGGATGAGCACCCTCAGACGATTGCGCTCATTCTTTCACACTTGCCGGCCCAGACGGGAGCCGAGATACTCGCGGGACTTCCTACCGAGCGTCAGTTGTCCGTCGTGCAACGTGTGGCGGCCATGGGGCAGACCAGCCCCGATATTATCCATGAGGTAGAGCAGGGTCTCGAACGCCGTATGTCGAGCCTCATGGGTCAGAGTTTCGAGAACGCCGGCGGAGTAGGGGCGGTGGCAGAAATGCTCAATGTCTCCGACCGCTCAACAGAAAGAACACTCTTAGAAAATCTCTCTCAGGAAGACCCCGATCTGGTCGAGGAAATTCGCAGATTGATGTTTGTCTTTGAAGATATGGTCAAGTTCAACGACAAAGACATGCAAATCGTGCTCAAGAATGTTGATAATTCCCAGTGGTCAATGGCCTTGAAGGGTGCTAGCCCGGAACTCAAGGAGAAGGTGTTTGGCAATATGTCACAGCGAGCAGGTGACATGCTTCGAGAAGAGCTGGAATTCCTGGGGGCCGTGAAGCTTTCAGCCGTTGAGGCCAAACAACAGGAAATCGTCGATATTATTCGCCGCCTCGAGGATAGTGGCGATCTCGAAATCAATAAGGGTGCCGAAGAGGAATTGCTGGTCGAGTGAGCCTAGTGAACGGCGCGAAACCAAATTCCGGCCGCTATTGTTTTCCTATCCCTCAATTCCTTCCATAGTTTCCCTGCCCCCCTCCAAGGACCTGTTGGGATGCGTTAGTATGGGTCGCTGTCTTCCGACTTTTTGGAGCAGTCGACCATGTCAGCCACCCCGATGATGAAGCAGTACCACGAGGCGAAAGCGGCCGCTGGGGATGCGCTGCTCTTATTTCGCATGGGCGACTTTTACGAGCTTTTTTTTGAGGACGCCAAGACGGCCGCCCGAGTGCTAGGGTTGTCCCTTACGAGTCGCGACAAAGGGGAGAATCCCGTCGCTATGGCTGGCTTTCCTCATCATCAGCTCGATAGCTATCTAACCAAGATTATTTCCGCCGGGTTACGGGCCGCAGTCTGCGAGCAGATGGAAGACCCACGTCAGGCAAAGGGGATCGTCAAGCGGGCAATCACTCGCGTGGTGAGTCGAGGCACGGTGACCGACGACGCGCTGCTCAATCCAGCGGAAAGCAATTTCCTGTTGGCGATTTCGCGCAACTTGCCGAAGTTCGACGGACACTGCGGGCTTGCCTGGATCGACATCTCCACGGGCCGCTTCGAGGCAACTGTCATACCGAGCGAGAAGTTAGAAGACGAGTTGGCGCGTGTCGCCCCGGTAGAGATCATCGTCAGCGAGGATTCTTCCCCGCTTCCAGCGTCGTGGAGCGAAGGTCGCTTGACGACTCGTCGCCCAGCATGGTCGTTTGGCACAGAAGCGGCACTCACAGCCCTCACCAAACATTTCGGCACGCAGTCGCTCTCTGGCTTTGGCTTTGAAGAATCGGACTCCCCTGCCCTCTCCGCTGCAGGAGCTGTGCTCGACTATTTGACCGAGACGCAAAAAACCTCTCTCACCCACATTGCCGCCCTGCTCCCTCATCGGACGGGAACTTCCCTGGAAATCGACCAAGCAACCCGCCGCAGTCTAGAGATTTCGCATTCTTTGCGAGAGGGACGCCGCGAAGGTTCCTTGCTGGGGGTTGTCGATCGGACAGTGACTTCGATGGGAGCGCGCATGCTGGGTGACTGGTTTGCAAGCCCTTTGACTAATGTCGATCAGATCAATGCTCGGCTCGAGGCGGTCGGCGAGCTGGTTGCTCATCCGGCGGTTACCACCGATGTGCGCGCTGAACTCAAAGCGATTTACGACATGCAGCGCCTAGTAGCCCGCGTCACAACGGGTCGTGCAACTCCGCAGGACCTGAGTTTTGTTGCTCGGACACTCAGCAGCCTGCCAAAAGTGAAGGCCAAGCTGACAGGGAGGAAAGCGGAACGACTTTCTCAACTCGAATCGCGGATCGATCTCTGTGCGGATATTCGTGGACGGCTAGAGGCAGCTCTGGAAGAGGATTGCCCGCTGACGACACGTGACGGTGGTTTCATTCGAACCGGTTTTCATGCGGAGCTCGACGAGCAGCGGGAGCTCATGCGAGGTGGCAAACGCTGGATGGCTGAGTACCAGACGAAGGCCATCGAGGAGTCTGGCATCCCTAGCATCAAGATAGGCTTCAACAAGGTATTTGGATATTACCTGGAGGTGACCCACACACACCGAGACAAAGTCCCCGACTATTTCATTCGCAAGCAAACGCTTAAAAACGCCGAGCGGTTCATTACTCCCGAACTCAAAGAGCACGAAGAAAAGGTGCTGGCTGCTGAGGAGCGCTCACAAGACTTAGAATATGAACTGTTTGTCGAATTACGTGAATTGGTCGCTTCGGCAACACGCCGACTACAAGGCACAGCCGATGCCTTGGCCGAGATCGACGTACTTTCCTCACTATCCGAGCTGGCGCGGGCTCGCAACTACGTACGCCCCGAGATCAGTTCTGATCCGGTCCTCGACATCGTCGAAGGTCGTCATCCGGTCCTCGATATCACGGAACCAGAGGGAACGTTTGTGCCGAATGATGTGAGTTGCGAGGCAACCAATAAAGGCCGAAGGCGGAAGGCGGAAGGCGGAAATGGTGATTCCGCAATCCGCAATCCGAATTCCGCAATTCTTCTCATTACCGGTCCCAATATGGCTGGCAAGAGTACTTACATTCGTCAGGTGGCACTGATCACACTATTGGCCCAAGTCGGCAGCTTTGTCCCGGCCAAGCGTGCGACGATTGGAGTGGCAGATCGCATCTTTGCTCGCGTGGGTGCTAGTGACGATCTAGCGCGAGGTCGAAGTACGTTCATGGTCGAGATGACCGAAACGGCAAGAATTCTTAATACGGCCACCGAGCGGAGCTTGGTTATTCTTGACGAGATAGGCCGCGGCACGAGTACCTATGACGGCTTGTCGCTCGCTTGGGCCGTGGTCGAAGATTTGCACGACAGAATCGGCTGCCGCACTTTGTTCGCCACGCACTATCACGAACTGACTGATCTAGAGGAGACGCTCTCTGGGCTTCGCAACTTGAATGTCTCCGTTCAGGAATGGCAAGGTGAGGTCGTGTTCCTGCACCAGATCGTCCCTGGCGCAGCCGACAAGAGCTACGGAATCCACGTGGCCCAGCTTGCCGGAGTGCCCCGCGAAGTGAACCAACGGGCTGAGGAGATCCTCGCCCAACTCGAAGCCCAACACGATAATACGCTCACTCCGCATTCCGAACTCCGCACTCCGCAATCGAAAAACGGACATGCCATGCAGATGACATTGTTCGAGACGATGGATCATCCGCTGCTGGACACGATTCGGGGAGTGGACCTGAACGGTACGACTCCGCTTGAGGCATTTCAGCTAGTCAAAGAATGGCAGGAGCAACTTACGGAGACGCGTGTGGCTAGTCGACCGAAGTAGTAAAAATCACTTCTTGATCGACCAGCTCAATTCGTCCCTTTCAGCGCATCCAGCGTCTCATGTAACTCGCGCCGAGTACTCTCGCTGTACTCGATGTCGAACCAGACGATGCGGCCAGCGGGATCGAGCACATAGATGCGGGGAAGCATTACCATGCCCAATTGGTCGAAAGCTTTACCATCGACATCCAAGAGCTGCGGGAAACTCGCTCCCGAGGATTTTGCTTCCGCTGCGACTTGGTCCTCAGGGGTTTCTACTGCGATGCCTATCACAGCCACTTTCTCCGATTCAGCGCTGGACACAACTTCTCGTTCCAAATCGGATAGCGCCATGTGGCTCATCCAGCGGTCGGGCTTCCAAAACAGCACAACAGTTGCTTGATCTCCACTAAGTTCTGATAGAGTCACCTCGTCATGACCCAATTGGGGCAATTCTATTTCTGGCATCTCGTCGCCGACACGCACGCGGCACATTGCCGAGTGGGCGGTGCTCAGAATTACTTCAGGAATGTTGGCAGTGATCTCTTGAGCCACTTCCTTACGAACCACATGTGGCTTAACCGAGGACTGAGCAACCAGTGATTCCGACTCAACTTCGATTCTTTGAGTCGATTCATTTGCGACTTCAGATACCACTTGCTGTTTGGGCGCCAATTGTGTCACAGAATCGTGAACAGTTGATTGTGAGCAACCAATTGAAAGGGCTCCGACCGCGCAAGCAACACAAGTCAGTTTGCTCAACAAGCACTTCTGCACAATTGGTTGCATCATAGCTTCCAAATCCTTAGCCCTACAACGCGGGAGAAAAGTCGATTAATTCTACGACCCCTGATTGTCGAGAGTCGCCAGAGGATCGTCAACTAGCAATAACCGCAATGGAGAATCATTCGACCAATTTGATCGCTAGTTCTCGGAGCTGTTTGGCATCTACTTCCCCGGGAGCCTCGGTCATAAGATCGGTAGCTTTTTGTGTTTTGGGAAAGGCTATGCAATCGCGAATATTTTCCAATTGGGCAAACAGCATCACGCAGCGGTCGATGCCCAAGGCAATTCCACCGTGCGGTGGGGCACCATATTGCAGGGCATCAAGCAAGAATCCAAATCGATCCTTGGCGGTCTCTTCGTCGATACCCAACAAAGAAAAGACCTTGCTCTGAATTTTGTTGTCGTGAATACGAATCGTGCCGCCACCTGCCTCGTAGCCGTTGACCACTAAATCATAGGCCTTTGCACGACAGTTGCCCGGATCAGTATCTAATAATTCCAAATCCTGATCGCGAGGGGCTGTGAAGGGATGGTGCATCGCTTGCCAGCGAGCTTCCTCTTCGTCTCGCTCGAACATGGGGAATTCGACCACCCAGGAAAAATTCATCTGCCCGGGTTCGTAAAGCTTCATCTCACGGGCAATCTTAGAACGCAGAGCATACAGGGCTTTGCACGTCACTGCGAACGAATCAGCCACGAAAAGCAACAAGTCCCCTGGCTCGGCATTGAGTCGCTCGCCAATTCTCTTGAGCAGTTCAGGCGTGAAATTCTTGGCGATTGTCGAATTAAGCGAGCCATCCTCTTCAACTCTGAACCAAGCCAAGCCTTTCGCCCCGTACTCACCCACGAATTCTGTCAGACCATCGATGCCACGCCGAGAATACTGCTCGGTTCCCTTCTTGGCATTGATAGCCCGCACGCGACCTCCAGAGGTCGCGACACTGTGAAAGACGCGGAACTCTGCTTCGGCTGCTAGATCGGTGCAGTCGACAATCTCCATGCCAAACCGCAGGTCGGGTGCGTCGTGGCCATAGCGCTCCATCGCCTCGTCGTAAGTCATGCGGGGCAGGGGAGTTGCAACTTCGATTCCCAAATGCTTCTTGGCAAGTCCGGCGATCAAGCCATCGATGATTCCCATCACATCGTTGGAGTCCACGAACGACATCTCGGCATCCAGTTGCGTGAATTCCGGTTGGCGGTCAGCACGGAGGTCTTCATCGCGAAAGCAGCGGGCCACTTGGATGTAGCGATCGTAGCCAGCGATCATCAGGATCTGTTTGTACAACTGCGGTGACTGCGGCAAGGCATAGAACATGTTACGATGTACGCGACTAGGAACGAGATAATCGCGAGCCCCCTCGGGAGTGCTGCGTCCAAGGATTGGTGTCTCGACGTCGACGAAATCATGCTCAGCGAAATAGTCGCGCATGTCCTTGATCAGTGCGGCTCGAAGCAACATCGTTTTCTGCATCTCGGCACGACGCAGATCAAGGTAGCGATATTTGAGTCGTAAATCTTCGCCGGGGGCTTCATCAGAACTTGGCGAGACGGGGGGCGTAAGGCACTTGTTCAACAGTTCGAGCGTCGTGGCACGCAATTCGATGGCGCCCGTTGCCAAACGCTTGTTGGCCATTCCTTCCGGGCGGGGAGCGACCTTGCCAGTCACGCGAATCACATACTCAGCCCGTAGCGATTTGCTCGCCTCGATTACCTCAGAAGTGGAATCGGGAGGATTAAAGACCACTTGGGTGATGCCGTAGCGGTCGCGGAGGTCAACAAAGAGCCCCCCACCGTGGTCGCGGTAGCTATCGACCCAGCCGCAGAGTGTGACGGTTTCTCCCTCGAGTTTTTCAGAAAGTTGACCACAGGTATGGGTACGAAGCACGGCGTCCTCTTCAAGTGACAATGACAAAATCGCGAAAAATGCAAGCTGCTGATTGTAATTGGCAGTGGGGGAATCGGCTAGGTGGTCCCTAACTCGGCTGCAACCACGCAGCCAGCTGTTGCATTCCCTCTGCAGTAGAAACGAGGGGCTGATAGCCGAAATCTTGTCGGGCGGCAGAAATGTCGAACCAGTGCGAACTGGCAAGCTGCCAGGCAAGAAACCGGGTCATGGGAGGCTCCTGTTGGGAACGGGCGATTCGATATCCCCATTCGCACGCCTGACCTATGCGCAAGGCCTTTTTGAGCGAAATCGACTTGATCACAGGGGGCACGTTCACCAATGCCAAGATTTGGTTGATCCACTGCCAGCAGTTGACTGGCTCACCCTGGCTCAAAAAATAAGTCTTGCCTGCGACGGGTGAATCGGGTCGGACGAGGGAGTCCGCTGCCTGCAGGTGCGCCCTTGCGGCGTTCTCGACATGGATCACATCGACCAGATTCGTGCCGTCCCCTACGCGACGCAGCCGACCACTCTTTGCTCGATGGATTAGTCGCGGCACCAAATGCGGATCGCCCGGTCCCCATATCAAGTGCGGCCTCAATGCACAGGTGGCGAGTTGCTCACAGTTAGCGGCTAGTACCCCCTGCTCTGCCAGCGCCTTGCTGCGGGAGTAATGACATTCGTTTTTCTCAAGCCATGCCAAATCGATAGGTGCCTCGCATTCGGTCACGCCACATTGATCGCCACCGGCGAAAGTCACGCTGGGACTGCTTGTGTAGACCAGGCTTTGAACCCCATGCCTTCGGCAGGCAGCTATGACATTCTCCGTACCCAACGTGTTTGCTGAGTAGAACCGATTCCAAGTGCCACCAATGCCAGCGATTGCTGCGGTGTGGAACACACATTCGATTCCCTCACACGCCTGGGCAACGGCTTCTGCATCGCGGATGTCGCCACGCACGACCTCTACGCCTAACTCAGTAAGTTCTGCATGCACGCCGCGACTAAAGCTCCGTACTTGATCGCCGCGGGCAAGCAATTGCTCGACGATAGCGCGCCCAAGAAATCCTCCGCCGCCGGTAACGAGTGTGTGCATTGTCAAGAGTTAGTGCTTAGTGGTTGGTGGTTAGTTGCGAGCCGGGTCGTCTCGACCCCGGTTGATTTAATGCTGAAGCTTGTGTCCGCCCAACTCTCTCGTCGCCCACTTTGCTAATTGCTCGCGGTTGATTTTTGAGTTGTGTCTCACGTCGACAGGCAACCCGGGATGAAAAATAGGTTGTGCGATGTGCTTAGTAATTTCGTACCCCTTAGCCAATTCCAATAACTCCGCTTGGAGCCTGTGATAGTCGCTGCGAGACCAGTTCTTACCACAACGCCGTAAGAGTGTTCCACTCGGCTCAACGACCAACAGGGGTGTAGCTCCACCCGCTGGACCGATCCCAACCAAGGCCGTGCGAGCGACATCCGGATGTGTATTGAATATCTCCTCACAAGGCACGGAAAACAAAGTTCCTTCGCTGGTTTCGATGCGGTGATTCTTACGGCCGCAGTACCAGAACCGACCTTGTGAGTCCAAGTAGCCTACATCGCCCATGCGGTGCCAGATTGAGATGCCGTCGGTAATTTTAGTCATTGAGTTGTGAGATGCGAGTTTCGAGACGCGAGTTGATTCTTTCTCTCGCAACTCGCAACTCGCAACTCGCAACTCTCCATCGTACTGCGGCGATACCTGCGGACCACGCACAATGAGTTCACCAATTTCACCCATCGGCAACTCCTCAACGTCGGCGATGTTTGTGATCGGCTCATCCGAGATCCGGATCACACGCCAATCAATCGATTCGAACTTACGCCCGACGCACACCCCTGCCCCGCACGCAGTCTGCTCAGCAGTCTCAGAAAGTACCTCGCTGGCGGCGATGGTTGCCACGGGGAGGCTCTCAGTTGCTCCATAGGGTGTGTGCATTTCGGCATAGGCATCGACGTAGGCTAGGGTTCGCTGCAGCACTTTGGCCGGCACGGGTGCGCCACAAGAGAAAATCTTGCGCAGGGTGGGAATCTGTTCGCCGTGATGTTCGCAATAGCGGCTCAGTTTGTCCCAAACTGCCGGCGAACCAAACGCTTGGGTTACTTGCCAATCACTCGCCGCGGAGAGCAACTTGCGAGGATCGGCCGAGGCGGGGCGGGAGAAATCCATCTTGGGGAACACCGTGGTGATTCCCATTGCGGAGTTGAACAGACCAAAGAGGGCAAAGCACGCCAGATCCGCTCCGCCGGGCTGAAGGTCATACTCGCGGCGGATCTCGGCAACCTGGGTGTCGAACATCTGGTGGGTGTAGAGTACGCCCTTGGGGGGCCCCGTGCTGCCGCTTGTGAAGATGATCGCGGCGGGGTCTGTTGCCCGCGAAGTCGGCAAGCGGGTACCCGAGTTGGTTCCTGCGCTGAGCAGTTGTTTGTAGGTTGTGCCGCCCCAGAACCATCGCCGGCCAACAGTCACGTTGAGCTTTGCTTGCGGGAAACGGCTCTTGAGTAGAGTTCGCACAGCTTGAGCAGGGCTGATCGCAACAAATCCGGCGGGCTCAGCCGCGGCAAGGCAATTCACCAGATGCTTTTTTCCCATGCCAGGATCGATCAAGATCGTAGTCGCCCCCGAACGCAAGAGGGCAAAGACTAGCTTCACAAACTCCACCCCGGGCTTCACCAGGAGCACCAGTCGCGTTCCAGGCGTCACACCCAGGTCGACCAAGCCGCGAGCCAAGGCAGTGGCATCGCGATCGAGTTCGGCAAACGTGCAAGTGGCATAGCTATTTCGCCCCGCAGCATCACCATGCCCAGGACAAGCCACGGCCACGGAGAGCGGCATACGCTGGGCAAAGTGCGCAAGTCGATCGGCGACATTGATTTGGACGACGGTGTGATGTTCAACGGCAGAAGTCATCCGCCTATTGTGCCAGCACTAACACAATCTGGGGAGGGGCAGGTTAGTCGGGTTTGGCGTTAACATATGTTTGCTGAGTTGAGTGGCCTGCTGCGAATAATTAGATAGGTCCAGAGGGTACACGAGATCAGTCAACAGGCAGAGTCTGCCCACCGATCAAATCTCGTGCCCTCTAGGTTGGACGAAATCTTATTGCTTACCTGCCAAGACGCCGACGAGGCCGCTGAGGTCGTTTAGGTCGACATCACCGTCGCCGTCGCGATCCAGAATGGCGTCGAAGATACCACGCGTTTGGGGCTGCTTCTGCTCCATCTCCGTACGCGCGCCGCCGAGAATTTTCGGCAGAGCCTGTCGGCTATCCTCAGGCTCTTTTTCCGCCGCACCAAAGATTCCGCCGAGTACGGCAGGCAATACTTTGCCGAGGATCTTCTTGGTGGCCTCTGAGTCGAGCGTGATGACCTTGCCAAAGCCTCCTTCGACCTTCGGCGCATCCTTTCCGAAGATGACCGAGAGGATATCATTCACCTGATTGGGGTCCATGTCTTTAACTTCAACATGCTTGTTTTCTGCCGGTGCTTCGGGGGGAACATTTCCTTGCTCAACCTGTTTGCGCAGCATATCCCAAATGGTGTCGGCTCCCTCCTTGGTCTGACTCTTGGCCTCTAGGCCTCGGAGCAAAGTGCCAATAGCTGCACCATAGGCTTGCTCGGCCTTCTTGGCATCCAAGTCGGTATCCCTTTTGACCTTTTCGACGGTTGGAGATCCACCACCGAGTAATGCTTCAAGTAAACTGGACATTTCTGTTCTCCTAATCCAAGTGGAAAAGTGTCATGGTTGCTGACCGATCGTGAACCAGATGATGCACTGCCATTCAACGTGTCGAACAGCAAGTCAATTTCAAGCTAACGAAGTCGACAACCGGAAACTGTGCATCACTCAATCTACAACCTACTACGGAAGATACAAGCAATTTTTAAGGTTCCGCTGGCTAAACTGCGGGCACTTCGAGGTCACTTTGTCACGCGAAACATGGCATACTGCTCACGGAAGGCGAGAACCAATCGCGATTAGTGAAGAAATGATGAATATTCTCAACAAGTCATCTCCACTAGGATCTGAGAAATTCTCAACCTCAAGTCGCGCCTGCGGCGGAAATATAAGATTGACAGTGTTTCCTAGAATTTCAGCTGCAACTAAGGAGAACTACAAAGTCATGATGCGTCATTGGCAGAAAGCAACTCTCGCAAAGGCGCTAAGGCGCGAAGTTATAAATAATCAGCTTTTTGAACGTTGCGATTTAGCGCCTTTGCGAGAAATAGCTCTGGGAATTCGTTTTTGGTGGCTTTGCAGTTCTCCTGATCTGCATGTGACTGACAGAAAGTTCAGAATAATTTCCGCAGTACCATTCACAACCCGACTATCGTGGCGTTGAATATGCGCTCATACATCCAGATAGCTGCAATAACGGCGACCAGGATCGATCCGCAGCGTAAGATCGCCCAGCGGTAGAATGTTGTGCTGCGCATCAGGTAGGCCAGGGGCAGGAATACCGCTACGATGGCGAGTTGGCCCAACTCTACACCGACGTTGAAACCTAAAAGTGCGATGCCTAGCGACACGCTACTCAGGCCTAAGTCGATCAGCACATTGGCGAATCCAAAACCGTGGATCAGACCGAAGCCGAAGGCAATGGCCCAACCCGAGAGGTGCAAAACGGGGAAGAGATTGTTGAGTGCCGTCACAATGATCGAAAAAGCGATGGCCGCTTCTACGATCCAGCCGGGAAGAGTGACGTATTCCATCACGGCCAACCAGAGAGTCAGCGAATGGGCGATGGTGAACATCGTGACGATCTTGAGGACTGACGTCCATGCCGGGCGGAAACTCTCGACCGGTTGCCACTGGTGGTCACGGCGAATGAGTACGGCAGGGATCAGCAGCGTGAGCAGGAATAGGATATGGTCATAGCCAATCCAAATATGCCAGATGCCCTCCTCGACATAGGCTACAAAGGAATTCCACCGATTTACTTCACCCGTCTTAAGTTCCAGAAGCGGCGATTCGGGGCTGAGTACATACGTGCTGTCGATCTCGCCGTTGGTGTAATGCACGAGTCCGCGGTGGGTGGGATCGACGTCGAAAAGCAAGTTGTAGTGGATCGTGAGCTCAGCCGCGTCGCCCGGGCAATCGGTGCTGAGCGACAGCACCACGTAGCCGCCATCGCTGTGACGAGTTGCGAGTACATCCAGCAGCTTGAGTTGGCAATCATAGCCTCGGTGAGAAATCTGCAGACGACTTAGTGCGTGGGCAGTGACCGCCTTTCGACGAGCTTTAACCTCGCCCCAGGTAATCTCACCATTTTGATTCTCGTCGAGTCCAATGAGAAACTCCAGATCCTTCAGAGCGATGTCCCACTCGATGGTGAGATATTCTTCACCTCCCGTGATGGTAAGGTAGCTGTCACTTGGCTTGTGGGCAAATGCCGTCGCGCACATGAGTTCGATAACGAAGAACAAGCTGGCGAATAGGTACTTCACTCCATCTCCTCCAATTGCTCGACGAGCTCTTGGAGGTCCACGTCTTGGTTGCCATTCTGCTTGAGGAAGCGCACCACCGGTTGAGCGGCTTGGGGATCGTTAGCCGCGATGGCAGCGGCGAGCACATTGCGGGTGTCGTTCATCTCCTTTTGCTTTTCCCAATTGTCCAGGGCCAGCGTGAGGGCTTTCTGGGCGTCGTCTTGCAACTCAAGGGCACAGCGAGACTCAAAGCGGCCGTGCGGCTCGCTGCCACGCAGGCGGATTTCCTCAAATCTATTTTCGAGTTGTGTTTGAAAGTCGCGAGAGACCTTTTTCTTGCCCGTCCTGCGGGCAGCGATTGCCGCGAGGAGCAAGACGCCGTTGTCGGTTGTGTGTTCTTCGAGTAACGGCAACACCTCTGCGGTGCGATTCTGGTCGAGCAGAAAATCAGCGCATGCCCGCAGGAGATAGAGGTTGGCGGGGTTGTTGGCCAGGCCTTCTTTGTAATGTCGTTCGGCCTGCTCATCGCGACCGAGAGCCCGGGCTGCTTCCGCCTGCTCGGTCAAAACCCATTCGAGGGTCTCGGGGGATTCTCGTTTGATGATTGGCAACATGTCCGCCAACAATTTGTCAGCTTTCTCTGCTTGGCCGGTTGAGATCAGCAGAGGAACAAGGCCGACATTCGCGACCACGTCACCGGCAAACTCACCAAGCCGATCACACGCTTGTTGGGACTTGTCGTACTTCCCTTGGACACGATAGATGTTCGAAACTTCAATCCAGGCCTGAATGTCCTGGGGCTCATGTTCCAGAAAGGTTTTGAGATCGTCGAGGGCCCGATCGTATTGGTGGTCCTTTTCCTTGAGCTTTGCCCGCAGTCTGAGAATTGCAGCGGGTGGATTGTTCACTTCCCACCAAGGCTCAAGGGCCGCCTGGGCATAGCCGAAGTATCGAGGGTCTCCCTCTTGGCTCCCCATCTGCATGTAGAGAGAGGCTACGGAAGCTGCTGTGTTAACATCGCGAGGGTTGTCGGCTAGTTTTCTCCGCAGCGATGACAACTCACTGCGGCTGGAGAGCAATGTGCTGGGAAGTGTCTCCAACACTTCGTCGTCGCTAGCGGGGAGATAGGCATCGGCGGCGGAAGCGGGAGATTCGCCAATGCTCCCTGCAATGACGAAACAACTCAGCAAGCGGAAGGCGAAAGAAATGTATTGTCGCTTCATTGGTTGATATTTACCACAAGGCCAGGGGACGGCGACGATCTTAACCCTACCATGCCTGAATTCTAGGCGATATTCGTTGGGACAGACTTGATCGAGAAAACTGAGCGTAGCTACGATGCAAACAATCCCGCAGCGCTAAGCGCTGCGGGATCGCTTACTTAGCAAAAACCTACTCTCTGGTGTTAGGAACGACCGCGTCGGCGGAAGCCAAGCGCTGCCAAGCTTAATGCTCCCAGTGCAAAGGTCCCCGGCTCGGGCACGTTAGCGGCAGCCAAATACGGGAACACACCTGGAAATGCAACGTCGTTGGCAGCTACGCCGTCACCGATCGGAGAAGAGCTGTTCGTCAACAACGTCAATTCGGCGTCGATCACATCGTCCGCAAGCTGACGCCCGTTCAAGAATCCGCTGGCGTCTGACGTATCAATGGTGAGAACGTCCGGCAGAAGAATTCCTGTCAAAGTCGCCGCGTGAGTGCTATCGCCACCATTCAGGCTTTCGATGGCTGCCTGGACATCGGAGCCGAAAGCAGTCGGATCATCAGCAGGATCGGCCATATTGAACTCTGATTTTCTTGCCGAGGGAATTAGCACAGTATTGATGGCGGGTCGACCAATGCGGTCGACTTGATTTCCACCAACCTCGGTGGTAGCCCAAACACCAATGTTGCCGCCCAAATCGCTACTGGGAACCTCCAACACAATCGCGTTCGTATTCAAGCCGGCGAAAAAGTCGTCGCCCGTGAAGGCAAGGCCATTGTTAAACCCATTCAGATCGAAGAAGAACGGATCGTCAAACACATCTGCTCGCACGGTTCCCCCGCCGGCACCGGTCGCGGTGATATTCATTCCGGTCGTGCCGGTGGCAAATGGTACGCCATTACGCAGAGTGGTGAGTGTTTGAACTCCACCTACCGAAGCCGTGAATGTCGTTGTGTAGCTTACGTCGGCGATAGCATCGCCAGTGTTGTCAATCTGGAACCCGTAGTTCACTGTGGCGCCAAAGGGTGCGTTTGAACCCGTGGCAGGATTACCGGCGATAGGATTTACCGTCATGATCAAGACCGTGTTATTGGAATTCGTTGGCGACTGGAACGCGTACAGATCATTGATGTCACGATCGGCCAGACCCATCACATTGGGGGCGTCGAGGTGATCCGCTGCTTGTGTGACAGATTCCACGCTTAGCAACAACGATGCCAAAGCGAATGTCGGAAGGATCAGTCGGGAGTTCATTTCTTGATTTCCTTAAGTTGAGAATCAGGTGGCCAGTTAGCGCAGCGGCTCTGTTGAACGAAAGTGCCTCTTCTCAAGATGCTCTAACGTCCAGAAAAGGAGCGTACTGAGAGAACATACGAGGACTCTCGATCAGCAGATTAGGATTTTTTGGTCTAGAAGCAATAAATCCGAGAAGTCCGCGGAAACGGATAGATCAATGAGGGGGTCCGAGAATTCGTTTACTGTCATTTCGAGGTACTCCGAGAAATCTGGCTAGATCCCTCGGAGTACCTCGGGATGACAGTTCGCTTTGCCCTTGTATATATCGAGTGCAATTCCCGGACACCTCAGATATACAGGGATACTCTACTACCGATCTCTGGCGCAATCGCCTGGAGGCAAGTACGACAAAATGGCTGATCGAACCTGGAGGACAACTTGAGAAGGAGTGCTACATTTACTGTGCGAAAGACGACGCTTGTCGGCTGATTGGATCAATCGGATATATCGAAATCAAGCCAGTCGCCCAGGTCAGGCCAACTCCAATCACTCGGATCGAATATCGACCAATCGAACAACCCAGGCAACCAACTCGACGACCTATCGGCAGCTCAGCAAGAAAATGTGTTTGGCGGAACGCACACACTCAGCAGCATCAGCCATCACGCTACCAATTTCGGTATGCATCTCTGCGTAGTCACAAGTCTCGCCCATCCTGTCGTGGAGTGCTTCAAATGTCATCTGATCCCAAAAAAGCACATATCCCCAACAAATATAATCGATATCGAGCCCAGCTCGATTTGCAGATTCGAAAACCTCATTGGGGGTATAGCGTCGGCACTTGCCGTAGTCCTTTGCCAATTGCGGGGCAAGTTTGGTGGCATACGCACGCTTAACGCCAACGGGTGCGCCGCACGTACCGGGCATGTTAGACTCCCTTGCGTTTGGGGGGAACGTCAGCCGATGATTCAACCGTCGACACGTGACCATTTTCCGAGGATTCTTTAATGTCGCCTTCGCCGGCAAGTTTCGCCAAACTCTCAGGGATCTCAATACCACCGATGTCGCGCATTACTTGCATCATCGGAGGAAGGGTCCCCGCCATCTTGTGAAGGAAGTCAGCGGTGTTCGAGCGGCCGTTGCTGCCGCCGTTTTCCCAAACGACGACCTTGTCGAACTTGATGTTCGAGATCGCTTTGGCGGAACTTTCGGCAAGGGTGTCGAGGTGTTCGAGCATCATGAGTTGGAAGGCTTCTTTCGCGCCGCCACAGGCTGCGACTATTTGCTTGAGGCCTTCGCCCTTCTTGGCCAAGATTTCGTATTGGCCACGGGCCTCGGCTTCGAGCTTGGCGTAGATTGCCGATGCTTCACCGACTGCTTCCAGGCGACGCTTCTCGGCTTCCGCCTCGGCCTCGACCACAGTTCTCGCTTTTTGTGCCTTGGCGGGGGCTTCGAGCTTGGCTCGTTGCTCTGCTTCAATTTTTTCAGCCTCGGCCAGGGCCGCTTTAGCCATTGCGCGGTTTTGTACTTCGAGCACCGCAGCTTCGGCTTCGCGTTTGCGGGATTCGCCCCGTTGATAGGCATCAGCTTTCTCTGTGAGCAAGGTCGCTTGTGACTGGGCAACTTTCGCCTCGGAGAGGTTTTCCCCTTCGACAGCGGTGGCGTTAGCCTGGGCGACCGAGATACGCATCTCGCGCTCGGCATTCTTAATCTGAATATCGCGTTCGTAGGCCGCCTCTTGCTCACCCACAGACTGCAGTTTGGCCATGTCGGCGATTCGCACAGCCTGTTCGCGCTCGGCATCGCGGGTGCCGATCTGCTGGTCACGGGTCGCATTGGCCACTTCAATCGCCCGTTCACGATTGGCCTGAGCCACGCGGATTTCACCTTGCTTCTCTTCGTCGGCCACATCACCACGAGCCTGCTGAATCGCCTGCGAGGCAGCCTTCTGGCCAATCGCGTCGATGTAGCCGCTCTCATCGGTGATGTCGGTGATGTTCACATTGATCAGCACGAGACCGATCTTCTTGAGTTCTGGCTCGACTGAGTTTTGAATGTGCTGCAAGAAGGCGTCACGATCTCGGTTGATGTCCTCGATGCCCATCGAGGCGACCACCTGCCGAAGTTGACCGAAGATAATCTCTTCTGCCTGCTTGCGGATATCTGCCGTCGAGAGTCCCAAGAGCCGAATCGCGGCGTTGGTCATCACCTCGGGAGCTGTGCCAATGGCAACGGTGAACACACTAGGCACGTTAACACGGATGTTCTCGATCGAGAGGGCACCCCGCAAGGGGATCTCAATTTGAATCGGTTCAAGACTCAGATATTCGTAGTCCTGAAACAAGGGCCAGACGAATGACGCCCCACCATGTACGGTCTTGGCGGCCTGCCCTTGCTTGGTCTTACCAAAGATGACCAGCACCTGATTGCTGGAGCAACGTTTGTAGTTTGTCTTCAGCATGATGATCATCATGAAGAAGATTGCCGCGACTGCTGCGGCGAGTATTGCCAGCCAGATCATCGTTTCGGATGCCATTTGTGCCAGAAGGATCAAGTTTGTCATTTTTCGTTTCCCCCTTGATATTTTGCTATTTGCTCCGGGCGCTAACGCTTCCGGACGTGCCTCATTATGCTTCCACCGGTGCGGCCAATCGTCGGACCGCAACCGTGTCACTGTTTTTTACTGCTACGATCTGCACTGTTTCGCCGGTACGGAGGGGTTCACTTTCCTCCGAGACGGCTTGGAACTCCACCGTGCGATTTTGTAAATTGACATGTACTTTTCCCAAGCCAGAGCCGTCGGCTGGGATCGGCACATATACTTTGGCGTGTTTTCCGAGGGTGTAGCTTATGCGCTCATTCCCCGAGGAGGCGAGTCTCGACATCGCCTTCATTATCCAATACATGCCATACATGGCCGCCAAGCCAACCACGATCCCTATCATCAATGACATGGGTTCAGAAATCCCCGCACTGAGCGCGGCCTTGCCGGAAATGCCAAAGAATGCCGCGGCGGCGATCAAGGTACGAAATGACAACACGCCGAATAGCCAAGTGCTGTCCGGATGTTGGTAGTCCGCGTCGGCTGCGTGCCCCAAGGGCGTGTCGTGATCGGTGGGCATATTGCCGTCGAGATCAAAGTCGCCAGCTACATCTGCATCGCCGGAAAAATCTCCATCACCGATGTCTCCGCCGTCATCGCCCATTCCCATCAGCGTGAGCAGGAACTGGCAAATCATTACGGTGCCGCCAATGATTGCTGCAATCAGAAATAGTATGTCAAGCATATTGTTCCTCCGGCGGTTAATGTGATGATGGATATTCCGTCGTCAAGCTGTGAGCATTTAGTCGTCAGTCCCGGCCAGCAATTTCTTCTGGCGGGCAGCAGACAGCTTCTCACATCAGCCAATCATCCCGAAATTGTACCTCAAGTTCTCGTCTCAGAGAGGGACGTGCCGATTATTCCGGCAAAATCGAGATGCCTATTTTGGGCGTCTGCAGCAGGGTATTCGCCCGGGATTGCATGATCTTGCCGAAAAACCGAGGCGAATTCTATCTGACAGTCTCAAAACCCTAGCGACAAGTTGCTCTTTCCCAGGGGCTCCATATACTCAGGCCGTACAACGAACGAAGGAAGTCGCCCCTTGAAATTCGCTCCGCTCGGCTTCATCACACGGTCGATTGCCGTGCGGGTGCTTTCCCCTTCTTGCAATTGCAAGTGATAAGGCGCCGAATGCACAGATTCACGTTTCCAGATGACCGCACCGTTGAGCAGTAGTTCCATTTCGTAGATGCGATTGACCACATCGATAAGTTCTCCCTTGCCGAAATGATCGTGAAACCCACGATAGCGGATTTTTTGCGTCTCACCTGTCTTAGTCCTTGCCACGAGTTTAAGTGGCGAATCGTCAACCAACTTCATGTTCGCGTCTGCCAGTGCCTCTTCGAGTGATTGTTGAACATCTTGCGCCAATAAGTTGTCTTCTGGAATCTGTACATCGATGCTGATGGAGTCGCCGGGTTTGACGACCAACAGGTCTTCATCACTGAGATCCTTCACAGCTTCGAGAGCTTCTGGTGGAGGCAGTTCGAAAGGTACCAGAGCCTGTGTCTTCTTGGCATGGTTGTCCAATAGCATCCAATGTGTGCCAGCAAAAGATTTTACCAGCTGATTTCGGATGTCGAATTTCCAAGCGATGATACGCAAGGGGACATTGATCAGCAGTCCGCCTGCTGAAAAGAGGTAGTCTTCATCGACCCATGTCAATTCATCTCGAAAGCCGAGACCGCGGCAGGGAAACGAACGTGTCGTTTCACCGGTTGTTATGTCGAACACGTCGATAAACTCATTAGACGCGATCGCCAACTGGCGTCCTGAGGGAGAAAACGCCAGAGTCGCATTTCGAAAATTCCCTGAGCCGACGACTGCAAGCAAGTCGCCCGAATCGGCATCATAAAACTGTACTCCTGCGGAGGTAGGGACCACCAAATGTCTTCTTCCGGCAGTCAGCAACGGCTTAACACCTCGATCGAGCATCAGTTCGTAATTCGCCTTCGCGTCGGAGGCATTCCACAACAACAGTTGGCCCTCTGAGTTCACGGTAAACAAGCGCTTGTCGTCGAGCCACGCGAACCATTCGGGATCGAGATTCGGCCAGGTATTCATCACGTAAGGCACAAAACTCACCAAGTGGCTGATCTTTTTGTCAGCCAACTTCCAGATGTCAACTTGTCCCGAAGAGTCATCGCCATGAAGATCCGACTGAGCGGTCGCAATCGTAGTTCCTGAGGGAGAAAGTACCAGTTTGCTCGTGCCAGGAGGAGCCGGCCCAGAGGCAACCACTTTGCGGGAACTGAGGTCGACAATTTCAACTCGAGGCAACGCCTCTCCATGATGATTTCCATGCAGAATAAGCGCCAATGGTTCGGCAGATGCAGTAACGACAAAATCGGCTGGCTTTTCGAAAAAGTCACTCTTGCCGCTAAGTCGCACAGCGCGGGGTTTCCAAGCAGAGCCGGCATCAGAGTGCGGGTCGGCTTGGATTTTGTCGGCGGGAGTGCCATCGGCAATCAGCCTCGCCATATCATCGTAATCCGGGCGGACAGTCTTGAGAGAGCTGGCGGGGGAGGCTGGTTTGACCAGGAACGGCTGCTGAGTCGTACCGGGGTAGCGCAGCTCGTCGAGGTCCTTGGTCCAATCCATATCGTCGTCGCCATCGATGCGTACTTCAACGTCATCCCACTTGTAGTCAATCTCCGTAACGACCCCCAGTTTCCATTTGCCAAAGTGCTGGGCCTCGACGCGATCCCCAACCTGCAAACCCTGGGGAGCAGGCGCTGCGGGCTCATGTGGTTGAGCAGATTTGGCACCGTTCTTCACATAGTCTTGATCAGCTACGCTGAGCTTCTCCAGCGGGATACGGCTGACATCGCCGTTGGGGCGCTCCAGTCGGACTTGACCGTCAACCAAATCGATAAACTTCGCCTTGATTTCGTGTTTGCCACTCTTGTCCGACCAGATACGGGATTCATATTCGGCAGCCGTCGAACTGGTTGCAAATATGAAAGCACTTAGACAAGCAAAAACATAGCTGCCATGAACCAATATGCCTGAGTGCCAGAAACGATGTCGAGGAGAATTGGCCATAGGGTTCTCACCATGGTCAGCTGGTTGAAAAGCAAGTGTGAAACCCCAGTATCCATGAGAATCACTGGATATTCAAGCAGAAATTAGCCATTTGCGGCTTAGCGGTTTCCAGCGCTAAGCTGCAAGCGTCTAAATCTTAGAGGCGGCAATTGGCGATCGAAGTTTCCAAAATCGCGGTCGCGCCAAGCGTTTCTAGCTGCTCCATGATGCCGATTACTTCGCCTCGCTTGACCATCGCTCGCACACTGTACCAGCTTTTGTCTTCAAGCTGATTGACAGTAGGCGAATTGTAGCCGGGCGTAATGCGTTCGGCATCGGTGAGTTGTGCAGCGGGGACATTGTATTCCAAAAGCGAATAAGCTCTCGCAATGACTACTCCTTCAAGTCGACGCACAACCCGGTCGCACAAGGCCTCGTGATTCGTGTTAGGATTCTGAATCAATACCGTCTCATAGGTGCCGATCTCATCCAAGATTCGCAGACGATTGGCAGCCAAGGTACTGCCTGTCTCAACCAAGTCGACAATTGCGTCCGCTATACCTAACGCGATCATCACCTCGACCGAGCCGGTGAGCTTTACCGTGTGTGCGCTCACACCATGCTTTGCCAAATACGATTGAGTCACGTTGGGAAAACTGGAAGCGATTCGTTTGCCTGCGAGCTTCTTGGGAGAATCGATCCCTCCATCAGTCGGGACACAAACTGCCAGTCGACAATTGCCAACGCCCAGATTGAGTCGCTCGACCAGCTCGACGCCACTCTCTGCTACCAAGTCGGCCCCGGTGATGCCAAGATCAATCGCTCCTTCGGCGCATAACACAGGGATGTCGTCAGTGCGAAGAAAAGTGATGTCGATCGGCATCTCCTTCACGCGAGCAAAGAGGCTCCGATCTTGGCGGCGAAAACGTAGTCCCGCTTCGAGCAATAATGCCGTAGAAATATCGGCCAACCGGCCTTTGCTGGGAACACCAATGCGCAAGTTTTCAGTCATATCAGCTCTTCAATAATTTGTTCTCGCAGAGACGCAGAGGCCGCAGAGATTGTGGAATGCCTAAGTCTCTGTGTGCTCTGTGTCTCTGCGAGAGACATTTCTTACCTTATGATTTTCGCGAAGCCTTTTCTTCTAATCCGGAGACACCCTCTCGCCGAGCAAGTTCGGCTTCGACCTCTGCAAGGCTCACCCCACGGCAGGCCATCAAGACGAGCAGGTGATAAAGCAGGTCTCCTGCCTCCCGAATAGTGTGCTGGCAGCCTTCTTCTCCAGGCTCTCCTGCCGCTTCGACCACCTCGGCGGCTTCCTCGATGATTTTGCCACCGATTTTCTCAATGCCCCCTTCAAGCAGTTGGGTAGTGTAGGATTTCTCGCTGGGAGCATCTTTGCGCGCTAGAATCGTTTGTTCCAGACGGTTGAGTGGACGTGTTTCGTGAGACATGGCATTAACGGAGTGTGCGGGTTCCCCTTAAGGTCATCACGCATCACAATAGAGTTTTTCGTGCAAAATGAAGCCTCCATCTTAACCAAGGCGGGCAGGGTGCGTAAGCACCCTGCATCGACCCATTACTAACTCAAATCTCGTGAACGAAGCACAACCGATCGTCGATTGTTGGTTTCTCAGTGGTGCTACCGCCGTGGGAAAAACCCAGGTCGCACTTTCGCTAGCCCGTAGAATCGGGGCCGAAATCATCTCGCTCGACTCGATGGCCGTCTATCGTGGAATGGACATCGGCACGGCCAAGCCTACCCCTGAGGAACAGGCCCAAGTATTGCATCACCTAATCGATGTTGTCGATCCGAGCGAGGAATTCAGTATCGAGCGCTATCTGGAATTGGCACAGGAAGCCGTTGCCGAGATCAGATCTCGGGGCCATGAAGTACTCTTTGTCGGCGGGACGCCGCTCTATCTAAAAGCGCTCCTGCGGGGGTTGTCGTCGGGGCCCCCTGCCGACTGGAAAGTGCGCGAGCAAATTGCCGCGGAAGTCGAAGAAGTTGGTAACGAGGTGTTGCACCAGCGACTGGAGCAACTCGATCCGCTGGCCGCTTCGCAGATTCATCCACACGATACGCGGCGATTGATTCGTGCATTGGAGGTATTCCGCGCCACTGGCGAACCTATCAGCCATCAGCAGTCACACTTTGACGAAGGTACTCCAGCAGACGAGTGCCGGGTGTTTGTACTGCGCCGCTCTCGCGAAGAACAACATGAACGGATAAATGAGAGAGTAGAGCAGATGCTCGAACGCGGCTTAATCGATGAAGTGAAGCGACTGACTTCCGAGGGAAAAACCCTCGGTCGCACCGCGAGTCAAGCAGTCGGGTATCGCGAGGTGATCGATTATCTTGCCGATGACGACTATGATTCGATGGTTGCAAAGATCAAGGCCCGCACGCGCCGCTTTGCCAAACGTCAAGGAACCTGGTTTCGCAGTCTGTGCGAGTGTCGATTTGTGAACATCGAAGGAGACGCAGATGCAGAAGAAGTCTCCGAACAGATCGCCGCCGTGTGATGCATTGCCGCACGGCTATAGCCGCGATTCAACGAGTCGCAGTGTCATTCACGCACAAAGTGCCCGCTCCGACCGCCGCTTTTTTCTTCAAGCTGGACACACTCGACCCGCATCGCTCGGTCCACACTCTTGCACATGTCGTAGACGGTCAGCGCCGCGACGGAAACGGCCATGAGGGCTTCCATCTCGACCCCCGTCTTGGCGGTTACTTCCACCGTAGCCTCAATCCGCAGAGCATCCTCGCCGACCTCAGAGAAAGCGATGCTCACCGCATCAAGTGGCAGTGGGTGGCACAAGGGAATCAAATCGCCTGTCCTCTTCGCCGCCATGATCCCCGCCAATCGGGCAACTTCCAGCACGTCCCCCTTGGCAAGTTGGCGATCCAGAATCAATCGCCGCGTGGCAGCCTGCATCCGCACAATGCCACTCGCCCTGGCCATGCGATGTGTGACCGGCTTTTCGCCGATGTCGACCATGCGGCTGGCGCCTTGTTCGTCGAAATGGGTAAGATCAGGCATATTAGCTATTCAAATTGAACTAATGAGTGCGTAAATAATCCCGCCAAGGGTTCCAATGAAAGCGATAATTTCAAGGCCAGTCCAAAGCCCATTTAAGTGAGAGTCCTCATTTTCAGCGGAAACATTACTGGTAGAATCACTTGGCAATTTTATTTTTGTCAACAGTTCTTGGGAATGTTCGAAGTCTGTATTTCGAACCACAATAGTTGGCCAACCTGGTGCTTCAGCGCGAAAACCAGACGTATATTCTCCTGAGATATGCGCTTCAATGCCTTCGCGTTCAAGTGCCGCAACGATAATTGCAGCTTCGGTGTCTGTTCGTACTTCGATGAGTTTCATCGGAATGTTGGCAGAACTACTCATGCCCTCATTCTACCCGATAGTTGACAAGCTGTCCCCTACTAGCCGGAGGCACACCTGCCTCCGGGCGAATTCCCCGAGGACGTGGTCCTCGGGCTTGGCGCATGAAAAAACCTCGCTGCCATTTCTGACAGCGAGGTTTCTTGAGCGGGGTAGGGGTGACAGTTCGGGAGAACCCAGCCACCCGGCAGTTGAATCATTCAACAGCCCCTAATTCTATAGTAAACCACCAGCGAAACTTTATTCCCGGCAGGTTGTGGTATCTTAGACCAACTCTTTCTTCGCACCGATCAGGGTCCGCAGTCTTTCGGCCAACAGGGCGGCGTCGAAAGGCTTCTTGAACGTCTCGTTGATGCTGGAGCGATCGAAGCTTGCCGTGGTGCCATCGTCTGGCAGCAGGGCGATCAAAATGGTTTCTGCAAAGTCACTGCTACGACGCAGGTTCTGGCAGATTTGCAGGGCTTCGACTTGACCGATTGAAAAATCGACGATGATGCAATCAGGGTGGAAGCTCTCGGCTTGGATGCCGGCCTCGAAACCGCTCGCGGCGGTAGAGGTGCGGAATGCCTTTTCGGCAGGTAGTTCACGTTTCAGGTTTTCGATCAGCACCTGGTCCTGGGCAACGATCAGGACTTTGGCCATCGCTTCATCTTCCAAATCGCCCAAAGGCATACCATGCTCTTTGAGGAAACGGATTAGATATTCGCGAGGAATCCGCCGGTCCTGGGAACCGGGAATTCGATAGCCCTTCAAACGCCCTGAGTCAAACCATTTGCTGACCGTGCGCGGGGCCACTTTGCAGATCTTGGCGACCTGACCAGTTGTAAAGACCTTCATCACGGGTACTCCAATAATGTCTTGCGTTTCGCTGGTCGCACTAGGGGCACTTACCCTCTAGCCGTGTATTCCTCTTTGTGCATCAGACTGGCGTGGGCTTCCCTGGGGTGCCAGTACGGTATTCTGATTTCGCACACTTGGGTCGGAATACAAAATTTTCATGGTGGGTTGGCTCAGGTCCTTCTGATCCTCTCCGTCATGTATTCTTCCATCGGCAATGCAAGCATAGGAAGATTGGTGAAATTCGTTAAATTGGAGACCGTAGTGAACAATCCTTCCAATTCCTACAAAAACACCGATTCCTATGCCCGATTCCCGAAGGATCGGTCAATATGGTGTCGCGAGAGAGAGCGTACCGCTAGCGTGGTGGGTGGGCGCTACCACAGGCGTGGCAACGTTTATCCCAATACTTGGCAGGCTCCCCCCTGCGTGGATCGCTTTGGTTGACTCCCAGTCGGCAGGCAACCAAAACAATCCTTCCGAAGGTTAGTTTCGATTCAAAAGGGGGTCTGACTTTAGAGAGTTTCCCTATTCGCACAGAGAAGGCCGTTTATGACGGCTGGATTCAAGATGAGGATTCTCTTGATCGTGCCTGAAAAGGCCACCCCACGGGATGGGTACTGGCCCTGCGGCGACATTCAGTAGGCCGGAACAAGCCGTGCGCAGTTCCGGCATGAAGTAGGAATACGCGATGTCGCGTCGATTCATTGGCAATGCCGGAACAGCGCTACCGCTCGTTCCGGCCTACAGGCAGATAGCTGCCCGATCAAGCCGCTTGCCCCGATTGGCGAATCTGCCCATCAGCACTGACATCCTCGAATCTCACGGAAACGTGTTTCGAGATGCCTGATTCCTGCATGGTAATGCCGTAGAGGGTGTCGGAGCAGGACATGGTGCGTTTGCTGTGGGTAATGACGATGAATTGGGTGGACGACATGAATTCACGCAATACATCCACGAAGCGGTCGATGTTTGCTTCATCAAGTGCTGCATCCACTTCATCGAGCACACAGAAGGGAGTTGGGCGACTGCGGAAAATTGCTAGCAGGAGAGCCACGCAGGTCATGGTCCGTTCACCACCTGATAAGAGCGACATGCTACGTGGTTGTTTTCCAGGGGGACGAGCGACGATCTCGATGCCGCATTCGAGTACGTCTTCAGTCTCACTCTCTTCGATGATAATGTCCGCTTCGCCTCCACCAAACAGACTTCGATAGAGTTCTTGGAAGTGTCCCCGCACCAGTTCCAAGGTCTGCACAAAAATGTCGCGGCTTTCCGCATTGATGTTGAGAACCAACTGCTCCAGCCGAGTTTTGGCCAAACGAAGGTCCTGGTATTGTTTCGCCAAAGAGGCGTGGCGTTCCTCAATGGCCTCTAGCTCGCTGAGTGCCTCAAGATTGACTGGACCAACGCCCGAGAGCTGTTCACGCAAGGTGCGAATCTCCGCTTCGACTGCAGCACGATCCGAGATTTCCACGGGGGGCTCGGTGACTGCCAGCATGGCAATATCGAGGCCGTAGTCCTCAGCCAGTCGTTCTGCAATTTCTTTTCGCTGGCCATCTCCTTGCTGGTGCCGGTGATCGAATTGCTGAAGACGAGATTGCTTTTCCAATAGTTGTGAGCGAAGCGATTCGGCATTGCGGCTTGAGGTAGACCGCTCCTTGCGAAGTTGCTCGAGGCGGCTGTTCCATTCGAGGAGTTCATTGGTAAGGCGGTCTTTCTTACCATAGAGCTCTGCCAACTCGCTGGTAAGGTCGAGGACCGACTGCCTGAGCGATTCTTGTTGCGTGCGGCAGACGACCGCTCGTTGCCTAGTTTCCGCCAAGGCTTGGTCATGCTCCTCGTGGTCCCGGCGAAGCTGTTCCATCTGATGGCGGAGACCATCGCGGCGTTGTTCGCTACGGGCCAAGGCAACGCGGATGTCCGTGAGGCTCGGTTGGAGACCCGTGACCTGCTGTTCCAGTCGAGTGGCTTGCTCCGTGTATAAATTAAGTTGGTGCTGGAGTTGTTCTTGACTCACATGCCGATTGGCGAGTTGGCTCTTCACATCGGCCATTTCATTGGCTGCTGCGGTCGCCTTCTCATCGGCAGCTTTGAGCTGAGCTTCTGCTTCGGCAAGCGTCTCATTCGCCCTGTCAAGACGGTCACGCGCCGATGCGACCTTCATCATGGACTCGTTGACCGCACGAGTTGCCTTCTCTTGCTGGGCACTCAATTTCGCAAGGTTCTGTTCATCGGACTGGACGGCGGATTCCAAATCCGAACAGTGTTCCTGCTGGGAGAGAATTTTGTGCTGCATGTCCCGGATTTCGTCCACAAGGGCGCGTAGCTCACTACGGCGGGACAAGAGTCCCATCGAGGCTTGACGAGGTCCAACCGTTAGCGTGCCATCTGCGGAGAGCACTTCCCCCACAGCAGTGACGAAGTTTAGCCCTCGCCCGATTCCTTTGGACAAGCTAAAAGCCGTCTTGAGTGAGTCTACGAACCAGTGCCGAGCTAGCAGCCTTCGAGTAAGTGGAGCCAGGTCCGGAGCGATTTCGACGAATTGGTCAGCACGGCCAATTATTCCGGGCTCATCAGAGAGATCAATTCGATCAACGGCGCTAGCGGGCGACGGCACATCGAGTCGCAAGAAACTCGTGCGACCGAGCCAATCCGCCTCAGCCATTTCCACCATGCGGGAATCGACTTGCTCGATCACCAAGCAGTTCGCACGTTCTCCTAAGGCAATTTCGACGATCGACGCCGTATCGGCATCAACATGCAATAGATCGGCAACTACACCTCGCACCTTGCCAAAGGGTCCGTCTGGCTCTGCCTTGGCCAAGCGCAACACTTCTTTGGTTCCGGCACTCAAACCGTCCAGTTGCCGCTCCAACTCCTCAAGCACGAGGGAGCGTTCTTTGGCACCGCTAAGCCGACCCTTGAGATCTGCAAGGGCTGCCTGTGATTTAGCCAACTGGCTACGGTGTTCACGAAGTTTCTCCTGGGTAGCAAGAAGTTCTTGCTGGGTTTGTTGAGCAATTCCCTCCTGTTGGCGCAGCAGATCGTTGGCGATGGCAAAATGGCCACTCGACTCTGCCTTTGCTTCTCTGGCTTCGTCGGCTTCAACGCGATTTCGATCTCCCGTTGCAACCGCCTCGGTATGCTGAGATTCTAAGACATGAATGCGGTGTTCAAGCTGGGTGGCTTCACGAAAGGCCTCCGTTGTCTTGCTTCGACAAGCAGCTAGGTCACTACGACATTGAGCCAATGCCTCCTGGGCAAGATTCAGTTCCGCCTGCCGTTCTTTTGCCTGGCCTTCGAGTTCACTGTATCGTGTTTCGGACTGCTGCAGCTGGGCACTTGTTTCAGCGACCAATTGCTGAGCACTGCCGGCACGGGTGCTCATCGAGAGCAACTGTTTCTCAAGCCGCTGAGTCTCCTCAACAAGTTCATCCCCTCGGGCGAGTTGGCTACGACGCAAGGATTCATTCTGGGCAATTCGTTCTCTTACCGAAGTTGCCTGGGAAGTGGCCTCGTGGGATTGAGCCTGCAGGTTGTCGGTCGCTTTTTCCACAGACTGTAATTCTTCGTCGTGAATTGCAACTGCCTTTCGGACTTCATCCACTTCGGCACGCAGGGACTCCGCTTCTCGCTGAGCAATTTCAAGGTTTTCTGACAGTTTTCGCCAGTCGGCCAAACCAACTTGAGTTCGCAACTCACGAAGGCGGTCAGAGAACTCTTTGTATTTGCGTGCCCTCCCCGCTTGGCTTCTTACGCTCCGCAAGCGTGATTCGAGTTCTTCGACGATGTCAGAAAGTCGCAGCAGGTTTTGTTCGATTCGCTCCAGTCGACGGGTCGCTTCTTGCCGCTTGAGCTTGAAGCGGCTTACCCCGGCTGCTTCTTCGAAAATCAATCGCCGCTCTTTCGCAGAAGACTGCAAGAGGGCATCAACCTTGCCTTGCTCGATGATACTGTAGGCACCCGTCGTAACACCGATACCCGCGAAGATTTCGCGGATATCGCGCAGGCGGCAGACTTCACGATTCAAGAGGTATTCCGCTTCGCCACTACGCAGAACGCGTCGTGTGACATGCACTTCTTCTTCGTCGACATCCAGAATGCGAGCTGAGTTATCAAAGGTAAGCGTTACTTCAGCGGCATTCGCCTGCTTACGACTCCGCGAGCCACTAAAAATGACATCCGTCATCTCCGAGCCACGCAACGCTTTGGCACTCTGACTCCCTAGCACCCACTTGATTGCGTCGACAACGTTTGATTTCCCCGAACCATTGGGCCCCACCACCGCCGTGATGCCGCTGGGAAATTCCAGCCGCGTACGGTCGGCAAAGCTCTTGAAGCCGTTGAGTTCTAAGGCTTTAAGCATGGTGATGTAAAAGGAATGACTGGGGAATCTGCGAAAGAAAATAGCGACGAAGTGTAACAGAATGCCGCACTCCCCTGGAGGGCAGAACCCACTGCATTTATGGACCTGCTAGCAGCAAAAAACCGTTGAAAATGCGCTATTTGCGGCATTATGCGAGGTATACTGGGATAGGCGAATTCTCCGCCAACCATATTATAAAGAACTCAATGAGGCCGAATTCATGCGATTGTATTCCAACATGATTGCCCTGCTACTTGCCACTGTTTGGTGCCCGACAGTGGCCGCCCAGGAATCAATTCCTGCAGACGACCACCAAAATGTATACCGCCTCACCCCCAGAGACGACAACACAGGGCTTGTTCTGGTTCCGCCGAGTGAGATCAAGCCCGGGTATGCCTACTATTTCTATTCTTCCGTGCTCAAGCGACGCGTGTGGGGATTTGCCACAGAAGAGAACACTTTTGAGTATGCCTTTGGTGAGGGAACGATTTTACCCACGAGCCGATTCGATCTAAGACTCTCTGAACAAGATCAAGAAAGAATCTTGGAAGAGCGAGTTCCTCGACTGAAGCAAGATATCGAAGGCTTGGGCAGGTCCCCTGCTGCACAACTGGATGCATCAGGTAATTGGAAGCTCTTGAGTTACACGACTTCTGCCAGGGTGTTTGACATGCTTACCAGCGAGCGCTGGGAATGGCACGGCAAGCGCCGCTTGGGTGTCGTTAATGTCTACGGCAACTTGTGGCAGATCGTCGATGGAGAGTACGTGCCACTGGTAATGGGGTGGGCTGTGTGTCAATAATCGCATTCGTTAGGCACCCACCGGCAACGTAAGTGACCGGAGATTACTCAAGAAACTCTCAGTTGGAAATTGTTTCTTCGCCATGCAGGCCGTCGTATATCACCGCTTTGGCGAACAACCTTCCATGGAAATGGTGCCCGATCCTACTCCGGCGCCCGATGGTGCCGTGATCCGTGTCGAGGCAACGGGACTGTGTCGTAGCGACTGGCACGGATGGCAGGGCCGCGATCCTGATATCCAGACTCTTCCTCACGTGCCCGGCCACGAGTTTGCCGGGGAAGTAGTGGCGGTGGGCGACAAGGTCCGCCCTGCCCTTCTGGGACAACGGGTTACGATGCCGTTCGTCGCTGGCTGCGGCAATTGTCCGGAATGCACGAGCGGCAACCAGCAAGTATGTGATAACCAGTTTCAGCCAGGATTCACTGGTTGGGGATCGTTTGCGGAGCTAGTCTCGGTGCGATATGCCGAAGAAAATCTGGTGCCCCTTCCTGATTCCTTATCCAGTGTGGCTGCAGCCAGTCTCGGATGCCGCATGGCGACTGCCTTTCGCGCGGTAGCCGTGCAAGGGGAAGTCAAGCAAGGGTTGTGGCTGGCAGTTCACGGTTGTGGAGGAGTTGGGCTTTCGGCAGTCATGATTGGAGTGGCGCTGGGTGCCAGGGTGATAGCCGTCGACATTCGTGCGGAACCACTGCTATTGGCAGAACAACTCGGTGCCGAAGCAATTCTCAACGCACGAGAAACCGAAGATATCCCCGCCGCGATTCACGAGTTGACCGGTCGGGGGGCAGACGTTTCTTTGGACGCGTTGGGTAGCAGTGTGACTTATACCAATTCAGTCCTTTCGCTTCGTAAACGAGGACGGCATGTACAGGTGGGATTGCTCACGGAAGTGGAATCGCTCCCAGCGACTCCGATGAGTCGCCTCATCGGCTGGGAAATACAGATGGTCGGGAGTCACGGTATGCAGGCCCATGCGTATCCTGAACTATTCAAGTTGATCGAAGCTGGTAAGCTGACTCCCGAGCGGCTGATCGATCGTGTTTTGCCTCTGGAAAGCGCGCCTCAGGAGCTGGCAGGAATGCAAGACTACTCCGGATGTGGGGTGACGGTCTTCGAGCCTTGATTTCATGAAAATCACTATTTGCGTTACTCTCGCCCCGGTTAGTCGATTTCCGATCGGCGGAGGCGGCACGCTAGGTTGGCTAAATTGTCAGCAATTTTTAAAAGAAAGTGCTTGCAACCTCCTGGGACTACGGTACCTTGGGTAGATGTGAACATTTGTTCACATATCCAGATCCCTTCTCAAAACACTAAACCAGCGAGGAGCAAGCCATGTCTACCGCTACTCTTGAACGGAAGCCCGTGATGATGGATCGTGCAAATGAAGTTCTCAAGGAAGTGTTTGGTTTCGACGGCTACCGGCCAGGGCAGGAGCAGGCGATTCGGCAGTTGCTCGCCGGGCACTCGTCGGTGGCGATCTTTCCCACGGGCTCCGGGAAGAGCCTCTGTTATCAGTTGCCGGCGATACTCTTGGATGGGCTGACGGTAGTCATTTCGCCGCTGATTGCGCTCATGAAGGACCAGATCGACTTCCTGCAGGCCAAGAACATCTGTGCGGCGCGGCTTGATTCGAGCTTAGATCGGGCAGAGGCGGTCCAGGTTTATGACGATTTGCGGAGCGGTCGTACCCGCCTGTTGTATGTGTCCCCGGAACGTCTGGCGAATGAACGTTTCTTGCAGCTTCTAGCTCAGCAGAAGATCGCGCTGTTAGCGGTGGATGAGGCACATTGCATCAGTGCTTGGGGGCACAATTTTCGGCCCGATTACCTCCGTATCGCGGACCTGGCTAAGAGACTGAATGTCGAGCGAGTGCTGGCTCTGACGGCGACTGCCACGCCTGAAGTCGTCGACGACATTGCCGAAGCATTTAGCGTCGAGCCAGAACACGTTGTACATACGGGCTTCTATCGAGCAAATTTGGAGATCAATGTGACGGCTTGCGATGATCGAGAACGGCATCGTGTGCTTGTGAAGAAACTCTCATCCCATCGAGGTGAACCGGCCATCGTCTATGTCACTCTGCAGAAAACGGCGGAGCAGGTCTCGGCTTTTCTGAAAGACAAGGGCTTCAATGCAAGGGCCTACCACGCGGGGATGAAAACCGAAGAGCGAACCAAAGTGCAAGAAGATTTCATGGCTGCCGACGACATGATCGTTGTGGCGACGATCGCCTTTGGCATGGGAATCGATAAGGCTGACATTCGCGGGGTTTATCACTTCAATCTGCCTAAAAGCCTTGAGAGCTATCAGCAGGAGATCGGCCGCGCGGGACGGGATGGCAAACCGGCGGTGTGCGAAATGCTGGCCTGCCGCGACGACTTAGTCACTCTAGAGAATTTCTCATACGGCGACACACCAACTGAGGAGGGGGTGAGAGAATTAACAAGAGAACTTTTGGCGGGCAGAGATGAGATCGAGGTCTCCGTGTACGATCTGTCGGGGCGACACGACGTGCGCGATCTGGTCGTAAAAACTCTGCTTACTTACCTCGAACTGGAAGGGGTCCTACAATCGACCGGGCCAAAATACACCGAGTACAAGTTCCAACCGCTGAGGCCTTCGCAGACGATATTGGAGCAATTCAACGCCGAGCGAGCTGATTTTCTCCGTAGTATTTTTAAGTTGGCCAGGAAAGGAAAGACTTGGCTGACGATCGACGTTGCTGCTGCGAGCGAGCGCCTATCGGAGTCACGCGAGAGAATTGTCGCGGCGCTCGACTATTTGGATCAACGAGGGGACATCCTATTGCAAGCCTCTGGTGTGCGGTTTGGCTATCGCGTGGTGAAGCGTGTTGCCGACTTGGAAGACTTGGTCCGCACTATGCAAGAAAAGTTTGAGCAGCGCGAAGAACAAGATATCGCAAGGCTACGCAAGGTAGTTTCGCTGGTCGAATGCCCCGGTTGCTACACGCGATATTTGCTCGATTATTTCGGCGAGGATCGCGATGACTGTGGTCACTGCGGTCGCTGTCAAGGGAATCCGCAACAGACATTGCCACGGGCTCAGTATTCGAAGATTACTGACAGAGACCGAGCGGTTGTGAATCAGCTTCAAGCGGAACACAGCCCTGCGCTGCGCAGCCCGAGACAAATCGCTCGATTCTTGTGTGGGATCAAGTCACCTGCATCGACACGAGCAAAACTAGGCAAACACCGGGACTTTGGCAGAATGGATAGAGTGCCGTTCGCCGAAGTACTGGAATTGGCAAAAAGTGTAGTAGGCGAGCCGTGAGCGTCAGCGACCGGAGGACCAGTCGCTGACGGCACACCTCATATGTCTACTTGCCGTTCGCCAACGCAGCCTGTGCGGCGGCAAGGCGGGCAATGGGAACTCGGAAAGGACTACACGAAACGTAATCCAATCCAACCTCATTGCAGAATCGGATCGAGTCGGGATCACCGCCGTGCTCGCCACAGATGCCGCACTTGAGGTCCTTTTTCACTGAGCGTCCTTTGGTCACGCCCATTTGCACTAACTGACCGACACCGTTTGTGTCGAGTGACTGGAATGGGTCACGCGGAAGGATTTCATCGCTCAAGTAGTCGGGGAGGAACGTGTTGATATCGTCACGGCTGTAACCAAAAGTCATCTGAGTTAGGTCGTTGGTGCCGAAACTGAAGAAGTCGGCCACGGGGCTGATTTCATCAGCAGTGAGAGCGGCACGAGGAATTTCGATCATTGTGCCGACCAGAATATCAAGCTTTCCGGTGTACTTCTTGGCGGCTTTGACGTCCTCGATGACCTGGCGGGTTCGATCGCCAAGCATCTGAAGTTCGGTCGCTGTCCCCACCAGAGGAATCATGATCTCAGCCTGGGCATCGATCTTCTTACTCTTGCAGGCAATCACAGCCTCGGTAATCGCGGTCACCTGCATGTCAAGAATCTCGGGATAGGTGACCGCCAAGCGACAACCACGGTGCCCGAGCATCGGGTTCTGTTCGTGCAGGGCGTTCACCCGATTCTTAACATCAGCCCGTTTGACATTGAGTCGCGAGGCCATTTCTGCTTGGCTCTTGTCGTCATGAGGGAGAAACTCGTGCAAGGGAGGATCAAGCAGACGAATCGTGACTGGCAACCCTTTCATGGCTGTAAAGATGCCGATGAAGTCTTTCCGTTGGACAGGCAAGAGTTTCTTCAGGGCTTTCTTCCGATCCTCTTCATTTTCGGCGAGGATCATCTCACGCATCGCCATGATGCGCTCCCCTTCGAAGAACATATGTTCGGTTCGGCACAAGCCAATACCTTGAGCACCAAAATCACGTGCCCGCTTGGCATCCTTGGGCGTGTCGGCATTGGTGCGAACTTTCATCGTGCGATACTTGTCGGCCCATTGCATCACCGTGGCAAAATCGCCGGAGAGTTTGGGGTTTTGAGTGGCAATTTCACCTTCCATGACTTCCCCAGTCGAACCATCGATCGAGATCACATCTTTATGGGTAAACACCTTGCCACCAACTTTGATTTTGCGAGCCTTCTCGTCGATTTGAATCTCTCCAGCTCCTGCAACACAGCAACGGCCCCAACCTCGGGCAACTACAGCAGCGTGGCTCGTCATTCCTCCTGTGCTGGTGAGAATACCCGCGGCGGAGTGCATGCCGTCGATGTCTTCGGGATTCGTTTCCTTACGCACTAGTAGGACCTGCTCTCCTTCGAGGGTGCGATCAACTGCTTCAGCGGCGGTGAAAGCAGGCTTGCCAAAGGCGGCACCTGGCGAGGCAGGAAGGCCCACGGTGAGCAAACGACCGTCCTTCTTCGCAGCCTGCTTAGCGGCTGGCGTAAAGCTGGGAAGCAAGAGCTGAGTCAAGTCACCTGCCGGAATCCGCATAACGGCTTCCTTCTCGGTGATCAGCTTTTCTTTGACCATGTCGCAGGCAATCTTGACCGCGGCAGCACCGGTGCGCTTGCCGTTGCGGGTCTGCAACATGTAGAGTTTCTTGTTCTCAATTGTGAACTCAATGTCTTGCACATCACGGTAGTGCTTCTCAAGTTGGTCCTTGATCTTCATGAGCTGGTCGTAGGCCTTCTTGTCCCACTTGGCCATTTTCTCAACGGGCTCGGGAGTGCGGATACCGGCGACCACATCTTCACCCTGGGCGTTGATGAGGAACTCGCCGTAGAACTTGTTCTCGCCCGTAGAGGGATTACGAGTGAATGCCACGCCGGTTCCCGACTCGTCGCCCATGTTGCCGAACACCATGGACTGAACGTTGACGGCAGTGCCCAAGAGGCCGGTAATGTTCTCCACCTGACGATACTTGACGGCACGTGGCTGCATCCAACTCTTGAATACTGCTTCGATGGCAAGTTCCAACTGCTTGATGGGTTCTTGAGGAAAAGGCTTGCCGTAGTGCTTCTTGAATACGTTCTTGTATTCCTCGCAAAGTTTGACCATGCCTTCCAATGGCACGTCGTTATCTGTTGCTGCTTTGTATCGCTTCTTGATCTTGTCGAAGATCTCTTCAAAGTGCTCGTGATCGACGCCACAAACAACGTCACCATACATATTGATTAAGCGGCGGTAAGCATCGTAGGCAAATCGCTTCTGGCCGGTGGCGTTTGCCAGACCAACGACTGATTCATCATTGAGTCCTAGATTCAAGATCGTGTTCATCATGCCCGGCATCGAAGAGGCGGCACCGGAGCGCACGGAGACCAGAAGCGGCGACTTCGTGTCCCCAAACTTCTTGCCGAGTTCCTTCTCCATAATACCGACATTGCGTTTCACTTCATCCATCAAGCCGGTCGGGAGCTTCTGCTTGTTTTTATAATAAAGGTCGCAAACTTCGGTCGTGATCGTGAATCCTGGAGGGACTGGCAATCCGATGCTGGTCATTTCTGCTAGGTTTGCACCCTTGCCACCCAGGAGAGTCTTTTGCTTGCCATTGCCTTCGGTCTTCGTCTTGCCGAAGTAGTAGATCATTTTGGTCGAATTTTTTGCCATTTGATTGAGTCCTTACTATTTATGTTTTCCTGCAGTGGTAATCTGCACGCCGATTGATTCGCTGATTTCTTCTCGCTAGAGTCGTTAAGTGGCCCGCGCGAGAAACAAGTGCTAACCGAGCAGCGTCTCTTGAACTAAAGCGTTCCACGCCAGCGGTCGCCAGAGGACCAGTCAGGTTGGACTTGGTGAGAAAATCGAACCAGTCAATCTAATTTGGCACCAACGGATCGTCAAGGAGACGAGCCCCTCAGGATGAGACTTGAAATGGGGAACCTAGTGAAAAACTGGGAAAAGACCGCTTCCACCCACAGTATTCGAGCTACGACATGACAAGTAACAAGGCCCAAACTGTCGCAACTGCGATGCTATTTGAGACAGGTTTGGGCTTTCTCGGGGTTTTGGTGGCATGGCTAGGGTCAATCTCACTTCAGGGACGTCTCTCGTTCACTCTCGATTCCGTGCTGCGAGGAATAGTAGCTAGTTTACCAATGATTCTGCTGCTTTTGGCCGCTTACGAGGTGGACTGGAAACCCCTGGCAAAACTGCGTCGGAATGTGGAACATGTGGTGCGAGAGCTATTCGCAGGGTGTGGCTGGATGGAGTTCTTGTTGGTAAGTTTGGCCGCTGGGTTGGGAGAGGAGATTCTCTTTCGCGGGGCGTTGCAACCGCTCTTCATTTCTTGGACAACCCTCTGGATCGGCGTGATCCTGACTGCATTGCTCTTCGGCTTAGCCCATGCGATGAGTACGGCTTATTTTCTGGCGGCTACTGTGATCGGCCTTTACTTTGGTTGGCTGGCATGGGCTTACGAAGACTTGGTCGCCCCAATCGTCGCACATGCCTTCTACGATTTTGTGGCGCTGGTCTATGTTTCATATCGGGCACGAGGTGAAGGCAATAGACCTCCAGCCGACTGATGGGCCAGGCGTGTCGGCTCGGGGAGTCGATAGCCTCGGCAGCAGTTCAGCACCAAGTCGAGTGCGGTGGGCAATTCAATCTTATGGCCGACGGAGATGAAAAGCGGTTTCACATTAGTGCGTGTGCGCAAGACTGCTCCGATGAGTTCTTCACCATCGAAAAGGTCTGTATAGCAGCCAGCTTCTTCATGGGGCTCCTCGTACACACCAATGAGTCGGGACTTAGCACAGCCAATCGTTGGCTTGCCCAGTAGGACACCCAAATGGGCAGCCAAACCAAACCGACGGGGATGAGCGATCCCTTGTCCATCAACAAGCACGAGATCGGGTTCGACTCGGATTTTCTCGTAAGCGGGCAACAGGGCAGGGCACTCGCGAAAGGTTAGCAAGCCGGGCACATAGGGAAAACGAACTGGTTGCCGATGGATAGAGCTGGCGATAATCTCAAGCGATGAAAAGTCGAGAACCACGATTGCCGCAATGACTCGATTGTTCTTGATGCTGACGTCGACGCCGGCAACATGACGAATGTGTCTCAATCTGGCGACGTTCTTCTGGAGAACATGATTTCGAAATCGCTCTTGGATTTCGCGCGCCTCAGTAGGAGTGACGTTCCAGGGATGAAGAGAATGTGGTTTCATGAGTTTCAAGTCAGAGCTCACTAGCCATTTTACGTTGTCCTACGTGCTGCATTGAACCACGAAGGCATTGAGTTTTTCTGTATGTGTTATGCGCAGTGTGACCTTGAGAGAGTGATTGTAGTGAGCCAATAATGTGAAAATACTTTTCCACAAAACAAAACCCCTGTGTCAGCGAGCACTCAAATTCGCTTTAACTTGTTTGCTTATCATGGATTGCGCGATCTCCGGTTTCATTGTTGGAGTCGAGTATTGTTAAACGAAATGCCGTGGCTGGTTCGATTCGCTTGAGAGAGAGCGAGGCTGCACTGAGGCTATTATTACGAATAGAGTGGCCCAATTTCTACTGAAATCTAGGGAGGTTTGGAACAGAGCAAACATTGGCAGGTGGGGTGCCTGGGTCAGGAATCCTGCCTCGATTTGCGGCAAGTCGTGGACTCGCGACTTATCGGGGATGAGTTAGGTAGTCTGTGTTGATAGATGGCTTTGCAATTTTAATGGAGTCACTTTCACTTCGCAAAAACGAGAAACTGCGTGCGCAAAGCTGAGATACTGAAGAGTATTTCCTGTTGTGATACCTCAACGAGTTGATTTACATTTGAAGGTTCTGATTGGAAAAAGTAGCGACGCTGATTTGAATTAAACCTTTGGGAACCAAGTAATGAAGAGAATTAAGCATCGGGCCGGGTATCGTCAGGGCTTTACGTTGGTAGAGCTTTTGGTCGTGATCGCAATCATTGGTGTGTTGGTGGGGCTCTTGCTCAGCGCAGTCCAGGCTGCGAGAGAATCCTCGCGTCGGATGAGTTGTGAAAACAATCTTAAGAACATCACACTGGCGACTCTCAACTACGAGTCCGCCAGAGGCGAGCTCCCTACTGGCTCAACAATCAATAGAGTCGGGGGTCGAAACGGATTTAGTTGGGAAGTCGGCCTCCTCTCCTATTTGGAAAACGGCTCGTTACTGACGGAAATCCAACGGCAAGTGACTCAATTTCGCAAAACGGACCCCGCCATGCAGCCACCGAACATCTACTCCTTGGAGAATGTTAACGAAGTACGCATCGAACCCTATCATTGCCCAAGCGACGACGAGGTCGTCGACAATCGCAACGGCGAGAGCCTGGCGAGCTCAAGCTATGCCGGGGTGACTGGGTCGGCTGCCAGTCGCAATGATGCTAACGAGTCGTTCGGCGACAACAGCGGCCTTTGTGGTGTCGTCAACAGCGACGGCGTCTTTTTTCCTGGTAGCAGGACGATGATTCGTCAGATTCAGGATGGTCTTAGCAACACCTTCCTGGCAGGTGAGCGTTGGTATCAACTGCGGGCGTGGACTGCTGGTGCCTTTTGGCAGACTTCGGTACTCAGTGATCCTCCAACAGGACCTTCGCCAGGTTCTTGCATGAGTAGTATGAAGAACATCAATGCGACGGTGCCTCTCAATGCGGACCTGGAAGTGGTGGGATACTACAAGGGACATCAAGATGATGAACGACCCGATCCTGTGTCGGATGATAAGAAAACACTGGCCTTCAACAATCTCCCATTCGGCAGCTTCCATCCGGGCGGCGCCAACTTTAGCCACGTCGACGGCAGTGTTCACTTTGTTGCCGACGACATCGCCCCTCAGGTCTACGTTGCCCAGGCGTCTAAAGACGGAGGGGAGGTAGTTCAAGAATGAATGTTTCCCTTACTAAGGCAGAACGAATGAGTTGTTATCAGACATTAGTGAAGGCATTGCTGATTCTTGTTAGTGCTTGTCTCTTATCTCCGAACGGAGTTCTCGTTGCTAAAGAGCCGCCTGAAAGTGTGAAGAAGAACTTGCCTGAGGTAGAACGCGAATTTCGTGCTGCCTGGGTAGCAACGGTTGCCAACATCGATTGGCCGTCGCGCCCGGGACTCTCTACTGGCGAGCAGCAAGCTGAGATGATCGCCATTCTGGACAAAGCGGTGAAATTGAATCTCAACGCCATCATCCTCCAAGTGCGCCCTGCCTGCGATGCGCTGTATGCCTCGAAACTAGAACCTTGGTCGGAGTTTCTTACCGGCGCGATGGGGAAACCACCCGAACCGTATTACGATCCGCTCGAATTCGCGATCACCGAGGCCCACCGCCGGGGGATTGAGCTTCACGGCTGGTTTAATCCCTATCGGGCTCGCCATAGCGGCAGCAAAGGACCTGTTGCTGAGAATCACATCAGCAAACTGCAACCCGAAGCGGTCAAGGAATACGGTGGCTATCAGTGGCTCGACCCCGGTGAACCTGCAGCCACGGAACATACTTTGGCGGTGATTCGCGATGTCGTTGAACGATACGACATCGATGGCATCCACATGGACGATTATTTTTATCCCTACCCTGTGAGCAAAGATGGAGAACCGGTTCCCTTTCCCGATGATGCTAGTTGGGAAGAAGCATTGGCGGCTGGCACCAAACTATCTCGTGACGACTGGCGTAGAGAAAACGTCAATCAGCTAGTAAGTCAGATGTATAAGGACATCAAACATGTGAAGCCCTGGGTAAAATTTGGCATCAGTCCCTTTGGTATTGGTCGACCCGGTAGCCTTGCGCAGATCAAAGGCTTCGACCAGTATGAGTCGCTCTATGCGGATGCCGAGAAATGGTTCGCAGAAGGCTGGGTAGATTATTTTACTCCCCAGCTGTATTGGAAGATTGGCCCTCCCCAGCAAAGTTACGCGGCCTTATTGTATTGGTGGAACTCGCAGAATAAGGCCAAACGCCATCTCTGGCCTGGGAACTATACCTCGCGCGTCGGTGGAGCGGATGGCAAGAGCTGGCCCGCGAAGGAAATAGCTGCCCAGATTTGGGTCACACGAGCTCAAGAAGGTGCCAGTGGCAATGTGCATTTCAGTATGAAAGCGTTACTGCGCAATTCGGGCGGGATCGCCGATGTACTTCTTAAGAATACTTACCAACAACCGGCCCTCATACCGGCTAGCCCCTGGCTATCCACATCTTCGGACAATGAGCAAATAGAACCGAAGTTCTCAGTAAAGAAATCTGGTGGTGAGTGGGTCGTCGCTCTCGAGTCAAACGAAACCGATACCGCCTGGCTCTGGGTTGTCCGTTCTAAGTATCGCGGCAAATGGCATGTCGATATTGTCCCCGGTAGCGAGTCCGTGCGACCGATGTATGATAAAGCGGGGCAGAAAAGAAAGAAGTCACCTGCCGCTGTGGTTGTATCTACCGTGAACCGGATAGGTGAAGAAAGTCCGCTGAGCTGGTATGGGTCGAATAGCCCATGATTGGAATGAGATCGCTTGTCTGAACGCCCCTATTCACCGGAAGTATCGACCACTTCTCGCCGGCAGGCTTGGAGCTGGATACCCACATTGTACTTTGCCGAGGGAGTTCCCTATGTGGTTGTGATGACCGTGGCGGTCATCATGTACAAACGAATGGGCGTTTCCAACACCGAAATCGCTCTCTACACGAGTTGGCTTTATCTACCTTGGGTGATCAAGCCTTTCTGGAGCCCCCTGGTCGACGTGCTGAGGACCAAACGGTGGTGGATCGTGGCGATGCAGTTATTGATCGGGGCGGGTCTTGCAGGCGTTGCGTTTACCCTGCCAATGAGTAATTTTCTGCAATACTCGCTCGCATTTCTATGGCTCTTAGCATTTAGTTCGGCTACTCACGACATCGCCGCCGATGGGTTCTACATGCTCGCTTTACCAGCGCACGAGCAGGCCTGGTTCGTGGGAATCCGCAGCACGTTCTACCGCCTGGCTATGATTGCAGGGCAAGGACTGTTGGTGATGCTGGCGGGGGCTTTGGAACGGACTCAAGACATTCCCCAAGCATGGGCAACTACTTTTTACTTGATCGCAGGCTTTTTTGTTGTTTGCGGTCTATATCATGGCTTCGTGCTTCCTCGACCAGTGCTAGACACGCCCGGTACGGACAGAAGTGCGGGCCAAATCGCTGCCGACTTCCTGGAAACCTTCGTATCATTTTTTAAGAAACCAGGCATAGCACTCAGCTTAGCATTCTTGCTTCTATACCGATTTTCTGAAGCTCAGCTTGCTAAGATGGCGTCCCCTTTTTTGCTAGACCCCATTTCGAAGGGAGGGCTGGGACTTTCGACTGAACAAGTGGGAGTGGTCTACGGCACGGTCGGCATCACCATGCTTACGCTGGGTGGAATTCTTGGTGGCATCGTCGCCGCGAGGCAGGGACTCAAGTTTTGGCTGTGGTGGATGGTCGCCGCGATCAATCTGCCCAATGCCGTCTACGTGTTTCTGTCACAGGTGCAGCCGGAGAGTCTCTTCGCAATTAACTTGTGCGTGGCAATTGAACAATTTGGCTATGGCTTTGGTTTCACAGCATTTATGCTTTACATGCTTTATATCTCGCGCGGCAAACATGAGACGGCCCACTATGCCATCTGTACTGGTTTCATGGCACTGGGGATGATGCTTCCTGGTATGCTCAGTGGGTGGCTGCAAGAAATGATCGGTTATCAGCATTTTTTTATCTGGATGATGATCGCAACGATTCCAAGTTTCATTGTTTGCGGACTTGTGAAGATCGATCCCTCTTTCGGTCGGAAGGCTTCTCCTGAGCAACTAGAGGCAACAACGTGAACGAGACTTCACTATCTTCTGCAGAAGTCCCACTGCGAGACAAGCTGGCCCAACTGATGTTTGTCCGAATCGGCTCGAACTTACCACCGGTGCGTTCAGTGGAGGAAGATGCCGCGCGGATTGAAGACCTTTTGAAGGAATGTCCGCTGGGTGGCCTGTTGCTTTTCAATGGTCAACAGGATTCCACCGCCGAGACTCTATCCCATTTGCAAAGCGTTGCTCGTTCTCCTCTATTGATTGCGGCGGACATCGAACGCGGAGTCGGCCAGCAACTCCGCGGCGAAGTGCTGTTTCCTCATGCGATGGCTTTTAGTGCACTGGGGGATGAGGCGGAGAAAGCTGCCCACGAATTCGCTCGCCTCACGGGGTTAGCAGCCCGAGCCAACGGGATCCATATCTCGTTCTCGCCGGTGGCCGATGTGAATGTCGATCCTCGCAATCCTATCATCGCCACGCGTGCATTTGGCGCACATGCCGAGGAAGTTGGCCGTCTGGTTGCGGCCTCCGTCGCTGGATACAAAGCGGGAGGGATTCTTTCCACCGCAAAGCATTTCCCCGGACATGGCAACACTCACGAAGACTCGCATCACGCGCTTCCCACAGTAACTGCCAGTCGCGAGGAGTTGCTCGCTTGTGAATTAATCCCCTTTCAGAACGCCATAGCCGAGGGAGTTCCGCTGGTGATGACTGCCCATGTGCGCTTTCCGGGGCTTGATCCAAGTGGAGTTCCCGCGACACTCTCGCAACCAATACTCATAGACCTGCTGCGAGATACGCTTGGATACCAGGGCGTGGTTGCGAGCGATAGCTTGCTGATGGAGGGAGTCAAATCGCAATGCAAATCTGGCGGTGAACTTGCCCTCAAAGCGATCCTAGCAGGGGTCGATCTATTGCTGGACGTCGAGGATCCTTTGGAAACCTTGGCCGCGATTGAGACAGCTGTAAGCGAAGAACGTCTCTCCCTGGAGCGAGTTGAGGAGGCTTTTCAGCGGGTTCGCAATCTCAGGCAACAGCTTCCCCCACTTGACGCAAATCGCGAAGAGATTCGAGAGCAATCTCATACTTTGGCGAAACGTGTGGCAAGAGATTCTATACGACAAATCTCAGCTGATAAGCCTTTGCTTCCTTTCTCATCCGATAAATCGTTCTGTGCGGTTTTGCTGCGGCCTCACCAATCGCATCTCGATCCGCCTGAGCAGACTTTGGGAGCGGCGATTCGTGAACGGTTTGGCAATTGCCACTATTTCGAATTGGGAGCAAGTGCCTCGCCGGAAGAGTATGCCCAGGTGTTGGCGAATGTGATGAGCGCCGAACAGATTCTGATTGCGCAAATCGTGAAGCCGGCAGCATGGCATCAGTTCGGCCTTTTGCCTGCTCAAGACGCTTTCTTAAAGGAGCTCACGCAGTCGCGCGATTGTGTCTTGGCTTCTCTAGGAACTCCTGAGTCTCTCGATGAGTATCCTGCAGCGGGTACCCGCCTTTGTGCGTTTAGCGATGTGCCCGTTTCTCAACGTGCACTGGCCGAATCGATTGTATTGAAGGAATGAAACTGTGTGAGCCCTTGCTAGTGATCCTTGATCAACTTCCCTGCGAGTAGCTGCTCGGCGTAGCCACGAGTTGCTGGTTGCTAGCCAGATGATTCATTTTCTGCTCAACACGGAAGCGAGCCATTTCTTGCGGGCTGAAGGGGTAGCAAGAGTTCTCGTCTTTGAACCAGTGTGTGATCGGCAGATACACGCCAAAGAATGTTGCAGCGAATGCGATAGCACCTCCAACTGGCCACATCCACCAGGCGCTGAGATTTTGGTCAGCAACGTACCACATGTAGTAGATGCCAATGGGCCAAAAAAGGACGATGGCCGTGAAGAGACCCGGATTGTAGATCGATTGCATTTTCTTGTTGATCTGGATGCCATGAAATCCCAATTGAAACATCCCGAAGAGGACCAGTCCCAAACCAAGCCAGACCTGGTTGCAGAATATTACTGAGCCCAGATAGAAAGGATAGGCGAAGATCACGTTCACAAAGAGCGATGTCATCCGATTAAGCGGATAGCGATCCGGTTTGTTCCCGCTGGGCATCACGGCAAGATTGATAACTGCCGGAAAGCCACCCGGCCAGGCATACTCCTCAAATTGATGCGCGAGTAATGCCATAAAGCTCAGTAGCATCATTGCACGCAACGTGCTAATTTCACCCCAGATAAATGACAGCGCTGCCGCCAGAGCCACCAAGAGCAGTGCACCAAGGTAGTACCAGTTCTTACGGAGAAAGTTCATGGCTGTCTCTAGTTTCTTTCTGAAAGGTCAAACCGAAACACGATTCCGAATAGTTATAGTGTAGGTCATGCATGGAGAGGTTGCGTTCATACGCGATGCATAGAGCCGAGCAGTTATGATTCTTTGGTTGGGCAAACGGGCTGCGTTTAGAGGGGGTCAACTCGCTCCCCTCTAGCCAGCAGGACTCGCCGGGCCGGCCGCGGCCCAATGATTCGTTACAAAAAAACTGGCCCGGCGAATCTTGCGATTTGCCGGGCCAGCAGCTTGTTTGACCAAAACTAATTTCCCTTGAAGGAAACCATTCTCTTACCATCAGTCGCAGCAGGGTGCTCCACAGGAAGGTTCTGCACATCCACATGAAGGCTCGCAGCATGGGTCTGGGCAGTGAACACAAACTGGGACTTGCTTGCAAACTACGCGAGGTACGCAACGGCAAACCGTGTACGGCACCTGGCGAGGTACGCAGCGGGTGACCTTAATGGTCTTCTGCTCGCAAACTGGCACACAGACGCTGTAGCAAACGGTCTTGGTCCGTTGCTCAGGTACCATGCGGCACACCTTGTAGCAGCAGGTCTTGGTCTCGGGGACCATGTGGCACACCTTGTAGCAGCAAGTCTTGGTGCACTGCTTGGGTACCATGCGGCACACCTTGTAGCAGCAGGTCTTGGTCTCGGGGACCATGTGGCACACCTTGTAGCAGCAGGTCTTGGTGTGCTGCTGGGGTACCATGCGGCACACCTTGTAGCAGCAGGTCTTGGTCTCGGGGACCATGTGGCACACCTTGTAGCAGCAGGTCTTGGTCTCAGGAACCATGTGGCAGACCTTGTAGCAACAAGTGCGGGTGTGCTGGCAAGGAACCGAGCGGCAGACCTTGTAGGTGCAAGTTCTTGTCTCAGGCACCATGCGGCAAACCTTGTAGCAGCAGGTGCGAGTGCGTGGTTCGCAAACGTACTTTGTGCAGCAGATCTCCTTGGTGTGGCATTCAGGAACCCAGACACGCTTGCAGCAGCATTTCGGAGGGGCCTGGCAGCAAAGCGTCTTGCAAGGACCGGGGCAGTACACGCACCGGCACCGGCACGGATCGTAGGTAAAGGTGCCTGGTTCGCGAACGGTCTTGGTGTAGGTCTTGCCTGGAATCTCATAGGTCTCAGTTTCCCAATGTCCACCGCGAACCTGGATGGTCTTGGTGTAGGGAACGGCTACGCGAACGTAGTAGGTTTGCTCCCGCTCACGGGTTTCCCACACAGGCTTGCAGACGGTGTAGTTCCGCTCACGAGTTTCCCATACGGTCTTGTAGGTGGTGTAAGGAATTTCGCGGGTACGAGTTTCCCACACTGGCTTCTGTACCGTGTAGCAACGAGTCTTGGTTTCCCAAACTGGCTTGCAGACGGTGTACTGACGCTGCTTCGTTTCCCAAACAGGATGGTAGGTCGTGTAGCAGACATCGCGGGTTTTGGTTTCCCAGACAGGTTTGCAGACGGTGTAGCAGCGTTGTTTGGTTTCCCACACCGGGTGATACGTGGTGTAGCAGACGTTGCGGGTCTTGGTTTCCCAAACTGGCTTGCACACGGTGTAGCAACGGGTCTTGGTTTCCCAGACGGGCTTGCAAACGGTGTAACAAACTTCTTTCTGGCGTTGTTCGCGAACATAGCGGGTGCAGTTGATAACCCGATCTTCGCATACTCGATCGTAAACTGTCTTGCAGCGGGTAACTTGCTGCTTTTGCCACTCAACGCACCGCACAGTTTTCATGACGGTGTGGCAATTCTGTTGGTAGCAACATGGTGTGCAACCGTTGTAACGTGCGACGCCGCAGTACCCGGCCCATGCTGCCGATGGCAGCATTGCTAAGGCAATGGCAGCTAGAGCTCGCACTACCGACTTGGCTCTCATGGTGTTCGTCTCCTTCACTAATGAGATGTGGAAATAAATGGTTTGGTCAAAATGGGATAGTTCCCACTCATTGGAGATTTCGGTAAGAACAGACCCCCTGCCTTAGCTAGATGTTGCCTTTTTCCTACACAGCGAAGTCAGCCTGCCATACTCAATCGGTACAATCGCAATGTTGCATTTTGCCGGACCATCAAGGTCGAAACTGGACAGAAGTATCGTAGGAGAGATGCCATCTGAAACGAATTTGCAGAATCGACTTGATGGCTCTGGCTGGGTGGTAAACAGGGGCGATATCTCGACCAGAATCAAGCAACCCTTTAACATCTCCCAATTTTCGTAACTCGTTACCTTGATTGACGATCGAGTGATTCTGACTTGCTAGGTAATGCTGATTCTGGTTAGAGTGGGCCTGCTTGCCTATGATGGCAGAGTGCAGGTCGCAAGAAATGAGTCTTACACACCCCCCAGCTTCTCAAGCCTTTAGGTTAGAACTTGTCCGAAGAGAGTCACACTTCTCGGCCTAATCCGAGTGCTATTCCCGGGGCAGTCGTCAGCCGACTGAGCCTCTACTTACGGGAATTGCAGCACCTGATCGCGACAGGCAAGGAAACGACCAGTAGTAGTCAGCTTGGTCGTAGGCTGGGGTTTACCGATGCCCAGGTGAGAAAAGACCTTGCGCACTTTGGCCACTTCGGCCATCCCGGGATCGGCTACAAGTGCGTAGAGCTCATAGGTGAAATTCGCAAGATTTTGGGCACCGACCGCGAATGGCAGGTTGCATTGGTGGGGGTCGGAAATCTGGGCCGCGCCTTGCTGGGTTATCGAGGTTTCGTGCAACAGGGCTTCCGCATTGTGATGGCGTTTGATACCGATTCTGCGAAAGTGGGAACCGAGATCGAAGGAGTCGAGGTGAGTCACCTCAGTCAGCTCGGAGAAGTACTCAAGGCCAAGAAGATCGAGTTGGGGATGGTGGCTGTCCCCGCCGCTATGGCTCAGTCGGTCACCGATGAATTCGTCGCGGCAGGGATCAAGGGAATCGTGAATTTCGCCCCCGTGACCCTTCAAGTCCCCGAAGGAGTGAGCATGGTGGGAGTCGATTTGGCTCGTGAGCTAGAGCAGGTGACTTTCACGGTGGCGAATAAGCTCGCAAATCTCAATGACCAATGACCCGTTTTCGCTCCTGTGATTTAACTTCCTTGGTCATTGGGCATTCAATCGATGGTCCCCCTTTCGAGATTCGCCTGATTACCCTAAATTGACGGGTTCAGCCGCGACAAGACGCGCGAGCGTATTGCCCCGTAGTGTAATGGTAACACTAGGGATTTTGATTCCCTCATTCCAGGTTCGAGTCCTGGCGGGGTAGTTTTTGCTTTGCACATATAACGCCCAGGGATTCTGGTCCCTGGGCGTTCCGTTTTTAGAATTGTTATTCTGTATGAATTCTCCCATCGATTGTTCCAAAGTTCGATTTGCAATATCCGCGGTTCGCGAGGCAGCGCAGCTTGCGCAGCAAGTCCAGAAGAAGCTTGTGACGGCTGCAATCAGTAAGGATGACAAATCACCCGTGACTGTAGCTGATTTTGCTGCCCAGGCGATTGTTTCCAAACGTCTGCTGGATACGTTTCCACAGATGGGATTTGTAGGCGAAGAAAGCTCGGAGGCGCTGTGCACACCTGAGAGTAAAGAGTCGCTCGAACAAATCACGCATTTTGTCCGGCAGCTAGAACCGACCGCGACCCCTGACCAGGTGTGTGCTTGGATTGATCGTGGTGCAGGCGAACCAACTGACGAGTTCTGGACGCTCGACCCCGTCGATGGAACGAAAGGGTTTCTGCGCGGGGATCAATATGCCGTAGCTTTAGCATTTATTCGGGATGGTAAAGTCCGAGTTGGTGCGCTGGGATGTCCCGAATTGGGCGCTGGCATCAAACCAGAAAAGGGTGGCGCTGGAACAATCGTCGTAGCTCGTTGTGAGAGCGGCTGCTTTGCAAGTTTGCTAACCGATGAAGATGCTGCGTGGACAAAGCTCTCCGTCTCTTTAGAAAGTAACATTGCCTCGGCGCGCATGCTACGCAGTGTTGAAAAGGCCCATACGGATACGGGGGGCATCGGTGAGCTCGTCACCGCATTGGGCGTCACGGCTGATCCGGTGGCGATGGACAGCCAAGCCAAGTATGCCGTCCTTGCGGCAGGTGGCGGGGAAATTAACCTTCGTCTCCTATCTCCTTCGCGATTGGACTATCGAGAGAAAATCTGGGATCAGGCGGCTGGATCGATCTGCGTGGAGGAAGCCGGTGGTCGAGTCTCCGATCTCGACGGAAAACCGCTTGATTTCTCTCACGGGAGGACTTTGGCAACCAATCGTGGCGTGTTGGCCACGAATAGAATCCTGCATGACGCCATGCTGGCGGGGTTGGCTGAAATCGGTGCCTAAAATCCGTATCGGGAACGGTCTAACTTCTTTCCCTGCTTGAGATTAAGCAGCACTCGGGCCTGTTGACGCTGAGAAAACCGAGCGATAAACTACAGGGCTAAATTGACTTGCACGGCCCAAGTCAGCGCTTTGGAATTTCAGGCCGAATGAACTACCTAACGTCGGATGCCCGGTGGGCTTTTTGCTCGCCAGAATGGGATATGGTCTTCTCGAAGGCTAAGCCGATGTGCCTTTTGGAGTAAAACTAGTGTCAACGACTTTAGTCAAAGAGTTGGTTGAGTCCGGCGTACATTTTGGGCATCGCTCAAGCCGCTGGAATCCCAAGATGCGGCCCTACATTTATGCCCGCCGCAATCTGATCCACATTATCGACGTCCGCGAAACCATTCGCGGCCTGCTGCGTGCAAAGAAGTATTTGGCGGACGTGGCCAGTCACGGCAGTCTCATCTTGTTTGTCGGCACGAAACGACAAGCGGGCGAGACGATTCAGAAAGCAGCCGAGGGATGCGGAATGCCCTACATCAACGACCGCTGGTTGGGTGGCACGTTGACCAATTTCCGCACGATTCGCAGTCGGCTCTCACGGCTGGAGGAACTCGAACACATTCGCGAAAGCGAAGAGATCAATTCGTATTCCAAAAAAATGCAGTCCTCGCTGAATCGCGAATACCGCAAGATGTTTCAGAATCTCAATGGAATGCGAAAGATGAACCGTTTGCCGGAGTGCATGGTCATCGTCGATCCAAAGAAAGAGAAGAACGCCGTCAAGGAAGCCCGCAAGATGGGGATCACCACGGTCGCTTTGATTGATACCGATTGCGATCCTGATTTGATCGATCTACCCATCCCTGGCAACGACGACAGTATGCGTTCGATCGATCTGATCATAAACATACTGGCCGACGCAATTGCTAAGGGCAAAGCCGAATCCGCTACAGCCCAGCAGCAACAGGCCGAGGGTGCTGAGCCCAAGAATGGCCAATCCGCCAGTTGAATATAGTCGAGAGCTTGGGGTGAGAATCGAGAGCTATCTCTCTGACTCCTGACCCATAGCAATTAGCTAATTATTTCCGGAACTGCGCACGGCTTGTTCCGGTCTACACACATATCTTACCGAGACACGAGGAGTAAATTACTATGCCAGAAATCACCGCAGCCATGGTAAAGAAGCTGCGCGATGAGACGCAGCTACCGATGATGGAATGCAAAGCCGCACTGAAAGAATCGGAAGGTGATGTGGAAGCCGCCAAGCGGGCTTTACGCGAAGCCGGCAAAAAGTTTATGGGCAAGCGTCAAGACCGCGCTACCGAAGAGGGTCGAATTGGAATCTTTGCCAGCATTGCCGACGGAGTAGGTGCCATGGTGGAGTTGCAATGCGAATCGGCGCCAGTTGCCGCTAACGAAGAGTTTATCCAGTTGGCCGAAGACCTCGCCAAGCAATTGGCAACCGGCCCAGGTGCAAAAACGCCCGAAGAACTGTGGGCTCAGCCTTCGCCAAGCAAGAAAGAGATGACTCTCGAAGATCAACGAGATGAGCTGCAGAATAAGATTCGCGAGGTATTTCGCATTGCCCGGCTAGAGCGGATTGACGCTCCCGCGGGGGGTTTCGTCCATATGGCTAAGATCGGCGTGCTCCTGGAGGTCGAAGGGGGAACCGACGAATTGGCTAAGGATGTCAGCTTGCATGTGGCAGCTATGAATCCTCGTGCCACTACCAAGGAAGAGCTGGATCCCGAGATTGTCAGCAAGGAGCGAGAGCTGCAGAAGGATCGTGCCCGCCAAGAAGGCAAGCCGGAAAACATCATCGAAAAGATGATCGAAGGCCGGATGAAAAACTTCTATGCTGAACATGTTCTGTCGGAGCAACCCTTTGTGAAAGATGAGAGCCAAACTGTGGGCAATTTCGCCAAGGCAGGCGGAATGAAGCTCAAACGCTTCATCCGCTGGCAATTGGGAGAGACCAGTTCCAGTGAGGCCGTCGACGCGGCGTAATATTGATTTCCTTAACGCCCGGGGGTTGCAACCCCCGGGCGTTTTCTTAATCCAACAATGAGTACCCCATGACTGACTCGCCAGGACAAACCGATGGGCCCTATCGCCGGGTGGTTCTTAAACTCTCGGGTGAAAGCTTTGCTCCTCCCGGTGAACGCGGCATCAGCATGGAAGAGGTAGTTCACATTGCCTCTCAGACTTATCGTGCCATGCAGCAGGGAGTCGAGATAGCCATTGTGATTGGTGGCGGCAATATCCTGCGGGGAGCCCAATTCACGGCCGGCAACTCCAGCATCCAGGAAGCCACAGCCCACTACATGGGAATGCTGGCCACGGTGATTAATGGGCTTGCTTTGCAAGACGCGCTTGAGTCACTTGGGTGCGAGACGCGCCTGATGAGTGCCGTGAAGATGGATGGTGTAGCGGAACCTTACATCCGCCGCCGTGCAAAGCGACATCTCGAAAAGGGTCGCATCGTGATCGTCGCGGGGGGGACGGGTGCCCCATTTGTGACGACCGATACCGCGGCAGCTCAGAAAGCCTTGGAGATCGAAGCCGATATCTTGATGAAAGCTACGCGGGTTGAAGGAGTCTATAGCGAAGATCCCGAGAAAAACCCCCACGCGGTGCTGTTTCGCAATCTGAGTTTCCAAGAGGTGCGGGATCAAAACTTGCGTGTGATGGATCCCACCGCGATTGCCCAATGCATGGAGCACGACTTGCCTATTCTCGTGTTCAATTACCGTGTTGATGGCAACATTGAACGTGCCGTCCGCGGAGAGAAAATCGGCACTTCGGTTACCAGCCGCAAAGAAGCCGTGAGTGCATCAGGAGCTGACATCTAAAGTGCCAGAGACCGTAAAGAAGGCAACTAGCCACGAACCCCATGCCAGAAGCTGACGCATCCGGCTCACCTTTCATCACTTAACTCTAAACTCTCTACACTCAACCATGACACAAGACGAAATCCTTCTTGATACTGAAGAGCGCATGGAAAAGGCGATCAGCAAGCTTAAGGACGATATGACCGGTATCCGCACCGGGCGGGCCAATCCTGGATTGGTAGATACCGTTCGGGTCGAAGTCTATGGTTCTCCTACTCCTATTAAGCAGATCGCGTCGGTGAGCGCACCCGAGCCGACACAAATCGTTATTCGACCCTTCGATCCCTCGACGATCAAGGAAATTGAAAAGGGCATCATCGCGAGCGACCTGGGGTTGGCGCCACAAAGTGATGGCAAAGTGATTCGGCTCAATATCCCGGCACTATCTGGGGAAGTTCGTCGCTCGATGGTTTCACGCATCAAAGACCTCACTGAAGAGTCCAAGGTTGCGATACGCAATGTCCGCCGAGATGGCAACAAACATGCCGATCAGGCCGAAAAGGACAAGACCATGAGTGAAGACGATCGGGATTCACTCAAGAAGGAAATCCAGGACCTTACCAAGACCTATGAGGACCAGGCGAACGATATTGCCAAGGCGAAAGAAGCCGAGGTGATGGATGGGTAGGAAATGACAGAATGACTAAAACGGAGTTCTGATTCGTCATTTTTGCTTCGTCATTCATTCGTGCATGGGTATTTCGTCATTCGACATTAGCTGGCAATGCTAGCAGTTCTCTTGAGGCTTGGCTCCTCATCTCTCTTGTCGCATTTTTCTCATGCGGCCTATACTGTTCGGCGAAACCCCGTATTCTTCGCGCACCCGACGCGCGTCGACCCATTTCTTTGCACACGGTTTATGGAGAAACCGCCATGTCTCACCCAGACTCAGTACGCACGGATGCAAAAGTACGCCCCCTCTCAAACCGGATCTCCCGTTGGCTCTGGAAGAACCAAATTGGTTGGATCGTGGCCGCGGCGGTAATCCTCGTATTAACACTTAAATTCAAACAAACGGATGCTCCAAAGACTGCCAAGGCAGCCACGCATTCAAGTGTAGCAGCTTCAGCGCGCACGGCTGCAGCAGATGGAACGGCCTCTGCCATCAAGAAGCTTCCCCATGACGTGATGGCAATCGTCAACGGCAAAGACATCAGCCGCAAAGACCTCTCGGATGCCTGTGTGAAACGACACGGCGAAGAAGTACTAGAGAGTCTGGTCAACAAGCGTTTGATTCTGAACCATTGCGAGAAACGAGGCATCGCAATCACCAATCAAGATATCGCTGCCGAGATTGATCGCATGGCCAAGCGATTCCAACTTTCTCGCGAGCAATGGCTTGAGATGCTGGAGAAAGAACGCGGGATCACTGCTCAGGAATATGCACGCGATATCGTGTGGCCGACGTTGGCGCTACGTAAGTTGGCGGAGAAAAACATTCAGGTTTCCGACGCTGAACTCAGCGAAGCCATGGAACGTGAATTTGGTGAAACTATCAATGCTCGACTCATCGCCGTAGGGACTCCAGAATTGGCGAATGAAATACGCAACAAGTTGCTTGCCGACTCCGAACAGTTTGCCCGTCTGGCAATCGAACACTCGGTCGATATCAACTCGGCCAGCGTGGGTGGATTGATCCAGCCGATTCGTCACCACATCGGTGATGCGGCAATTGAGCAGGCTGCGTTTGAGCTTGCTCCCGGTCAGATATCTGAGGTTCTTCCCGTCGCAGGGCAATTCGTGATTTTGAAGTGCATTTCACGTAACCCGCCACGCAATGTGGATCCCGCCGAGGTGCGGCAGCAGATCGTTGAGAAGCTTACTGACGAGAAACTGCGCGAGGCATCGCATGAGTTATTTGCCAAGCTACAAGAAGCTTCAACACCGATCAATGTTTACAACAATCCCCAGCTCCGTCAGACAATGCCGGGGGTTGTGGCCACAGTTAATGGCGATCGCATTACGATGAAAGAGCTGGGAGACGAGTGTCTGCTTCGTCATGGCGAGGAAGTACTAGAGTCGGAGATTTCTCGTATGATTCTGGAGCAGGGTTTGAAAAACGCTAACATGGTGGTTACCCAAGAGGACATGGAAGCCGAGGTGCGCCACGCCGCCGAGTTGTCTGGCGTGGTCGATGAGCATGGCAAAGCGGATCTCAACAAATGGTTTGAGTCGATCGCCCAAGAGCAGAAAATCGACCGAGCAGACTACTACCGTGATGCCGTTTGGCCCTCGGCGGCACTAAAAAAGCTAACTGCCTCCAAGGTCCAGGTGACCGAAGAGGACATTCAAAAAGGCTTCCAAGCCAACTACGGCGACCGAGTTCGCTGTCGAGCGATTGTGCTGCCCACCATGCGGCGAGCCCAGGAAGTTTGGGACAAGGCCCGGCGCAATCCTTCGGTCGAGTATTTTGGCGACTTGGCTGCCGAGTACTCCATCGAACCCTCAAGCAAAGCCCTTCGAGGCGAAGTGCCACCGATCCAACGGTTTGGTGGCCAACCCCAACTTGAGGAAGCCGCCTTCCAGCTACAGGATGGCCAGCTTTCGGGGATTATCCAGGTCCGTGATAAGTTCCTAATTCTCCGTTGCGAAGGTCGCACCGAGCGAGTCGACGTCGATGCGAGTAAGGTCCGCGATATTTTGGTCCGAGACATCTACGAAAAGAAGCTGCGGATGGCAATGAGCGATAAGTTTGAAGAGATACGCTCAAGCTCACGAGTCGACAATTTCTTGGCAGGAACTTCCCAAGCACCTAGCGACCACTCCGCCAAGAGGCATGCCCCGGTTCGGGACGATTCGGCCGTGCGGCAGACGAGTGGCACCGTGCGGTAGTTTTTGCAAAGTCCCTGTCGAAACCTAACAGCCCCCGCCGGAAGGCGGGGGTTTTTTCTGTTATCAACCATCGGTTTCCGCCGACGGCTATCAGAGTATTCTGAGTTGCAAGTCTGACAATCTACCCGTTTGCGCTGCGAACCGACTTCGGTTATACTTGGTCTGGTAGTTCAACCTCTTTGCCCTTGGACCCCGCTATGTCTACCGAATCGGAACCTTTCAAGATTGAAGTTGCCCAGCGTGTAAAGCGTCTGCCGCCGTATTTATTTGGACGCATCAATACGATGCTCTATAACAAGCGGCGCAATGGCGATGACGTGATTGATCTGGGGATGGGCAATCCCTCGGATCCACCACAAGATCTGGTCATTGAGAAGCTCTCGGAGGCTGCTCGCGATCCGGGCAATCATGGGTACAGCAAGAGCAACGGCATAGCCAACTTGCGCCGTGAAGTTGCCGCCAAGTACATGAAGAAGTACGGTGTGCGGCTTGATCCCGATCAGGAAGTCATCACCTGCCTCGGCTCGAAAGAAGGCTTCAGCCACATGTGTCTGGCCATGATGGGACCTGGGGACTCGGCAATTGTGCCGGCGCCATTCTTTCCAATTCATGTTTATTCGGTAGCGCTCGCTTCGGGCAACGTCATTGCTCTTGAAGTGGCAGACAGTGAAAAATTCCTATCAGACATTGCCTACACCTGTGAGACGCTTTATCCGCGTCCTAAGCTTTTGATTCTCAACTACCCACATAATCCATCGAGCGTGGTTGTGGAACAATCGTTTTTCGACGAAGTTGTCAAACTGGCCAAGAAGTATGGCTTCATGGTGATTAGCGATTTCGCTTATGCCGACGTGGCATTCGATGGCTACAAGCCGCCAAGCTTTCTGGCATCGCCAGGGGCCGCTGAGGTGGGAGTCGAGTTCACGACGATGAGCAAAGGCTACAACATGGCCGGGTGGCGAGTTGGCTTCTGTGCGGGCAACGCGGAAATGATCTCGGCTTTGGCAACAATCAAGGGCTATTACGACTACGGTATGTTCCAAGCAATCCAGATTGCAGCGATTCTAGCCCTGCGCCATACCGACGCGGCGGTCGAGGAACAATCGCAAATCTATCAATCGCGCCGCAATGCTTTGTGTGAATCGCTTGCGCGACTGGGCTGGACTGTTGATCCTCCCAAGGCGGGAATGTTTGTCTGGCAGCAAGTCCCTGAACCCTGGCGATCGCGGATGAGCACCATGGATTTTGCCATGATGCTACTGGAAAAAGGCAACGTTGCTGTGAGCCCGGGCAGTGGGTTTGGCCCGGCGGGCGAGGGATTTCTGCGGATGTCGCTCATAGAGAACGAAGCTCGCCTGCGTCAAGCCGTACGGCAAATCAAGAGCTGCCTGCGCGAGGCCGAGGCGGATTTCACCGCTGAGCCTGCAGCGGTCTCCTAGCAAGTCTCTACTTGCAGGTCTGACGCGGGAAATGCTGACCCGCTAGAATGGCTGTATGCCTGAGAGACCCTTTAGAATCGAAGTCGTTGACGACCAAATGGCGGAAGTGCTGCGCGGTAAGACTCCGGCAGAACGCCTAAGAATCGCTCACGGAATGTGGTCCCATGCTAGTCAATTGATTCAGCGAATGCTCAAAGCGGAGCATCCTGAGTGGACTGAATCCCAGATTCGAGCACAGGTTGCCTGGAGGCTCTCTCATGGAGCAATCTGATCTCTTGGTGTTCCTGTGCAATCATTTGGAACGAACTGGAATTCGCTATTTCATTACTGGTTCTCAAGCGACGATTGCCTACGGGGAGCCACGGTTTACGAACGACATCGATGTTGTCGTCGATCTAACGGTAGCGAATTGCGATCTTTTTTGCGATGGTTTTCCCCAGCCTGATTTCTATTTCAATCGCGAGACTGCTCGTCAAGAATGTCAGCGAGAAGGGATGTTCAATATTATTCATCCTGATAGCGGACAGAAGATTGACGTTGTCATTGCCAAGCAGTCCTCATTCGATCAGTTGCGATTCGACCGAGGCATCAGGATACCTATCTCCGATGGATGCCAGGCGGTGTTTAGTTCGCCAGAAGATATCATTCTGAAAAAAATGGAATGGCACGAGATGGGAGGTGGTGAACGTCACCTTAGAGATATTGCGGGAATCCTAAAAATTCGCGGGGATTCTCTCGACCGAGATTACATCTCGGACTATGCGCAGAAAATGGGGCTAAGCGACCTCTGGAAAGTCGTCCAAGATACGGTTCGGTAAATCGAATTACAGCTCCACACCTGGAGGGGTACGAACAACCAGATTTCGGATTTCGGTCATGTCTTCCATGGCGAAGCGGATCCCTTCCCGGCCCAGGCCGCTGTCCTTCACACCGCCGTATGGCATGTTGTCGACACGCCAACTGGGAACATCGCCGATGATGATGCCACCAACCTCTAGTTCGTCCCAGGCTTTTTGGATCTTGTAAATATCGCGGGTGAAGATACCCGCCTGCAAACCGAACCGGCTATCGTTGGTGCGCTTCAGTGCTTCCTCGAAGGTACTGAATCGACTCAACACGGCGACCGGACCGAAGGCTTCTTCTGCGCACATCGGCTGATCTTGGGGAACCTCTTCCATGAGCGTGGCTTCGAGCATCGCGCCATCTCGTTTGCCACCGCAGAGGATCTTGCCACCGGCTGATTTAGCCTGCTTGATCCATATTTCCAATCTCTCGGCTTCCTTTTCGGAAATCATGGGGCCAATGAAGGTTTTCTCGTTTTTCGGGTCGCCGGCTACGAGTTTCTTGGTGGCCACGACCAGCATATCGCTAAGTTGGGAGTAGATGCTCTCGTGAATGAGGATTCGCTGCACGCCAATACAGCTTTGGCCTGATTGATAGAATGCCCCAACGATGAGCCGTTCAGTGGCATCTTTCAGATCTGCGTCGGCATCCACAATACAAGCCGCATTGCCGCCGAGTTCTAAGATAACGGGTTTCTTGCCGGCTCGTGCTTTTAAGTCCCAACCGACTTCTGGTGAACCCGTGAAGCTCAGCAGCTTCAGGCGATCGTCGGTCGTAAACAAGTCGGCGCCGTCGCGATGGCAGGGAAGAATCGAAAAAGCACCTTGGGGCAAGTCGGTTTCAGCGAGAACCTCGCCGATGATCAATGCGCCAATGGGGGTGCGACTGGCGGGTTTCAAGATAAACGGACAGCCGACGGCAATCGCCGGGGCAACTTTGTGCGCTGCCAAGTTTAGGGGGAAATTGAATGGGGAGATGAACGAACAGGGGCCGATGGGAACCCGCTTGAACATCCCCCGATAGCCGCGAGCGCGGGGGGAGATTTCTAGATTCATTATCTCACCACCCATGCGGACCGATTCCTCGGCAGCAATGCGAAAGGTGTCGATCAGTCGCGACACCTCGCCGCGACTATCTTTGATTGGCTTACCTGCTTCGATGCAGAGCGACATGGCCAGTTCGTCGGCCCGTTCGGTGAACCTCTTCACACAATGGTTGAGAATTGACTGCCGCTCGTAGGGTGGTAGCTCGGCCATGGGCGTGGTGGCTTCGACCGTCGCAGCGATTGCTTGATCAATCACTTTGGCGTCGGCCATAGCCACGCGTGTGGCGACCTCGCCGGTGTATTTATCCGTTACTTCAAGATCGGTGTTGGGGGCTACAGGTTCGTTGGCAAGATAGTATGGGTAGGATTTCTTAAGCATCGTTGGCACCTCACAGCTTTTCACTCAACTCAGCGATTTCGTTGTTCAATATCCGGTCGTTATCCGAGTAGTCGACAGGAACGTCTATGACATGGACGCCGGGAGTCGCATGGCACTTTTCCAAGAGCGGTATGAGCTCGTCTTCGGTCGATATGCGATGTCCCTCTGCTCCGTAGCTCTCGGCATATTTCACAAAATCTGGATTATCAAAGTCCATGCCGAAGTTCTCAAAACCCATGTGCGCTTGCTTCCACTTGATCATGCCATAAGAATCATCACGTAGGATAACTACGACTAGATGCATGCCGAGTCGCACCGCGGTTTCGAGTTCCTGGGAGTTCATCATGAAACCTCCGTCGCCGCAGATGGCCATGACTTTGCGTTCGGGATAGACGAGCCGAGCTGCCATGGCAGAAGGGAGGCCGGCCCCCATTGATGCCAGCGCATTGTCCAGTAGGACCGTATTCGGCTGCTTGGCTGGATAATTGCGGGCGAACCATATTTTATAGATCCCATTGTCGAGCGCAATGATCCCGTTGTCAGGCATGAATTCTCTGATGTCGGCTACCAGGCGCTGAGGATAAATGGGAAAACGGTCGTCGCTGGCGTCGGCCTGAATATGTTGAATCAAAGCGCTGCGCACTTCCATGAACCTCGCAAAGTCCCAGTGCGTTTGCCGACTGATCTGCTCCTCGATCTGCCAAACGCTATTGGCGATATCGCCGATCACTTCCACTTGTGGGAAGTACACCGGATCGACTGACGCCGAGTTGAAGTTGACGTGAATCACTTCGACGCCGCCAGGTGTCATGAAGAATGGCGGCTTTTCGATCACGTCGTGTCCAACGTTGATAATGACATCCGCTTTGTCGAATGCCCGATGCACAAAGTCATCGTCCGACAAGGCTGCATTGCCGAGAAACAGCGGATCGGTTTCGTCGAGTACGCCTTTGCCCATTTGCGTGGTAACAAAGGGAATCCCGGTACGCTCAACTAATCGTCGCAACATGCGGCAAGTCAATCGTCTGTTAGCTGCGGCTCCGACCAACAAGAGAGGATGACGTGCTTGTTCGATTCGCTTCACTGCGGCACGAATCGACTTTTCTTCGGCTACTGGGCGGCGGGCCATGCTCTGGGGGAGAACGGGCTCATCCGTATCCTCCCGGGCGATATCTTCGGGAAGCTCAAGATGGGTGGCACCGGGACGCTCCTCTTCGGCCAAGCGAAAAGCCTCTCGAATACGAGAGGGGATGTTCCCCCCGCTGACGATTTGGCGAGTGTATTTGGTGAGCGGGCGCATCATGTCGACGATATCGACGATCTGAAACTGCCCTTGCTTGCTGGTCTTGACCGGCTTTTGGCCGGTAAGCATGACCATGGGCATGCCACCAAGCTGGGCGTAGGCTGCGGCAGTGACAAGATTGGTGGCCCCCGGGCCGAGTGTCGAGAGGCACACGCCTGCTTTGCCGGTGAGTCGTCCGTAGGTCGCCGCCATAAACCCGGCAGCTTGCTCGTGTCGCGTGAGAACCAGCCGAATGCTCGATCGTGAGAGCGAGTCGAGCAAGTCGAGATTTTCCTCGCCGGGGATGCCGAAGATGAACTCGACTCCTTCGCTCTCCAGGGCTTGGACGAACAGATCGGAGGCTTTCATGGCTGTTCCAATGGAATCCGAGCGGGATGTGGTAGTAGCCGCCCCCGGATGGGGGTGGTTGATACTTGGGCAAACCACCCCCTTCCGGGGGCGGCTACAAGAATCGAATCGTTTGATACCGATTCACGGGTGCCTCTAATCAATCTACCAGAAAAGCTCGCTGAGCGAACTCCCCCTAACGCCCCTCTTTCCAACCCCAGTCGTGCTTGACGGCGAGGTATGCGATGGTGATGGCAGATACTAGAGCTACGAACAAAGTAGTGAAGAAGAGGATTGATTGACTAGTATCATAGAATAGCCACCGGACTAACACTATGCCGCCGAAAAGCAGACCGAATGTCAGGACAGCAGCATAGATTGGCTGCCGTAATAAGCAGTAGCTCGCCATCGATATAGTGTAGAGGAGGGCAAGTGAATAGGTTGCGAAAAAGGCAGCCATAATGAACCAATAGATTCGATCAGCAGCAGGATGTATCTCGAGCCAATAGGCCGGGGTCAGCAAGCTGCCGAAAGCTAACGCCAAAACTGTAAGTCCCACGACGTACTTTACGACAAACCATAGATTGATGTTCACAGGTCTGGATCGCCAGAAGTTATTTACACGAGGTGACAAGTCCTCAAGATAAGCACCAATCCCTGCTACTAGAATCAC